>DRGC01000016.1 GCA_011050235.1 Phycisphaerae bacterium | reverse complement strand
GACCAGGTCAACAGTAATCGGGCGTAATCGGGGACGGTAATCGGGGGACAGGTAATCGGGGGACCCAAAGTTGATCCGTCGCGTGTAGGCCACGTGCGTCTTCCCGGCCGAAGAAGACACGCTGACGACGATTCCCCCGCTGCGTCACATGGTGCGGACAATCCGACAACACGACTCTCGCCAAACGCGACATCAGCCAAATCTACGAGCCGAACAACATCCCGTCAAGAGAAATAGGTGTGTGTCCCCTGATTGCCTTGATTGCCTGCTGATTGCCTGATTGTAAAATGGTAACCGTCCCGATTTGTTAGAGTTTACTCAGGATTAATCTGAACGATCCCGACTGAGATCCAGCGAGTTCCTGGCTCGGCCCTCTCCTGATCTGCCTCGTCTGTCTGGACGCGTTCCTTGTACCATTCCCCGCCACTGGCCAGTCGGTAGAACACATAGACTTCCTCAATGGCCTCAGGCGTTGGCGGCCCAGTGGACCCAACCGGGATGACACCAAGCAACAGAGCGTAGCCCCAGTTGGCACCATAGCACATGCCACTGAAGCTGCCGTCCTCTTCAGTCTTCGAAAAACCGGGCCAGTCCGACGATTCATCGTCCAGCGGGAGATCGCCACGCCTTATGCTGACGGCAAGCCGTGCGCCGGCCACGGGATTTCCCAGTGCATCCGCGAGCTTGCCGCTGACAATGTAGCGTGCGCCGCCATCAACCTGGGTACAGCCACTGACCGGCAGCGTAGCCGCCATTACAAAAAGAACGCCAGTGAGGATGTCGAAACACTTCGCCCTGTGTGTAATCATTAGATTTTGGATTCCACCTCAAGGACAGTCATGCAGGAGAACGGGGTCAGGTACCTTTTTGGGTATTGCTGTCTCGGGGCTCTCGGCATGCTGTCATCATACGCACATGCCTGACCAGGTCAACAAGAACGGTCCCTGGCCCTTTTCCCCAAAATGGTGACAAAAAGACGCTGCCCTTTTTCTCTCGAACCAGGGCAGCGTCTTGTTTTTCCGGGCGCCGTTGCGTGGGCGCGTTTGTTTGACTCAGTGGCTGTGATATCTCGCCAGGCTAGTGACCCTCGGTGCTAGCTAATGGTCTCGGCATCCTGTTCGGGCTGGGCGTCGGTCTGGGCGGGGGCGTCCCAGTCGGGCTGATCCATGTGGTCCAGAACATCCGAGAAGTCCGGCAGCTCATCCTGCCCCTTGTACTGCGGGGCGGGTCCTGCCTCGGCGGCGGGCGTATCCCAGTCCGGCTGATCCGTGTGGTCCAGAACGTCTGCCAAGTCCGGCACATCCTTGTGCCCCTTGCAGTTCTCAACGCGGTCGCCGCACGGGGGCTGGGCGTCGTCGATGACGGGCAGATTGTCCTCGCCGGCAGCCTCGGCGGCTGAAAGTGTGATGGTCTCGGGCTTTTCGGTCCGCTGCTGGTCCGGCTGCACGTACTCGGTCAAGTCGCACGGACCGTCGTGGACGTCCGTATCGGAGCGGAACTGATGTGCGATAACAGCGGAGGGGACCTCGGGGCTGGCGGGCCCGGTGATGGGCATCCCCAGCAGCCACATCATCCAGTTCAACTCCAGCCGCGTCCCGTCGGGGCCTTCGGCCAGGTAGAACGGACGGAAATACACCTCGCCCTTACCGCACTTGAACCGTCCATAGGCGGCCACGAAGCGGTCGCGAGGGATCTCGTCCTTCTCTTGCTCCTCGCTGAGCACCCGCATGTTGGTCTCGTCGCGATAATAGGCCAGCACTTCGGTATCCGGCGATTGGCTGGCGGTGATGCCTTCCCAGTAGACATTGCGGCTCAATAGAATCTCGCGCCAATCGAACGGGATCGCCACGCGGACCGAGTCGATACCGATCTCATCCCCACAGGATGGCACGACCGCCCGGGGGCGCCGATCGTTATCACTGTTGAAGAACGCCCGCTTGGCGCCGAGGAAATCGGCATACTTGCCGACTTCGTCACCCATCAGCATGATTCGGTTGTGTCCGCCGCGCGCCCAGTTGCCGAGGATCTCGAGCTGCACCTGGGAGAGCTGCTCGAGGTCCACGTCGAAGCGTACGAAGTCCGCACAGAACTTCGGCCGGCTGCGAAGCTGGAAGACCAACTCCTGGGTGATCACGGCGTAGGTGGGCTCTTTGGCGACCCGCACCACGCGTTGGTAGTAATCGTCCAGCACTTCCGGCGGCACGGTCTTGGCCTCATCTCGCTCGGGGATAGGACTGGGCAGAGGCTGGGGCGTGAACTGCGGGTCCTGATGGCCGCTCTGCTCAGGATCCGCCAGGATCTTGAGCTCTACCTTTTTCGCCGGGCGCCATGTCAGCGCCTGCAGGACCGGGTCGGAAGGATCGACGTCTTCATCCTCGAGATACTTCTTCTCCAGCCATGCGATCAGTTCATCGAACGATGCGTCCGTGGCTGGCCTCGGCTTGTCGTCGCCGCCCAGGCTTGCTGAGGTGCAGCCGAGCAGCACGGCCCACAGAATGATTGCAGTCCACGTTTTGTGGCGTCCTTCGCGTCGCTTTGACATGCTTCGTCCTCTTATTGTCGCAGTCCTCGTCGTTACCCCCCCCCGTATAAATCGACAGAGGTCACCCCCTACTTTCTAGAAAATTTGGTCCGACGGCCGCAAAACTGCTCCGGCCGTCCCCGGGCGGGCGGGCTACTTGGACCAACGGTCGAAGAACTTCGGAAGTGTGCGGACCACGATCCCCAAGTCCATCCGCCACGTGCGGTTGTGGATGTATTCGAGGTCGGTCCGCAGCTTGTGACGGAACCGCGCCGGGGTCGTGTCATAGCCCCAGTGAATCTGCGAGAGGCCCGTAATGCCGGGCAGAATCTTCAGACGCTGGCGAATGTTGGGATAGTACTGCTCCAGATCGTCGAGGATGTCGCCGCGCTCCGGGCGGGGCCCAACCAGGGCCATTTCGCCCTTGAGAACGTTGATCAACTGCGGCAACTCATCGATATGGCTCAGCCGCATCCAACGGCAGCTCCCGACGACGCGCGGGTCGTCGTTGCTGGCCCACACCGCTCCGTTGCGTTCACAGTTGTCGCGCATCGTGCGGAGCTTATACATCTTAAACGGTTTACCGTCCTTGCCCAGCCGCGTCTGGGTGAACACGACCGGCCCCTTGCTGGACAGCTTGATGATAGCGGCGCAGATCAGAAGCGCCGGAATTAACAGGATCAGTGCACTGGCCCCCAACACCGCTTCCACGACACGCCGGACGCAGGTCGCCATGCGGCCAGGGCCGTCAACACCCCTAATCCCACCGACCACTGCATCGGCCGGCAGATTAATGTTCAGACTGGTCATTTCCGGGGTTCGCCGACACCAAGCCGCCTGTGAATCATCCGCAGCAAAATCAAGATCCTCGGCCCCATCAACATAGTCCCCACCAAAAGAAGTATAGGCGGGCCTCCGGGCGACTTCGACCTCTAGCATCGATGTGTCTTTCGAATCCATCTGGATCATCCTCCCAGGGCTAACGCCGTGCGCATAACTTCCTGTATCTACATGACCTCCGACTCAATACGGGGGACACACGGTCTACGCCTCCCGGCAAACATATGCACCAAAAAATCCTCCGGGGCAGGCCAGTGGCGGCTGTGTCGGTATCTTGCCGACATAGTCAATGCCACCTCTTGACAGTAGTATCGGATACGATTGACTATGGCTGAGCTTAGCGATCGGCGAATAGCCTCAATTCTGTGCATTCTCTACGTCCTGCTGATCGTCTACAGCAGCCTGATGCCCTACGACTTCACGCTATCTGGGCGAGAGGCCTATGATAACTTCAGCAATGGCATGCAGTTCTGGCCGATCGGCAATCGCCACACCAGCAAGACCGACCTGATCAGCAATGCCCTGGCCTACGTACCGGTAGGTTTTCTAGTGGTGACGGCCTGGTCGATGAGGCCTGGGCGGAAACGAGCCGTCGGCCTGGCGTTGGCCGGCATCTGCGCGGCGGCTATGAGCGCAGCCGTTGAGGCCATCCAAACGTTCTCGCCCGCCCGAGTGTCCAGCATCGAGGATGTGGCCATGAACATCGGCGGGGCCCTGGCCGGGGGGGCTATCGCCGCAGCTGTGGGCCCGGAGCTCTGGCGGAAGTTGGTTGGCGCCGTCCGCCGCGAATGGGTTGATCGCCCCGTCGCCCTGGTGGCGGGAGTGCTGGCGCTGCTGCTGCTGGCTGATGCGGTCTACCCCTATCGCCCGACGCTGGATGTCTCGGAAGTCTGGGGCAACGTGAAGCGCTCGGTGCTGTCGGTGTCGGACGGGCTGGCCGTTCACGCGTGGCATCACTGGCTGGTCCGGCGCGTGGGTGTGTATGCGGCGCTGTCGGCGCTGCTGGCGGCGGCCCTGGGCGGCGGCGGTCGCCCGCGACGGTTGACCGGCGCGGTCCTGGCGGTGCTGCTGGCCGCTTCGCTGGAGGGATCGAAGGTGTTGATCACCTCGCGGGTGTTCAACATCGCCAATGTGGTCGTCTCGGCCGGTGGAGCGATGGCCGGCTGGGCGCTAGGTGCCATGCTGACGGGCCTGACCACGCGGGGACAACTCGCCCTGGCGCGCCGCTCGATCTTGTGCTATCTGATCTACGCAGCCTGGCAGCCGTTCCGCTTCGTGTGGGGCGCCGCCGCGACGAAAATACCGTCCGGTCCCGAATGGCTTCCGCTGTATCACTATGCCGCCGGCGGACGACCCATCGACGTGCGAAACTTCGTCGCCTCCCTGGTCCTGCCGGCGGCGCTGGCCTTCGCAGGACGCCTCATCGAGCGCTGTGACGGCCGAACGGGCGTGTGGTCGCGCCCGGCGCTCGCAGCGATCGCGGCCGGGTCGATCGGCCTGGCGCTCGAGCTGGGCCAACTCGTCATCGCCACGCGCGAGCCGAACATCACCGACGTGCTGTGTTTCGCCCTCGGTGGGGCGCTGGGCTCGTGGCTGGCCGGGCGGCGCGAGGCGGCGATCGCCGATCTGTCGGCAGCGGGGAGCGCGTGATGTTCGGCTGGCTTAAACGCCGGCGCCGCGGCGCCCTTCGCCACCGGCCGTTTCCGCAGGCGTGGGAGGACATCATCGAGCGGAACGTCCCGCAGTGGCGGTCGCTCGACCCCGATGAGCAGGAGCAGATGAAGGGCCACATCCACGTCTTCCTGGCCGAGAAAACCTTCCAGGGCTGCGGCGGCCTGGCTATCACCGACGAGATCCGCCTGACCATCGCCGCTCAGGCGTGTCTGCTGTTGCTGCATCGCGAGGGCGACTACTTCCCGCGGATGACGTCCATCCTGGTCTACCCCAGCCACTACGCCACGCCGGTCCGTCAACGGGCGGCTGGAGGGTTTGTCATCGAGACGGAGCAGACCCGCCTCGGCGAATCGTGGTATCGCGGGCCGGTGGTGTTGAGCTGGGACGGTGTCCTCCATGGCGCGAGCGATGTCGGCGATGGACGCAACGTCGTGCTGCACGAGTTCGCGCATCAACTCGACAGCGCTGACGGCGCCGTCGACGGCGCCCCCGACCTGGGGCCGCGCGAGCGATATGCCGATTGGGCGCGGGTCCTCGGTGAGGAGTACCAGGACCTGGTCGAGCGCATGCACGCCCACCGCGGCAGCATCATTCGCGGCTACGGGGCAACCAGCCCGGCCGAGTTCTTCGCGGTGGTCACTGAAGTGTTCTTCGAAAAACCCCGCCACCTCAAACGCAAACACCCCGAGCTCTACGAGCAGTTCAAGGCGTTCTACAAGCAAGATCCCGCTGCGCGAATGCTGAATGCTGAATGTTGAATAGTCTCTCCTGACGCTGGCGCAGCAGTGCCATCTCAATCACCGGCCTCTTTGGTGGCACCAGGCCAGTAACGTCGTGCCAAAGCCTGATGCGTCTCAGTAATGCTCCACGCCATGTCAGAAGACGTGGAGACCACTCCCTTGACGCGCACTCCGAGCTTCATAATGCCCACCTTGAAGACTCCGTTCATCAAGCCAACCTGGGGAAAGACACTGGCCCGTTGGTCCGCGGATCCGTCCCTGTCTTCCGTCCTGCCGAAATGGGCGGCTACTTTGTCTCGAAAGGTCCCAACTGCCGGGAGAACCGATTGGACATATCCTGCCGGCGAGAGAGAACTGGCGCCTTCTTGATTCGTGACCCACCCAACCAACCGCACGAAGTTGCATGCGGAAACAGCGTACCAATGGAACATGCACTCAATCAGTGGTATCGGGAAACGTGTCAGAAAGGGATCATTCCCAAAACACATGAGCCCCACGCTTGCCGTATCAACGGAGCTCCCCACTTGGCTTTCCCACCCAGCAATCTGGGCGTTGAGGGAATCCAATCCTGCTCGGATTACTCTTAGTCGATTGCATTCGTTCCGATACTTGCGAAGGGCTTCGTCGGGCACTCCAATGTTGGCCACGTGATCAAGGATCATCTCATTCCTCACTCTCCCGGCTCGCAGCCTGTTAGCAGGACGCACAGGAGCTGGCCCATCGTCAGCAGGTCGAGCAGGTTGTGGTGGAGGATGTCGCGGACCTGGCGGGCGTCGGCGGTGTCGACGAAACGGTGATAGGCGTCGGGGATGGCGGCGCCGGGGATGTCGCCCGTTCGGTGGCGGCGGCAGAGGTGGCTTTCGAGCGTCTGCAGGCGGCAGTTGGGCAGCACGCCCTTCCAACGGCGGCGGGCCTCGTGGAGCAGGTCCAGGTGCGGCGGCATCCGGTTATCCGGCGGGCCGTCGCGTGGCGGCACGTCGATCGCGTGGAACGCCGACCGCTCGCGGACCATGTTCATGTCGAACGCCTTGCCGTTAAACGTCACCAGCACGCCCGCCCCGGCCAGCCGCTCCGCGAACGCCTGCAGGATGCCGGCCTCCTCACCGTAGTGGCGGGCGAGGTGCTGCTCGAAGATTAGCTCCCCGCCCTCGCACCGCATCAGCCCCACCAGAAAAATCGGGGAGCCCGAGAACCCGCACGTCTCCAGGTCCATGAACAACACATCCTCCGCCGAGCCGTTGGCCGCATGGCACAGCTCCGCAGAGGCCGCCAACTCATCGAACTGCTGGCGAGCCCCGGCCAGGACAGCGGCGAACTCGGTGCTGATAGCGGCATCATCGGGCGAGACCTCCGAGAGCGTTCGGCGAATCAGCCAGTACGGCACACGCTCGCCGTTGACCTCGACGCCCACCTCCGCGCCGCCGCAGGCGTCGGCAAGCGAAATCGGCCCGGCCGCCTTCTGCTGCGGCCGATTGACGCCCGAATGCCCATACTCCGCCAGCGCCTTCTGCGCCGACGGCATGTCCCCAGCCGACAGCGACTTCATCAGCATCGACAACTTCTTCCGCCGTGACTCGGACATGGTCATGTCGTTGATTCGTTGATTCGTTAACTGGTTGACTCGTTGACTGACCGGGTGACCGGCCCGTCGTTTCTCTACCCTCCGTGACAAGCTGCCTTCGTTGTCACGAGCCCGAACGGCTCATACCTGCCTGCCGCAGGCAGGTCCCAGACCTTCGGCCTGGATAGCATTACGCTGGCGAGGCACATTCGGCATCGCCGTTGCCTACATTGTCTACTCTTGTTCCGCCGCCTGTTCCAGCAGGTGCAGCAACAGGATGGTGGCGTCTTTGTCGGGCACGGGGCTGCTGCCGCCGAGGTCGGGGTCGCTGTGGATGGCTGGGCGGAGGTTGGCCAGGCCTACGCAGCTGGGGCAGCCTTGGCGACAGGGGCAGCCGCGGACGATTCTCGAGGCCATTTCCATCCACGTGTCGGTCACCTCGTAGCCCTTCTGGCCGAAGCCCAGCCCGCCGGGGTACCGGTCGTAGATCACGATCACCGGCCGGCCGAGGTTGGATGAATCCACGATCCCGCCGATGTCGCGGCGGTCGCACATCGCCAGTGACGGCAGGGCCGCCAGCATCAGGTTCCGCACGCCGAGCAGGCCTTCGATGGGGTTGTACCCGTCCTGGCTAAGTCGCTGGCGGATAGCTTCGCCGGGGTCCCAAACCACCGCCGTCGTCGAGAGCGTCTGCGAGGGCAGGTCCAACTCGGTCTGGCCGACCATCTCCATCGTGTAGTACTTGACCTTGCGAAACGCGATGGTCTGCCAGGTCACGTCCGCTGGCGCGAACAGAAGCTGCCCGCCCCGCCACGGGCGCGTCTCGGTGGGCTCGTCGAAGCGACAATGGCTCGCCAGCACCGGCTGCGTGTAGTAGTCGACCTCGACCGGCTCGATCAGGGCGATCTTGGCCTCGACATCCAGATGCCGCACGATGTAGCTCTTGCCTTCGTGGAGGTACACGGCGTTGGGGTAGACCAGCTCCGGGGCCGAGATCGAATCGACCTGGCCGATCACCCGATGCTGCCCCTCGCCGGAGATATCGGCGATGGCGTAGGTGTCGCTGCCCATGGTCCGCAGGTTGGTGGCCTTGGCGGGGTATTCACTGCTCGACCAGTAGTAGCGGCCGTCGATCTGCTTCATCTCGCCGTCGCCGGCGCAGATCTCCGCGACCTGGCGCACGAGCGGGCCGAAGTAAGCCTCGTCGGCGTCGGTGAGCGGCTTTTCGAAACACGCGCACGACAACTGCCCGGCCAGGATGTGCGGATTGGACGGATCGACCACGCCGTGCTCGTGCGAGGCGGCGAACAGGTAGTCGGGGTTCCGCATCAGGTACTGATCGATCGGGTCGTCGTAGGCGATCAGCACCACCAGCGAATCCTGGTTCGTCCGCCCAGCGCGGCCGGCCTGTTGCCAGGTGCTGCAGATCGTGCCCGGAAAACCGACCAGCAAGGCCGCATCCAGCGCCCCCACGTCGATGCCGAGCTCCAGCGCGTTGGTCGCCACCACCCCCAGCAGCTCGCCGGAGAACAGGGCCTTCTCGATCTCGCGCCGCTCCGTCGGCAGGTAGCCGCCGCGATACGGGCGGATGCGCTCGGCGAGGTCGCCGGAGTTTTGACGTGCGAGGTCCTCGGCCGCGTATTTGTAGATCAGCTCGGCGGCCACCCGAGATCGCGTGAACACAATCGCCTGCGTCTGGTTGCGGACCAGCCGGGTGAGCAGGTCGACCGCTTCGATGTTGGCCGATCGCCGAAGGACCTCATCGGCGCTTTCGGTGTCGTCGCCGCTGGTCCGCGACAGAAACGGCGGGTTCCACAGGACGAAATGTTTTCGCCCGCGCGGCGCGCCGTCGTTGTCGATCAGCGTCATCTCGCGCCCGGTCAGTCGCTCGGTCAGTTCGAGCGGATTGGCGATGGTGGCCGACGAGCAGATCACCTGCGGCCGGCCGCCGTAATGCTCGCACAGGCGAAACAGCCGCCGCAGCACGCCGGCGACGTGTGAGCCGAAGATGCCGCGATACGTGTGCACCTCGTCGACGACGATGTAATGCAGGTTGCGGAGAAACTCGTGCCACTTGCCGTGGTAGGGCAGGATGCCCACGTGCAGCATGTCGGGGTTGGTCAGGATGATCGACGCCTTGTTGCGAATGCGGCTGCGGGCGTGGGAGGGCGTGTCGCCGTCGTAGACGGCCGGGCGGAGCACATCTTTCAAGGCCTCGTCGCCCGCCCAGCGGTTCAGCACGCCGGCCTGGTCCTGGGCGAGCGCCTTGGTGGGGAACATGTAGATCGCCCGCGCGGCTGGGTCGGCCAGCAGGGCCGCCACGACGGGCAGGTTGTAGCACAACGTCTTGCCCGATGCGGTGGCCGTGACGATGACGACGTCCTTGCCCTCGGCGACAGCATTCAGGGCGTCGGCCTGGTGCGTATAGAGATGATGAATGTTATGCTCGCGCCGCAGCAGCGACTGCAGCGCCTCGGGCAAGGGGTGGCGCGGCTGGGCGTACTTCGCCTCCCGCGCCGGAATCGTCCGGATGTGAACCACCTGATCGCGATAGCGCTTGTCGCGCCGAACATCCGTGATGAACCGCTCCGCATCCATACCGACATATTGCCGCGCACGGGCCGGCGACGCAAGTGTAAGATATTTGTTAGGGACTCAGAAGTGGAAATGACCAATGTCCAATTCCCAATGTCCAAAGGCCCACGCAGCGGGTCCAAGGCGCGTGACGGGCATATTTGGTCATTGGACATTGGGCATTGGTCATTCCGCCCATGGCGGCAGCCGGGCCGATTCCCCGTGAAATAGTGCCAATGCATCGTTACGATTGTGTGTCTTGCAGAGGAGACTTCCATGACACCGCGCGAACTGGTAGCCGCTCAGATCGACCATCAGGAAACCGACCCGATCCCTTATTCGCTGGCGATCGACGGGTCCATCGAGGAGCAGCTCGACGAGCACTACGGCTCGGCGGATTGGCGCGAGCGGATCGTCACGTATATCAGCAGCGTTGGCCATCAGGATAGCACGATCAAGACGCCGTTGAAGGAAGGCTATGAGCGGGACGTTTTCGGCACGGTGTGGCGGATCGATCGGCGGCCGTTCCATCTGGAAACGCCCGGCATGCCCGAGCCGACGTTCGCGGGCTATGAGTTCCCGTCGCTGGATGTCTTCATGGCCCAGACCGACGAGCGCAAGGCCGACGCCATGAAGGCGCTGGCCGACAAGCCCGATTACTACACCACGATCTCCATGGGCTGGGGGTTGTTCGAACAGATGTGGGGCATTCGGGGTTTCGAGAACGCCCTGATGGACGTCGTCGTCAACGAGGAGTTCGTCGAGGAGCTGCTCGATCGGCTGACCGAGTTTTACCTGGCGTTCGTGGAGGCCTGGGCCGACGTGCCGGCCGACGCCATCATGTTCGGCGACGACTGGGGCGGTCAGCGCGGCGTGCTCATCGGGCCCGATCGCTGGCGGAAGCTCTTCAAGCCGCGTTGGGGGAAGATCTACGACGCCACCCACGCCACCGGCAAGAAGGTCATCACCCACTGCTGCGGGTCGGTGCGCGAGATCATGGACGACATCGTCGAGATCGGCCTGGACGTGCTGGAAAGCTGCCAGCCCGAGCCGGCCGGCATGGACCCCTACGAGCTCAAAAAGGACTGGGGCGACAAGATCACGTTCTGGGGGTGTCTGGGCAGCCAGAGCACGCTGCAGTTCGGCTCGCCGGAGCAGATCGGCGCCGAAGTCGCCAAGCTCCGCCGCGAAATGGGCAAAGGCGGTGGGTACATCCTCGAGCCGGCCAAGGCCCTCCAGCCCGGCACGCCGCTGGAAAACGCCGTCGCTGTATTCGAAGCCTTCACGCAATAGCCCCATCGGCGGGAATCCCAACAGTTCAGCCGGCAGCGAGTCGCCCATAACCTCATGGGGACAGGTGTGTTATGCGCCGACCTACAGCGTTTGCCCGATGCTCTGTCCTGCTTTGTTGGCAAAATGAAGAATCATGGTATAATTTCTGTGGAGTGGCTGCGGATGGGCCTCCGCACCGCGCTGGAGGTCGGACAACTCGATAAAGCCCGGTTTCGTTGCGGCTTCGATGATGGCGAACACATGGCGTGGCGCCGGTGAAGCATAAGACGAAAGGATTGGTCCCTATGCATAAGCAGTCCATCCTGCTTGGGGTGGCGGTGGCGGCGCTGGGCGTCGCCTTGCTGGCTGCGCCCGCCTCGGCCCTCGTGCCGGGCGAGACGAGCACCGCCCCCTTTTCTACGCCGGGCGGCCCCTACGAAGACATGACGGTCGACTACGTCGGCCGAGTCCGGGGCGGCAGCGCCGTCGCCGTCGCCGACCGATACTTCCTGACGGCGCGACATTTCGCGATCGCCGTGGGCAACACCGTCAACCTGTACGGCAGCACGTATCAGGTGCAGGAGATGTTTAACGCCCCAGTTCTGGCGGGCGAAACCAAGGCCGTCGACATGAGACTCCTGAAGGTCTCGTCGATGATCACCGGCCATTACGACCTGTACGACGGGTCCCTCTCAGCCGGCGACGAGGCGGTCCTGGTTGGCACGGGCTACACCGGAACGGTCAATCCCGGCAGCACCTGGACGTGGAGCGCATCCACCACGCGCGAGCGGCGCTGGGGCACGAACCGCTACGACCTGACGACGACGTTCGAGACGTCGTCGTATAGTTCCCAGGTGTACCGGATGAACTTCACCACTGGCGATACCCCTTTCGAGGTCGGCCTGGGCAGCGGTGACAGCGGCGGCGCCATGCTTGTCCGCGACGACGACGATGGGCAGTGGAAGTTGGCTGGCATCAACGCCTATATCGGTCGATCGGGCGGGCCCATGCCCCCGTACAACATCAGTTACGCCGTCACCGTGCCGGCCTCGGCCGACTGGGTCCGCGATACCATCAAGCTCCTCGCCGACGTCAACACCGACGGCTCGGCCGACACGCTCGATATCGACACGATGTACGACAACTTCGGCAGCGGCGACGACGTGTTCGATCTCAATGCCGACGGCGCCGCCGACACCGGCGATCTGGACTACATGATCCACGAGGTCTTCGGGACCGAGTACGGCGATTTCGACCTCGACGGCGCCGTCGACGGCACCGACCTGGCCATCATGAAAGCCTTCTTCGGCACAAGCGGCGGCTATGGGATGGGCAATATCAACGGCGATGCTTTCATCGACGGCACGGACCTGGCCCTGTTCAAGACCTACATGGGCTTCCTGGCCCCCGGCGCCGGCGGCGAGGACGCCGTTCCCGAGCCGACCACCCTCATGCTCCTGGGACTGGGTGCAGCGGCGTTGCTGAAACGACGAAAATAGCGCGCAGGCGCAAGGCAATCGCACCGACGGGCGGCCCGCAAACGGCCGCCCGTTTTCATCTGCCGACCGGCCAGGCCGGATGGGGAAAATTTCACCCTACCACCACTCAAACTGTTGACGGGAGCATTTGATCACCTTATACTGTTAGGGATACGTTAGGTATACCAGAGAAACGTAAGTTCGGCAAAAGACGCAAGTTATTTACACAATGACGATTAAGTTGTTGTCCCCGTGGTGAGCCTCGCGGCCTGCAGGAGTGCGCGGGCCTGGGGCGATGGCGATGAAGATCGAAGAAATATCCGAGCCGATTCGCGTGCTGGCCGACTGCACCGGCGGGAAGGTGACGCCCGTGCGTTTCCGCTGGGGCCCGCGGACGTACGTTATCGACGCCGTCAACGGCCAATGGACCGACCGCAGCGGCGACACCTACGCCCTGCACTACAGCGTGCAGGTCGGTGATGAGACCTATTACATTCACTTCGCCGCCGGCGACGTGCAGTGGTGGCTGGACCGAGTGGTGCTGGAAGGATGATGGCGCCCCGCGTGAGGAGCGTCGGTATTTGATGGTTGTGAGTGATCGGATGACATTTTCGATTTGCGAGTTTCGATTTGCGATTGAACAACGGCGGAGCGCGGCAATTGCCGCCAACCCAATCGAAAATCGAAACTCGCAAATCGAAAATCACCCCGACGTCGGACGACCGCCAAGCACGCGCCCAAAGCTATCATGCTGACCGATTCCACATCCTGGATCGTTCACGTCGATGTCGACGCGTTCTTCCCCTCGATCGAGCAGTTGCTGATTCCGTCGTTGCGGGATCGGCCCGTAATCGTGGGCAGCGGGTGTATCGCCTCGTGCAGCTACGAGGCCCGGGCGCTGGGGTTGCGGGCCGGCATGCCTCTGCACGAGGCCCGCCGCCGCTGCCCCCAGGCCGTCGTCCTGGCCGGCCAATATCAAGTCTACCGCTGCTTCGCCGAACACATCTGGGATATCTGCCGGCGATACTGCATCTCACTGGAAACACTCCTCGACGAAGCCTACGGCCAGTTGGCGATACCCGTGGCATGGGCATCTTGCCCATGCAAAAGAAAAAACCAGGGCCAATCCCGGCGCGCCGGGACTGGAACGCATGGGCAAGATGCCCATGCCACGAAGATGCCACTTTTTTTCACCGGCCCGGAACAGATCGGCCACGCTCTGCAGCAGCAGGTGCTCGACGAGGTCCACCTGCCCATCTCGGTCGGGCTTGCCGCCAACCGCATGATGGCCAAGCTCGCCTCCGCCGCCGCCAAACCCGGCGGCGTGCGGGTGATCTGGCCCGGAACCGAGGCGGCCTACCTCGCCCCCCTGCCCGTCCGCACACTGCTCGGCGTGGGGCCGAAGCTGGCCGACACGCTCACCGACATGAACGTCACCACCATCGGTCAGTTGGCCGCGATCTCCGCGGCGTCACTGCGGGCGATGTTCGGCCGACGAGGCGAGGTGATCCACCAGCGCGCCCTCGGCCGCGACGTGCACAAACTCCGGCCCGACGCGCCGCCGAAAACCATCTCGCGCGAGACGACCTTCCATGCCCCCACCTGCGACCGCGACGAGATCGCCGCCATGCTCTGCTACCTGCTCCAGCGGGCCATGCGGGCGATGCGGCAGCATCGTCTCCTGGTCGGTTGCCTGGAGGTGTCCATCCGCTACGACGACTGGAAACACCAGGCTACCCGCCACGCGCTGCCCGAGCCCGCCGACACCGACGACGACGTCCTGCCGAGCGTTTGGCGGATGCTGGACAAGCTCTATCGTCGTCGCGTGGCCCTGCGGCACGTGGGGGTGGTGCTGTCGAATTTCCACCCAGCCGCAGCCGCCGGCCGGCTGTTCGCCCCGCCCCGCCGGCAGCGGCGCGACGATCTGCAACACGCCATCGACGCCGTGCGCGACCGCTTCGGGCATGGGTCGATAATCGCCGGCCGAGCCATCGACCTGCTCGGCCGACTCGACCAGAACGATTACGGCTTCGTCCTTCGAACACCATCATTAACCAAATGACCAATGTCCAATGTCCAATGACCAAGCGCGATAATGGATCCGATGGCCATGGGGCTTTTTGGACATTGGGAATTGGACATTGGACATTTTCGTGCAGCGCGTCTGCCGCTCTCGCTAACCGCCACTGTCCGCATCGCACCTGACATGACTGACGCCACCACACCCCTGCATGTTCGCAGTGGTCATTCGCTGCTGCGCAGCCCGGCCGCGCCGGCCAGGCTCGTCACGCGTGCGGTCGAGCTTGGCCACAAGGCCCTGGCCTTAACCGACGTCAACAGCCTCGCCGGCGCGACGAGGTTCTGGACACTGGCCGTCGATGCGGGCATTCGTCCGCTTATCGGCGCTGAACTGTTGACCGACGCATACTCAGCCGTCGTCCTGATCGCCAACGACGTGGGATATGCGAATCTATGTCAGTTGATTACGGGGATCCACAGTATCGACGAACGCTCCTTGGGGGATCCCGCCGCTGACTTGACCGAACTCGCCGGAGGCTTGGCGGTGATTGTCGAGGACATCCCGCTGGCTGAATCGCTATTGTCGGCGGGATTCCCGCACGGGCAACTTTGGCTCGGCATCGATCCGCCATGTCAGTCGCACATGCGCCTGCGCCGGTTGGCAGATGCGGCAGAGCGATTTGGATTGCCGGTCGTGGCCGTCGCCAAGGCGATGACGGCCGACCCCGACGACAGGCGCATCGCGCGGCTGCTGGCGGCGATGCGGCTTCAGACGACCGACGCCTCCGTGCCCGATAGCGCCCTGCCGCCGGCCGGCGCCACCCTCCGCTCGCCCGACACGCTTGCCCGCCAACTGGCCGACTGGCCGGAGGCGATCGCCAACAATCGTCGCCTTGTCGAAACGTGCTGCGAGTTCGAACTCCTGCCGCGAAAGCCCGTCTTTCCCGCATTCGCCTGCCCGGATGGTTTGTCGCCGCCGGCCTATCTCCGCCAGCTCTGCCGGGCCGGCATCCCATGGCGCTATGACGCTTGCCCGCCGGCGGGTCTCGAAGCCCGGCTGGAGCGCGAGCTTGGTC
>DRGC01000015.1 GCA_011050235.1 Phycisphaerae bacterium | reverse complement strand
GTTTAAGGCCGCTTTTGCGGAACGTTGTTTTGGCTCGGATGCCGAACATCTTATTTCACTACCTCGAAGTTGACCGCGACGATCCCGGTGAACTGACGTAATTCAAATAGGTGATCCGGCGAGTACACCGGCCGGAACTCGACGTCGACCCAAGCCGCTTCGTCGTAGGCGACCAGGCGCCGCAATACGAAGTAGTCGTGGATCTCTTGCATTAGCAACAGCAACCGGTCGATCTCGTCGGTTTCGATCTCGCCGGTGGTGTCGTCCTCTTCCACGGTGTCGAACCGCTTGCGGACGGCGATATCCACCCGGCAGGTGTACTTGATTCGCTCGCGGTCGGCCGCCTCAGTGTCCACGTCGCCCGGCTGGACGTCGACGTACAGCGTGCCCAGATCCTTCAACACAATGTTGGTCACGTACCGCCGGCGGATGGTGGGATTGAGCGTGAACGTCTGGCTGCGCAATTCCGCGGCCACCGCGTTCGTCACTTTCACCAGGATTGCCTGTGCGTCTGCCATCGTTCTCCGCTACTCCGCTCCGATATGCTTGGTATGAATCAGCCAGCTTGTCTCGCTGGTGTCGGTATGTTCGGCCGCTGGGCGATCACCGAATCGATTGGTGCGCCCCAGCGGCATCACCTGGAAAATCTCGATCGACCCGTTGATGGTTTCCTTGATTTTGTTTCCCGCCCGCGGCGTGATCGGTTCTCCATCAATTACCAACGCCGCGGCCGAAATCACGTAATCGCGACTCTGGATCGTCTCAAAGACTCCGTGTGGATCTTGCACCTCGTAATCGTGTAGCGACGCCTCTGCCGTGACCGTGATCTCCGAGCTGCCATAGACGTAGGTGACCTCGCCGCCGAACGCTTCGGCGAACATCGCATCGGCAGCGGCGAAATCGTCGTCAAAGGCCGGCATGGCAATCTCGGCTCTCATCCCAAAACAGCGGGCGACGGATGGACGGGATCCGCCGCCCGCGTGCCAGGAGGTCAGTCGGTCTAGGCCGCCAAGTCGGTCGCCCGAATGGCCAGCTTGGCAACCCTAAGTTCGCCGGTCGTCGTGCCGGTAGTCTTCTCGATGTGTGCTAGCAACTTCATCGGACCGGTAGCGTCGCCCAGGGCAAACGTCGACCCGGACAGAACACGGACACCGTTGATGTAAATTTTGATGTCCGTCAAGTCGCGACAATCAAACGCAAAATCGAAATACGTATCATCGACCGCGTCCACCGTCGTGTCGGTCGCGGCCACCTCGGTTGTGCCATCGTCCGACTCGGCTTTGATGTCCAATGCGTCGTCGAAGTGCAGGAACACGCTTTCGGTGATCGCGCCGGCATCGGTGGCGTGGGTGCCGTTTGCGATGCCGATGTTGAAATCAACCGCAGCCCCGCTGCCAATCTCGTAGACCGCTGCACGGCCTTCGACAATAAACGGGATCGTCACCGGCACGGAATGGATTGACATGATATCGCACTTCTCAACTTCGGAAGTGGCGATGATCTTCAATGTGGCATACCCCGCGTTCCTCACTACGGTTGCATCGCCCGAGACGACCGTGTCGGTCAGGTCCCGCATGATATCGACGGTGTAGTACGGCTCGACGTTCAGATCGACGATGACGATGATGTCCGCAGCCGCGGCGTCGGCAACCGCCACACCGATGAAGAAATCGGCCCCGGCAACGGCCTTTAGCGGCGTGACTGAACCCGCTGAGCGGTCCCAGTACAACGGCGCCCCCTTGAGGATCACCAGGCTGGTGCCCTTGGTAAGAGTCACCTTTGCTTGCACCGAAAAGGCGGCCTGTTGCCCAGTGGTCTTGGCCGTCTGGCCTCGCAATGCACCGGCGCGGCCATCGGGCAATTGAATGACTTCGCCGACGGCGTATCCCGCCGCGGGCGTGGTAACCGCGACAAAAGTCGGGTCGCTGTTGGCCATAAGTGATTCGGCCATGGAAAACTCCTTTTTGTTTCGTGCTTGAAAATCAAATCAAAAACGGTTGCGTAAACGAGCAGCGTCAGGCTTTACCCGGTACCGGTCGACTTGTGCCAGCCGCGGAAGTCCATTGGAGCCACGCCGATATCAAGGTTGATGTCCCAGCCCATGCCCCACTGGCCCTTGTCCCAGACGTTGGACCGCATTACGGGGCTGCGATTGGTTCCGCGGCGGTAGGCCACCCGAATACTCCGCGGACCGCCGGCGGCCAGGAACCAGTTTGTTGCGCTGCCGGTCCTCGCTGCCCCGGTTCGCGGATCGATCACGCCGTTTGCCCCAATCCGATCGTCCACGACCGGCATCAAGCGGCGACGAGCGATGAGGTTCTCTGTCGTGTGCTGCGGATCAGCAGTATCGGCGAACAACTTGGCGATCATCGCCGGGCTGAGTAGCTCATCAGCCGCCCAACTCAAATCCGCCGGCACAATCAGATACCGCGGCGTGATGTTCAACACGTTGCTGTTGGAATCGCGCTGCTTGCCCATGGCGGTGATCGCAAGCTTCAGCGTGGCCGACGCAAGGGCGCCGGTCAAAAGATTGGCATGACCACCTGCCGTCGTAACCGCGGTGGCGTTGAACAGCGCACCGCTGTCGGCCACAAGAGTTGGGTTTTCGAGCATCACGGCATAGACCAAATCGGGGCGAAGGCGTCTGGCGGCCATCCCCATCTCGGTCGGCATCCGCATGATCGCACTCAACCGATCGTCGATGATGTCCTGCTCGTCGATGCCGAACTTCTTGGCGTATCGCGCGATTTTGTACGTTTCGTGCTTGTCGCTGATCGATGCGTCGTTGGCCGTGCCGCCCCGGGCCAGTTGCTCCAAGCGAGCCTGCGCTTCGAGCGTGATGTCCTCTTGCAAGAGGAAATTCGGCACGTCTTCCTCATCACACCAGCCTCGCGTGGTGTCTTCGGTCGTCTCCCAGCCGGCGACCAACCGGGCATAGACGTTCGTGCCGAACACCCATGCCAATGAGCCGCCGCTGGGTGCTTCCCGGACAGCCGACAATGCCTCATCGATCGTCCGATGATAGCGACCGGTGTCCAACCGGAGGCACTCGCGAAACAGATCGGGGGCCGACATGCCGGCGAATGATTCGCCGCGGTCGGCGTCCTGCTCGGTCAACAGATCCGCCCGCAGTGGAGTCGTGCCTCCACGGTGCATTGAGTGGAGGGTGGGATCGAGGCCCTGACCAGCGAGCATGCCAGCCGCCAGGCTGCGGACGTTGGTGTCCGCGGCTCGGCTGTTGCTCTGGATTGCCGGTGAGCCCTCGATTGCGGGGCCGACGGCAGTCGTGCGCTTGCGAATCTCTTCCAAGAAGACGCGCGTCGCCTGGTCGACGTCCCAGCCCTCGTCAACCGCTCGGGTGACGACTTCCGCCGAAACGTCATCGCCTGCCAGCTCGCGGATGTGACGGATGCGAGTCCGGTTGTCGGCCAGTGCCTGAGTGACCGCCTGGCGGGCAATCTCGGCCGGGTCTTGCGGCGGGTCTTCGGCCGGGGGATCATCCCGGTTGCCACCGTCGGCCGGAGGCGTGGGCGGAGGATCTTGCGGCGGAGTGACGGGCGGGAAGTCGGCAAGCCCTCGTTCGTCTTCCTTGAGAACATCGGCTCGAGCAAGTTGTGTTCCAGTGAGTTTCTCGTGAAACGCCTTGGCATCATCATCGGAAACCCCGGCACGCAATCCGATGGTTTCGAGATAAGCGCGGAGCGTGGGATTCATAATAGTTCCTTTCGTGTTCTGAAAAAGGTGATTTGCTGCTTGCCGCATCTTGGCGGCCTGGTCGGCTCCGATCGGGACAAGACTGACCTCCCGGAGGGTCCAGCGTGTAACGACCCGCATTGCCCGGCGGTTGGCGGTGAACTGCCGTCCGGAAACGGTGGCCGTCTCGCCGGACTGAATCTCGGTGGATTCTTGGACCCGGTAGCCGACCGAAACGTCCGTAAGATGGCCCTGGCGGGATTTGTTCCAGGCTTTGTCCGCGTCGTCGTCGTCGCGAGCGAAAAAGAGCTTCGCCAGAATGCTTCCGCCGTCGACTCGCAGTTCCCGGGCCGAGCCCAGGACATCGTTGAGCGACCATCGGGAATGGTTGGCCAGCATCGGCAG
>DRGC01000014.1 GCA_011050235.1 Phycisphaerae bacterium | reverse complement strand
GGAACACAGTAGTTCCCGACGCGGCTGGAACGGCGCCAACATCGGCCGAAATCAAGACGGCTATCGAGGCGGGCGGGTCCTCTTTGGCACAGATTCTAGTCGATACCGGAACCACGCTGCCGGCAAGTCTCCCGGCGGCGCTTACCAAGGGAACGGCCGACTCTGGCACCACAACCACCATGGTAGATGCAGCACGCACCGAGGCTGATACCGACTATTGGAAAGACTCGCTGATCCGGTTCACCTCGGGGACTATCTCAGGGCAAACGCGACTCATAACGGGTTTCACGCCCGCGAGCAACACGATAACGTTCTTCCCAGCCGTGACACAGGCGGTAGCCACGAACACCTATGAGATCCTGCCCGCGGCCTTCGGGGACGTGCTCGTCGATTGGATTGACGGCGGTCGGCTCGATCTGCTGTTGGATGCTCTCCAGGCGGATCTCGACAACGGCACGGACGGACTTGGAGCCCTGAAAGCCCTGATTGACACGCTGACCACAACGGTCGGGACGGCAGGTGTTGGACTGACCGATCTTGGCGGGATGAGTACGGGGATGAAAGCAGAGATCAATGTTGAGGTTGATGGGGCCCTGGATACGGCGATCAGCGAACTTGGCGTAGCTGTTCCTACGGCAACTCCTACCATGCGAACGGGGCTGATGCTGCTCTACATGGCTTTGAGAAACAAGTTAGACGTGCAGACGAGTGCCACCGACGCGCTGGAAATCCACAACAATGCGGGAACTCAGATTACAAAGAAGTTGATTACCGATGACGGGAGCGACTACAGCGAGGCGAAAATGTCGTGAGTCTTGACACGCAGGAAAAACGAATGGCGGTTACGGGTGTGGGGCGTCCGTGGATGCGCAGTAAGCTCCCCGGGACTAACGATCAGGAGTGGCGAATCGCTTCGGGGAACGCCTATGGTGGAAATGCACTTTCGGGGGGTGCGCCACCTGTGTTAGACATGAACAACAAATACCATCATTATCAGCAGTTGGCGGGGGCCTTGTAGATTATGCCACTTCTCAAGCAAAGCACTGCTACGATTCTCAAAATGGGCCCGTTCGTCAGTGATTCGGACGGCTATTCGGCCAAGACGGCGTTGACCATAGCACAGGCGGACATCCAACTCGCGAAAAACGGGGCGGCTCTTGCCCAGACATCGGATGCGTCGCCGACGACGACCCACGATGCAGACGGCTGGTATCCGATCCCGCTTACTACAACTGACAGTAACACGTCGGGACGGCTGACCATAAAGGTCACAATGACTAACACGTTGCCCGTGTGGCGCGAGTATCAAGTCGTGCCGGCTGAAGTCTTCGATTCACTGGTCGCCGGCTCAGATAAGCTGTCAGTCGATCTGGCGCAGATTCTCGGCACAGCGCTGACAGAAACCTCTGGCCAGCTTGCCGGACGGTTCAAGGATTTCTTCGATCAAGCATCGGCGACTTTCAGTGTTGCCACGGCGCTGTCCGCGTTCAAGGCTACCAGCGTGACGGTGTCCGACAAGACCGGCTTCTCATTGGTCAGCACGGGACTGGCTTTAGTAACGGCTTGGACGGTTGACATCACAGGGAGCCTTAGTGGCTCGGTGGGTTCTGTCGCGGGTGCTGTAGGGTCAGTAACGACGGCTGTGACTACCGACACGGCAAGCCGAACAGCAAGTAAAGCTACCGGCTTCAGCACCCACGACGCGGCGGCGGTCTACACCGCGTTCGGAACAGGTGGAAATCTAACGACGTGCGCCACGGCCACGGGATTCGCAACACCGACTAATATCACGGCGGCCGCGGGCGTCGCTCTGTCCGCGACCGGCGGTGACCTAATCGCCAAGACATCGACCTTCGCCCTGGCGATGGCCGACGCGAATTGCGACGAGTTGCTCGCTGGGCATACAACCGCCGATACCGTTGGGCTTGTCCTCAACGAGTGGCAAGACGATGGTCGGCTCGATCTGCTACTGGATGCAATCAAGGTAGTCACCGACGCCCTGACATCCGCCGCGGCAACCAAGCTCGCGCTGTCTGCCGGCACGATCGTCACCGGTGCGGCTGAGGCCGGTACCCTGTCGACTACGCAGATGACCACCGATCTGACGGAGGCCACCGATGACCACTACAACGGACGGATTGTGATCTGGACCAGCGGCGTGTTAAAGGATCAGGCGACTGATATTACGGACTACTCAGGGGCGACTGGGTTATTGACGTTTACCGCAGTGACCGAGGCCCCGTCGGCAGCGGACACCTTTGTGATCGTGTGACAGAAAGCACGAGGGAATTGAGTATGCCTCAGTACCGGAAAAAGCCAGTTGAAATCGAAGCGAGCCAGTGGTTTAAGAATGGCGACCACCCAAAGGATGATGTTTACCGTAAATTTGAGGACACGGGCGAGGTGCCAACAGAACCTCGCGAGGGCAAGATTGTTCGCTACTGGCGGCGACCAGGGCATGGCGGCGAGGTGGCATGCAGGCATTGTGGTCGACAAATGCACGACCACGGTTGGATCGACACATTGGAAGGTGGTCATACTGTTTGTCCCGGAGATTGGATCATCACAGGCGTCAAGGGCGAGCTCTATCCAGTGAAAGATGAGATATTCCACCTCACTTACGAGGCGGTGTAATGGCACAACAAACAGCATTATCGGTGATGGCGATTCCGGGCATGGTGCGAAGTTTCGTTGCCAAGTCGGAATTGGCTGTCCCTACGATTCCCGGCCTGGAATGGACGATGCCAGAGAATCGAATGCACTACGAACCGCCGATCAACCGGATGCACTACGCGATGCCGGAGAACCGAATCCACTTTACGATGCCGGAAGAGGACTGAGGCGATGGCCAAAAACATGCCAAGGAAAAGGCGCTG
>DRGC01000013.1 GCA_011050235.1 Phycisphaerae bacterium | reverse complement strand
TCGCGGTCGATGCTGTTGAGACGTTGGATCTGGCGAACATCGTCGTGCCGTTCGGCGAGACTGTGACGCTCTTGTTCTTCATGAACGGCACGGGGGGTGGTGAAGTCATCGATACCAGCTTCACCGTTCCCATTCCCGAGCCGGCCACAATGGGCTTGCTGGTCCTGGGCGGGCTGGCGATGCTGCGTCGAAGAAACAGCCGGCTGTAACCCCATTACCTGATTGCCCAATCTGACTGACACGGGTGGCGACCCCGGATGCAAGGGCCGTCACCCGTTTTCGATAACACCGGGGCCAGCCCGTCAACGTGGGAATCGCAATAGTCGGCCGCTCTGGCGAAAGGAAAGCCTCGTGACGACTCGATCTCTGCCTCTTCCGCCCCTCCGCACACCAAGACAGCCCCGCGGGAGAACACGGAGCTGTCGGGGATACGCCCTGTAGGACTCGAACGGGGTTCGGTAAGCGATGATCCAACAAGGGAGTTAAGGAATCACACCGATTCGGGTGGTGCAGAATCCGATGCAGTTGGGCCTGATTTCGAGCATTTCGACGCCGACTTCCGGGCCGTAATCGACGCCTGGCCCAACCTTCCCAATGCCGTCAGAGCGGGTATCCTGGCGATGGTGAAGGCCAGCGATGTGGATAAGAACTGATCTCAATGGAGATGCAGAGCATGACCAAGCAAGGACGCGGGCAGGCACTGCCGGCCCTGCTGGCTGCGCTGGCCGCCTTGCCCACGGCAATGATGGCTGGCGTGGCCCTGCTGGTGGCACTTTTCTGAGAGGACCTAAAGATGACGAATGGCACAGATTTCGAGCCTTCTGAGGACCAAAAGAAGCTGTTAGAGGTCGTGCAGGACTCAGGTTACGGCATGAGCGTGACCGCTGCCTGTGCCACCGCCGGGGTGGCTCGTCGCACCTACTACAATTGGTTCGATGCCCCGGACTTTGTGGCCTGGTGGAAAGATCGCTACGAGCGGCACTTGGCGATGCAGTTGCCCCGTATCTATCATGCCATGATGGAGTCGGCGCTAGGCCACAACAAGGACGCCAACCCCCAAGCAATCAAGCTGACGCTGGAGCGGTTCGACAAGGGCTACACGCCCCGGTCCAAGCAGCAGATCCAGGGCGCCGTCGAAGTGACGTTCGAGGAGCGCCTCAGGAAACTACAGATCGCAGCTGCAGAAGAGGAAGCTCGGGCCGAGGAACTCGATGGTATCGGCGACCGAGGACTTCGGCGAGAACAAGGCGTCTAGCCCCTTCATCAGCGAGTCCCAGCGCGTGGCGCCGCCGGCGCACCATCCGTTGGCATCGCCAGGAAGTACGCCATACAGGCGGATGCAAGGCCTAAAAGCAAGGTCAGCAAGCATAGCCACCATGTGGCCCGGAATTGGAATCCTCGAGCCCTGCTCAGAGCTAGGGCCAATAGCGACCCTCCCAGCATCCCCGACCCAAAGAACGGCCAATAACTGTCGACCACCTGTCCTCCGATTGTGAACAGGGCCGGCCTCGTTCGTCCCGGCTCTCTTCAATGCGCTTTTGGAAATCAGCGACTCGCTTCCGGCCCCGCTGCCGGGAAGAAATAGTACATACGCCACATTCAGATACTGCCCGCCGACGCCGTCCCGGTCTCGCCATCAGGCAATGCCTAGTCATCTTCCGATCTGAGTACCCAACTGGTCCTCCCCGTCGCGCCCATAAGCGTATTGGCCAAGGGCATTTCGTCACGTCACACTCACTGGAGCAAGTGTGGCTGTAGTCGAAACACTCTCGTTGCTCACGGGTCGGCCACCGAGAGCGTGATTCTTCCAAGGTCATACCAATCTTACTGCGGGTCCAGACGGCTAAGATTCGCTCTTGCCGCATGGTATCGCCGATTGACGGCCAGGGCCTTGCGGAAGCACTGCGCTGCCTGATCCAAATCTTCTTGGTACCTGGGATCTTCCAATGTTCGTCGCCTCCGACCTCGCATGACTCTGGCAGCGCCCAGGCCGTTCCAGGTGGAAGCAGCTTCGGGGCGGTCCTCCACGGCTGCCATGGCAGCCTCAACAGCTAAGTCGTGCCATCCGAGCTTGCTGAATATCCTCGCACCGACAAGAAGCGGAAACGCCGGGACCGCGTCCAGTTCTGCCGCTCCGTCTATGTAGCCGGCCTTCCGCAAGCTATCAGCAGTGACTTGCCATTTCATAGCGATGTCCACCTGTCTACCAATCGCTCGAACGAACACAACGTGCTTGCCTTCGACGTGTACGATCGCCCACTCGGGGTCGGACGCCAAGCCCCTTGCCCAACTCCACATCCACCAGAGACAACTTCACTACACTCTCCTCTGGGCTGTGCCGCTTCATGAGAATCTCCTTCTCAGCCAGACCATCCTGGCCAACTGAGATTCTCATTCAACCTGGATCAGATCTAGGGGCAGGTCACCTGGCCCTCTAATCCCTCTCCTTCTAGACAAGGCTACATGGAAATCATCTGCCCTTTGCAACAATTTCCCTAGAAGCCTTCCCACATGCCCGTCACACGTTGAAGATTCCTGCGCGCAGGCCGATGACTGGATCTCAATTGCAGAGCCATACGGAAACACTTTTCAGCCGTAACTAGGTCCTCCCGCCAATTTACATCGCCTACCACTTGCCCAGTCATGCTGCGAGCGAAGTATGCACTACCAAGCCCATTCCACGTTGCTGGACACTTCGGTCGGTCCTCCGCGGCGGCGCCCGCCAACACGACCGCCTGATCGTGCCAGCCTAATCGGCTGAACACCCGCGCCTCAGACAACAGGGCGAACGCACTGACCGGATCAAGACGGCGGACATGCTCAACATAGTCCGATTCAATCGCATCTCGCAGACGCCGCTCTGCAGAGAGCGCCCGTTCTCTGTATCGCCCTCTGGCCCGAAGAAACACTACATGCTTGCCCTCCAAATGGACAAGACGCCATTGCGGGCTCACCGTTAATTGATGAAATAACGGCGTCGTCCAATCGGAACGAAGGACGATCGCCGCGAACTCGTATTGATCTGACAGTTCATTCATTGGGCGTTCGGCCAGGCCATACGTCTGAACGTGCCTCATTACGTCTGGTGGGTATGCCCACGTGTTCGTCACAATGGAGACGGCTCGATGAGGGCTGCTGAAGAAATGTACGTACGATGACGTCGAGAAGTCACACCATACCCGTTCACCGGGCAGGTTGACATCTAGCCACGCCACTGCCCCGACGGGCAAGTTAACGCGCGATATGCCCAGCCCAAACCGCATACCGAAGTTCTCCCGGAAGTACGAACGGTTGGTCACCACCTCGCTGACGCCAAAAATGCTGACTCCCATCAAAGCCGCCCCCAGAACCATGCGCAATGCCCTATGTGTGCGGCCTGATAGTCTCTTTCCGAATCGGGCTACTGATGGCCAGAGACACGTCAATGAAACGGGCACGAGAACACATGCCGCAACTGCCATGTTTCGAGACATCGACAAGCCTACCCAAGTCATCATCCCGAGTAGGCCTGCCAGCCCGACGCGTCCACGAATGATGGCCACAACCAAAGCCATCGCCACCATTGCCAGGACAACACACATTGCGTAATCACGCACTAATGTCGGGAAATGATTATAGCTCAATGGGCTGAGGAGTTCGATGATTGTTGACCACGGGTGATCGCCGCTCCCAGCGGCAATTCGGTGCCTTCGCAAGTAAACGGCCGTTTCAACAGGAAGTAAGACAAGCCGCCACGTCCATGGATTGACAAAGCAGATCGCGAATTGGCAACCCAAGAGAAAGCCTATACGCCGAAGGCCTTTAGCGAGTTTCATCCCTTTAGTTCGCCGTCTGAACCGCCACCAAGCCCAACAGGCCATCTGCTCAACGAAAACAGCCCCGGTCAGCGCTAGGCCGAGCAAAAAGTAGCTATGAAGATTCACGAACAATAACTGCAGAACGACCAACGGGATTATCACTCGTTTTGTCAACGGCTGAGCTCGCGGCCCACCGCGAATCGAGGGAGCTAACAAGCATAACTGGATCCCAAGCATAAGGTACCCAAACAGTTCCGGCCGAAGATTCAGTCGCGGGTACAAAACACAGGCAACAAGCAACAAAGCGGCCGCCGTTGCCAACCAAGACGCGTCCAGCCGCCGCATCGCCGCCAGCAGCACCGCGAACATCGCCGCCGAGATCGTCGCCGACAGAATACAAAGCCCCATGAGGCCCCCCTTTGCGTAAGCGATGAACATGACGAACTGGCTCAGCCAGTTGGCGTTGGGGAATCGGTACCGACCTTCGCTGTCGTACCAGTTCCCTGGGCCGGGCTCGGGCCGACGCTCCGCCGGCAGGTCCTTATCCGGCAAGGTGTAAAGAGAACTATCATGGTCGACTATCTTCCCTGTCCGCAGCAACTGCTCACCGTAAGCCAGGTGATAACCCAGGTCCGTGCTCGTCAGCGTGCGAATTCCCAGCAGCCCCGCGAACGTCATCGCCGCCGCAAGAGCCGCGCACACAGACAGCCGCACCTGCAGCGGCATCCCCGCCGTCGTATCCCCTGGCCGTAAAGTAGTTAACGAGTTGGGCGCGTCCATGACGGGATTATACCGGCCTCCCACGTTGACGCCAACCGATTTACCTGGCCGGGTTGCCTGACCAGTTGCAAGCCCTACGCCATCAACCGAGAGAGCATTCTGCGCGTGCTGACGATCAACTTGATGATCGTCTTGCATGCGATACCATGCTTTCAACAGAGCATCACTGTCCCCAGTTATTCTATCTATTAATCGGCTGGACGGCCCTGCCGTTGCGCATCTTCAAACTTGTCCAATTGTTGCCGGAAGAACCAGACCGGCCCGACGCCGCGCTGGACAATCTCCTGTTCGATCCGAACAGCCTGGTCGTACAAGCCGTTGGCGTAGTAGGCCTCGGCAAGGGTGTCGACCAAGTGTGCGTCATAGCCCCACCACGGGTCAACGTAGTTGGTGTCGAACGAGCGCCGGGCGAACTCGAGCGCTCTGGGCGGGTCCTTCACCTGCTCGTCCGTCGCCAGGATCCACGCCAGGACATTGATGGTCCGGGCCTTGCGAGGGCCCTTCTTGGCGGCATCCTCCCAAAGGGAAAGCTCCGTTCGCCACGCCACGTTCCGGCTGGCTGTGGCCAGACCCATCGCCAGGCAGAGGCCCAGGACCATGACCGGCCCTGCGACAGGCCAGGCCCGCCATAATCTCGCCAGGCCCAACCCCGCCAAAGCACACACCCCCGTCAGCGGAAGATAGAACTTGTACTCGACGAGGATGTCAATGGTCGTTACCACGAAGTACGGCAGAATGCCGATCAGAGGCACCGTCAGAAACACACTCACGGCCGGCCGCCTGCGCGCCAGCCAGATTGCCACCCCCAGCAGCACCAGTATTCCTACGATCGCCAGCAAAACGTCCGCATCGCCGAACGAATAGACTCGCGAAGGATGATACGGAACATAATGATCAACGCTCAACCTGCCAGGCGCGGGCCACACTGCGAGCGACACATAGCGCCAGAAGACGGTCATCATGGCCCAGAAATGGTGGCCCGCCAGTGGATGGGATGTCAACGTGTTTACCACCGGCAGCGACCCGCTAAAGCGCAGCCAGGCCCACCCCCCAAGGGCCGCCAGGGCACCGACAGGCCCAATGACAAACCAGAATCGCTTCTTGCCAACGACAGCCGGGCCGACAAAAGTTGCGACATAGAGGGCGGGCAGAGCCAGGGCGAAAAAGCCAGCCACCTCCTTTGTGATGGCCGCCAGAACGATTGCGATGGCCGACAGGGCCATCCCCCCCAGCCGCCGAGGCCACGACCCCGCCCGATGCGCTATAATCGTCCCGCACAGCGCCAGCAACGTGAAAATGGTATAAATAATCGGGCCTCGCGCCCTTATGTAGTTGACGGGCTCCGAGGCGAGCGGATGCACCGCAAACAGCAGCGCGGCAATGAACGGAGCTAGGCTATCGCCTCTCCCCGCCGACGCCAGGACCAGACGCACCGTCCCGTACAATCCAAGCACGCATGCCGCATGCAGTGCTATGTTGACCACGTGCCAGCCCGGCATGAAGTCCGTGCCGTGAACACTGTAGTTCACGTAGTAGGTAAAGTATGTCAACCACCGCCTCAATGAATGCCCCGCCATGCCTGCCCAACTGCGAATGCTGTTATTACGAACGATTGTCCATTCATCGTCAAAATGAAACGAGCCGTTGAGACTGTTGACGTAAGGCAGCACGGCACAGCATATGAGCAGCCCCACGACGACCCAGGAACGATTAAGCAGGAAAGGCAACTTCGGCCTCAACGGGCTGGGTCGGCAGGATGTGCCATCCGATGCTCTCCGGGCCATTCAAAACGCTCCTCGTCGTGGGTAAGCACGCGGATAGGATGATATCGCGATTTGTTGGACCTTCAAGAGCTGTCCATGTGATAGGGCATATCGCCGACTCAGCTATTGTGGCCGCCAACGGGCTAATCTGCAAGGCCATGGAGGAACAACTAGACAAGTATGGACAGTCATGCTCTGTTGAAAACCTACCTCTCTCCCGCCGTCAAGGCTGCGACGGGTCCACTGGCCAGCCGGAGGCAACGTCGGCGCAAACCGGAGCATGGTCACCAATCGGGGCCACGATGCCGAGCGGCTGGGGCACAGCTTGAGCCTGCACGTTGACCTTCCCTCGTCACAAGGCCCGCCAATACTTCAGACAAGACAGGGCCAAGCTGCGCCAGTCCCAAGCGTCATTGAACCGCCAAACGGACCTGGGCCCCGGCGCGAAGGAGTTGGCGCCAGGACCCAGGCAAACCAGGCGGTAGATGCTCTTACCTTTGCTCCGTCCACGCTATGAGCCGCCCGCGGAACTTCGAAAAGAAGTACGATCCTGTCTTAGGGATCTGCACGCCCAACCGCCGACTAGCCACTTCCATCTGACCAAACACGGGCTACCTCCTCCCCACGAAAATAGATCCTAAGGTTAATCTTGTACTTGCTAATTACGTCGAGAAACTCTGCCCAACTGGCCCGACGCCAACCGCCTGTCACGCCGCTGGCCGGCATGCAAACCGGGATGATGGGGCCGTCCATCTCGAACGGCCTCATGCCAGTCATGGCGTAGAATCTCTCGAACCCGGCGTTTATCCTGGCGCCAAACCTCGCGAAGCTATAGTTGATCCTGGCCCGGAACCTCCCGAAGCTATAGTTGATCCTGGCCCGGAACCTCCCGAAGCTATAGTCGGACCAAGCCCGGAACCTCCCGAAGCTATAGTCGGACCAAGCCCGGAACTTCCCAAAGCTATAGTCGGACCAGGCCCGGAACCTCGCGAAGCTATAGTTGATCCTGGCCCGGAATTTGGCCCAAGCCCAGTTGACGTATCTTGCGACACAGAACGTCTGTGGATCGGACCAGGACCACGGCTGTGTTCCTTCGGGGTCCAGCATGTCTGTCGGGGAACCGCTGACGTACTCGTACAGATTCATACCATCCTGATAGTGTCTGGCCGGATCATCCTGATCCAGCGGGTCACGAGTAACCCATCGCCCGAGCGTGGGGTGATAGTAGCGGTGACGAACGTGGTACAGGCCAGTCTCCGGATCGTACCGGTAGCCGCCAAACAGGACCTCGTTATCCCAATCGCTGACGCCGGCTGAGTCGGCGTTCCATTCGGTGACGCCGGTGCCGTCGGCATCGCCGGGCGACGGCACCGTCCCCGGATCGCCGTCCAGAACGGTCACGTAACCGTAGGGGGTATACTCATATCGCTCGGCCACGCGGCCGGTGTCGGAGCGGACCAGCGAGGTGACGTTGAAGTTAGCGTCCTGGGTGTAGTACAGATGCTCATCGGTCGGCCAGGCCTCCGTGCAATCATCATCGTTGTCCGCATCCTCGTCCCGGCAGACCAGCGCGTCGACGTAGCGGATGCCCCAGACGTACTGGTACTTCAGGTCCGTGACCACGTTGTTCTTGTTGGCTTCGGCGATGCCGGTGTCGTGGTACTCATCGAGCACCTGCCAGTCCTTGCTATAATAGTAGTCGGTTCGGGCCCAGGTGTCGGATTCCTCGCCTTGGTCTTCACGGACCAGCTTGACGATCCGCCGATGCCGCGCATCGTAGCGGTATTCGACGATTAACTCATCGCCCGGGTTGTCGTAATCGCCGTCGCCGTTGGCGTCCTGATAGACCTTCCGCAGGCGGTTCCAGGCGTCGTAGACGCACAGCATCCCGGCCGTAGCCGTGTGCTCGTTGCCGGGCGCGGGCGCCAGGTCCATGTTGCCGGCCCGATCGTAGGCCGGCGTGATCCAGGCGTTGCCCGGGCTTTCGGTGATGGCGCCGCCCGTCTGGGTGTTGGCGTCATTGTCATCGTTGTCGATCTCGTTGACCTCGTTATGCGTTCGGGTCTGCTGGAGATCGGTCCCGGCGTCGATATAGTCGCCGTCGCCGTTACCGTCGATGTTGAAGCCGTCCCAGTTACTTGGCAGCGACAGCTCCCAGCCCCTGCCCTGCGTGCGGTTGCCGCCGGTGGCGATTACCGGCGGACTGCCGGCGGAGGTCCCGTAGTGGTACTCCTCCAGCCGGTACAGACCGTCGTAGTCGTAGACGTGATCCTTGCCGGTCTTGAGGCTCGAGCCAATCAGTCGCCACAGTCGATTGGACGCCCGGTCGTAACCGTACTCGAAGTGGTCCTTGGCCGTGGACGAATCGTTTTCCCAAAGCTGATCCATGATCCGGCCGAACCGATCGAACCCGGGGTAGTTACTGCCGACGGCGCCGTAGGTCAGGTTCAGGCCCCCGCTGACGCCCGGATGGGCGATCTTCACGATCGTGCCGGCGCCCAGATAGGTGTAGCGGGCGAAAACGGTGTTCGAGCCGCCGATGTCGCCGTCCAACTCGTAGACCCGCGACAGCACGTCGGAGATCCCGTCGGCGGCGCCGTAATCGTAATTGACCACCCGGTCGTCGGTATAGGTGATGTCCGTCAGACGGAAGTCGTCCTCGGGATCGGGCACCAATTGGCCTGCCATCGTCATCTTCACGCCGTATTCGACCGTCAGCCCGCCGGTCGGACCCGCGTGGGCCTGGTACGAACTGACCAGCCGGTCCCACCAGTTGTGGTCGTGCGTGAGGGTCACCCGATTCTTGACATTGTCGGACCCGTCTTCGGAGGTGAACATCTTCGGGCGACCGAACCCGTCATAGGTGTATTCCAGCCGGAGCACGTAATTGTCCACCGTCTCGTTGGCGGCGGTCAGATCGGCCTCTTCCGAGGTCAGACGACCGATGTTGTCGTAGGCATAGGTGATCTTCACTTTCCGCTGGTCGGTGCGCGTTTCCACCGACCCGTCGGCCCAATACGTGAAGGTCACCCAATCGTCGGTGCCCTGACTGTCGGGGTACGTGATCTTCAGCAGCAGATCGTTGCGAGCGATCGGACTGGTTGTGGTGTCCTCACCATAGGTATACGTGGTCTCCTGCTCGTCACCGACGCTGTTACTCAGCATCAGCGCCCGCTCGGTCACCTGCGACTGGCTGTTGTAAGCCAATCGCGTCACACGGTCCTGATCGTTGTTGGACCCGCCGCCGACGCCGCTGTAGCTAGGCCCGGAGGTATAGACAAAGTCGCTATAATTCTCGATCAGATACAACTTCCGACTGAGATCGTCATAGATCGTCTTGTTGACCTTGCCGAGGTTGTCGGTCACCTTGTTCCGCCGCCCCGCATCGTCGTATTCATACTTAGTGACAATGTAATTGTCGCTGGTGTTCGGCAGGGGCATTGAGGCAATCAGATACATCGGGGCGCCCGTTGTCAGAACACCGTAATCTATCATGCCGCTGGGCCGATCATCGTAGTCGTGCCAGAAATAGACGTACGAAATCTGGGCGATGCTGGTGTGATCCGACAGCAGGCCCTCGGTGGTCGTGTCATTGTCGTCACGACGATAGGTGATCTTCTTGGATGGCCGACCCAACTGGTCGAACTCGTAGACCACCTCCTGGATCACGATGTCGTCGCCGACGTCCCCAGCGAAGGTGCCGTCGGCCTCGTCATCGCCCAGGTCGCTGCAGATGATTTCGCTCATAACGCGGCCGAAATCATCGTATTCGATCTTTCGGACCGCCCCGGCCGGCAAGGTCTCTTTGTACATCCGGCCGGCCTTGTCGTAGGCGTACGTCGTCTCCGACGTGATCGGGCCGTAGAAGCCGCTTCGCGGATCAGAACCGCCGAGCACCCCCCCCCGCGTCTTGGCGTACGCCACCAACCGATCGGCAGGCCCGTAGAACTTCTCGTAACCCGTGATCTCCGGACTTCCCGCAGCGATGGACCACACTAGTCGATCCTCAATCACGCCGTCAACGAACTTCAACACCGACGCGCCCAGACCGGCCGGCCGCTCTATCTCCCAGGTCCCCCGGTACTTAAAGACGATGCTCGAATACGTCTCGGGGCTGATCCCGGTCCCGTAGGGGTGGAACTCAATCTCGGTGAAGTCCGCGGACGTGCCGGCCAGCGTGTCCAGCGGCTTCACCGTCCGGCGCTCGCCGACATAGGGCACCGCCGTGGAGTCGCCGCCCAGCGGCGCCGGGCCGTTCTCTGCGAGTTCGTCCTCGCAGACGCACTCGCTGTGCGCTTTCATGTTGTTGCCGCCACCACCGGCGCTGGGATCCTTGCGCGTGGCCCCCGTGGCGTTCGTGCCAACGTAGGTGACCGACTTGACCTCTCGGTCAACGGCATTGTACGGGTACACCCGCGCCGTGATCGTCCCCAGCGAATCCTCGACGCGCAACCTGCGATCCAGGTTGTCATAGGCCAGTACCTTGGCCTGATAATAATCGTCGTTCAACGTCCCGGCGCTGTCCCAGCTCAGCCCGTTAAGATCGTGATACGCCCGCTTGTAACTGAGCCGATTCCGCCACTCCGAGCCCTGATTGTAAAGGTACGCCATCCGCGTCAACTCCGTCAGCGTCTCGTTGCCGGTCGGCGTGGCGCCGCTCACCGTCGCCGTCGCCAGAGAACGGCGAACCGTCAGGTTGTCCTCGTCCAGCCACGTCACCCGGATCGCACCGCCGAGCTTCCAACTCATTGACTCATAATAGACCGCGGGGTAAGCGAGCGTCTCCGCATAGTAGTCGCTCGTACCCGAGGGATGGTGAACCTTGTAGAAGTACCACCGGTTGCGCGCCACGCTGCCACCGCCGCCGGTCGGAACCAGATCGCCGATTCGACTGATCCGCCCCAGCTCCTCGTATTCATATTCCGTCTTGTAATAATTCGTCCCCAGCGAACCCGATCCGCTGTTGGGAATCGTGTGGTAGCTCAGCGTCGACTCCACCAGCCCGTCGTAGTTGATAGAGACAACCTGCCAATTGCGATAGTCGGCGTTGTCGGTAGTCGTGTCGATCGTGTCGTATTCGTCGAGCTTGCTGTTCGGATCGGCGCTGCCGGAACTGTTGTCGTCCCAGGCGTCCTGCGTGACCACGATGGTCTGCATCGCCCTGTCCAGTTTGCTGAGCTTCTCCACCGTGATCGCCCCGACCACGCTCTCCCAAGTTGGCCCGGCCTGATCCTGCCAGCCCGTCGCCGTCCACCGCTCGTCGAGCTCGTCGGCGTCGTTCTCCTTGAAGACCATCCACGTGGCCGTCCGCGCCGCCATGGCCGTCTGCGGACTGTCGGGATCGTCAATCCGGTGCCTCGGGCCGAGAATCTCTGTCCCACGCCCGATGCTGTCGTAAGAGTAGTCCGTCTCCAGGTGCAGCCCGCCGTAGAACTCCGTGCTCCAGCCGCCCGGCTCGTCACCGACCGCCGCGGTGTCAACGTCGTCAATGACCTTCGACAACCAGCCGGTGGCCGGGCTATACTCGTAGTGCGTAATCAGGCCAACCGAATCGTTGACCCACTCCAGACGCCCATATGCGTCGAAGCGATTGAGCGCTACCAACGTGGTGGGCGATAAACCCTCCTCCGCCGGCGCGTTGACGGTCTGCTGTTCGATGAACTGAAGGTTCTCCGGCGGGCCGCCGCCATCATCCTGCCAAGTATAGGCATACGTGGTCACCAGCGAGTTGGCCTCGATCTGCGAGCTGTCGTCGGCGTACGCGATGGTCTTGCCCATCACGAACACCCGCGGATAACTGCCCGTATCGTTGTCAGCGTTCGAATAGTAGCTGATGTCCATCAGCTTCGTCGGGGACGATATGTCAGTTTCCCCTTTGGCCAGGGCCGTCGCCTTGAGATACCCCTTCACGTCATTCAGAGACGTCGTCGTCGCCGACGTCGAGTTCCCGTAGTCAAAGGTCCGAATAATCCCGGCGCCGTCGAAGATCTTATCGAACGTCGTGCCAGGATTGCCGCTGCTGTTGGCGGCCAGAAGCGCCAAGCGACTGTCCAGACTGCTCAGCGTCGACGGCAGGTCAATCGCCGACCGCTCGGCGACCCACTCGATCAACGCCGGATCATTGCCGTCGGCATCGTCGTAGTAGTAAAACGCCGACCGCCGCCGGTTGAGACTCGCATCGTCCGGGCCCTCCGTGACCACCAGCATCGCCTGACCAAAGTGGTTCATCCAACCCGTAGTGCGGAACAGGTCGTTCGAGGAGGCGTCAATAACCTCAACAACCGCCTTGTACTTCCAGGCGTTGTAGAGATATTTCATGTCCGCCGGATCACTGCCGTTGACACTCACGACCGTCTCTTCCGTACAATCGAACGTTCCGCCCCCGGCCAAAGCCTTCGACCGCGCCACAATCTTGTCGAACTCCGTATAAGGATACGTGCTGTCAAAGTACGTCCAGTAATAGCTAACGTACGACTGCTTACCGGATGTGCCTGTGTCCCAGTCCAGCAGATTCGGGTCCGTCACCGTGTCCAGATCGCCAGGGCCGGTGACCCCCAGACTGTTGTCGTCGTTGACGATCCGCGTGTACCACGCCGGTTCTAGAACCATCTTCAGCCGACGATCCAGCGTCCCATTCTCCAGATCCGTTGCGGTGTGATAACGGAAGTACGTGAGCTGAGTGGTCGTCCAAGTGGGCTTTTGAATCTCGACCCGCTTGAGGTCGTTGACCTGCCCCTTGCCACTGCTGGTCGAAGCGTAGTACTCAAAGTTCACTCGCCGCACGTCCGTCCACGTCGGCGTGCCGGCACTAGCATTGGTCGTCCGGGCCAGCGTGATGTGGTTGATCCGCCCGTCAATAGGGCCAGGCGGTTGCGACATCACGTAGGCGAACGTCAGCTTGCTCCAATTGTCACTGTCCAGCTTGCGCGTCAGAGTTGCCAGCCAGGGACCGGTGTAGACCGGATCCGTCGCCACCCCCAACGCGTCAATGTGCTTGGTCAATTCGCCGTCGGTGTTAAAGACGTACCGCTCGACCTTGCCGTCCTTACTGTTCCACGTGTAGGTGTAGGTGCTCGTTCCGCCATCGTAGGCCAGCTTGGCGTTGACGGCCCCGCGACGCGAGGAATAGTCGCTCTGCTTGAACCATTCGGCGTTGTTGCCGACGCCCACCACGATGAAGTAAATCGAGTCGGCGCTCTTGCCCAAGTGCGGCAGCGGCTCACCCCAGCCGTAGCCGAGGAGGCTGGTATAACTCGCGTCCGTGCGCGCAATCGGGATCTTCAGGAGGCCCGTTTCGTGCGGGAAGGCCTCCAGCGCATAGTGAACCGTTAGCGTGCGCGTGTTGACCCGCGAGGGCGTGATGGTCGACATTCCCTGTCCGTCCGGGTCGCCCAACGGCTCGCCCGACACGTACGGCTGATTGACCGACCAAGCATCCACGTAGCTCGTGCCGATACTTCCCTCGGCTACACCAACCAGAAACAGGCAAACGAAAGTCGCAATACCTAACTGACGCGCAAGTTGAATGATCGTCGCCATGACTCTGTTCCTTTCACAGAACCAACCAGCCAAGTTAGTCGAATCAAGATCTATGCAATGAGGGGCCGATGAAGGCCTCTCGAAATGGCTATGCGCACCGTGCAGGCCCGGCCGAGAGAGACGTGACGCCCAGCCACGGGTGAGGGGCGAAAGGCCAAATGCAGAGCAGGACGCGACTCCGCGCTTTCATACATCCCACCTCTTGATGGCCCCGCTGCTGTGGAATGCTCACATCCGCGCCGGGCTTGCGACGGCGCGCGTGCATGAGCTTCTATCTTCCCGGCCCTTGGGATCATCCTTGACCCTTTGCATGCCGCCCTGGCCCCACTGCTTGCCTTGTTCAGGCGGCTTGGCCCCTAATTCCCCCGCCCGGAGGAATTGGGCTTCAGTGGAATAGCTCTTACGGCGCTCGGATAAATCCCGTCAAGCAAAATCCGGCCATCGCCTTGTTTTTTTCTGGCCCCGGCCTCAAAGAGCTCTCAGTGAATCGCCTTGCCCGTTCGACAAGGCCGGTCGCCAACACGGCTAACGAAAAGAGTCCCAACGATGCCGACATAACCATCTTTAAAAGAATAAATTCTTGACTTGCAGTTGTGCCCGTCATCTGCTAGAGATCTGTGGCAGAACAGATACGGCAAGGATGCCTACTGACGTTCAAGGATAGAACGACCATGTTCAGGGGTACCTGGCTTATTCACGGGGTCCTACTGGCAGGAATCCTGCTGGGTCCGGGGCCGATCGGATTCGCGCAAGATACTGGACCACACGATGCAGGCCGGACCCGAGGCCGATCCACTCGCCGCCGGGCTTGGGGATGAAGGTCATGTTACCGTTGCCTGTGCCGGCGTCCTCGATGTCGTCCCAGACGTCGTAGACGGGCTCGTGCCATGCGTCCTGCCCGCCCCCCTGGCCGATATCGCTGATCTCGTTGACGTCGTTGTGGATGCGGGCAATGGCCACCATGATGGACTCCCTGGTACGTTCGGGCAGGCGAGGGGTGCATCATGCCGCAACGCCGCCGGCCGGGCGAGAGGAAAGCCGACAACGCCGGCCCGACCGCTTCACGATTTCCCCAAGAATACGGTTAGCGTCCCAGGTTTCCCTACTGCTGATCTCCAGCGTGTGCGCCTTGGGAGCTTTCGCCTCCCCGCAGTGCGTATATCACCTCTTCATTGCCCCCGTTTATTGCAATGCGCCGTGGTGTCATGCCATGGCCCATATCCAAATCCGGATCGGCACCGTGTTTAAGTAGCAATTGAACCATGCTTGCATCCTCATTCCAGATCGCGCCAGCTAGTGGGGCGGTGCTCGGCTCTACACCGTCGGGGTTTGCGCCCTGCTCCAGGAGCCACACAACAAGATCCTTCCGCTCCTTATCCACCGCATTCGACAAGAAAGAACCGCCGATCCACACAAGCTGGTCAACGTGCTTGCCCGAATTCTGCACCGCTTGCTTGATGTCTTCCAACGGGGCTTCGTCATATAGCAATGCCCACACTTGATCGTCTTCAGGTCCGACAAGTTTGCGTTCAACATCGAACGAAATCGATGGACGAAAATACACCACCACCCCAACCACGACGGCAAGACCCGCGGCGATGATCAGGATACCAGTCAGCGATGTCCTATTCCTCTGCATTGGCTATCTCGGGTGCGGATGCAAAATGTAGCTGTTTCGAGTGAAGACGACAACGGGATTGTGTTCCCCTTTCTTATAGGGGACAGTGCCAGAAGGCAGGGATTTACGCAGCTTTCCGTCTGAGTCAAGGTCTGATAGGCCGCTCAGATCGAGTCCGCGCTCACACATGCTATGCTTCTGGGAATTCAGTTCGTCGACTTTACCTTGTAGTTGACCCTCCGCTTTAAACACATCACATTGCGCAATCCAAGGTATTGTGTTATCGGGGACTTCAAGTTTGCCATACATGTAGACGCGAACATACCTGTCTTCATCTCTCCGGCTTACACCGCTTGGGTTGCCGAATAACCAATCCCAAGTGCTGTCGTACACATCGGACTCGATACAGCACTTCTGCCGTACATACACCGTCTTGCGGCAGAGCTTGCCGTTCAGAGCAGCACCGATCGCTTTGCCTTGAACCGCCGGACCAATGATGCGGCTACGTGGCAAGACGTACTTTTGCCTTGAGAACCGGGCTGTGAGCACGGTGCTGCTGTCCGTTGGTCCAGCAATGTCAATGTTGATGGTGTACTTCGTTATCAGACTAACTTCGAAATCTGCGTCCTGTTCCACCAACGTGTTACTCCACGGGAAGTTATACCTCGCCCCAAACTTGTGCACCTCATCGCGCCAAGCCCACTCCTGCTTGGCGTCGATGCTTATGTCACCCTTAGAGGAGACAATGCGAGAGCCCTCGCCCATAGGGTCGACGTAATTGACAGGCGCCCCCATCACATATTGATACAGATTCATCCCGTCGGCGTAGCCGATCGGGTCGCGGGTGATCCAGGTGCCTAGTGTCGGGTGGTGGTAGCGGTTGCGGACGTGGTAGAGGCCGGTTTCGTCGTCGTGGCGGTAGCCGGCGTAGAGGACCTGC
>DRGC01000012.1 GCA_011050235.1 Phycisphaerae bacterium | reverse complement strand
TGGGAGATGGGTTATGAATCGATGCGGACGAACGGTTGCCAATCGTGGGACATTGCTCGCCGGCGGGGTGTTGCTGGCGGTTGTTGCGGCGGGGTGGTTGTGTTTGGGGCCTGGCGCGATCCAGGCCGGGCCGGTTGGGGAGGCCGGGGCTGCGCCCGCATCGTCGGCGGATGGGCTGGCGTCGATGATTCCGCCCGAGGCGATCTTTTACGTCGAGCGTCGCGGCCATCATGCGGTCCGCGAGGCGTTTCTCGACTCCAACTTCGGCAAGATGGCCACCGACGAGGCGATCAACGCGTTCGCTCACGCCTCGCGCATCCGGATCGGCCAGCTCATCGTCAAGGAGCTGTTCGATCTGGAAACGGACGACGAAGTCGTCGAGTACCAGATGATCCTGCACCAGTTTCTGCGGGCGTTCTGGTATCAGCCGGCGGCGATGTACGTGGTCGTTCCGCGCGATGAGGACGACGACCCGCAAGAGCCGAAGTTCGGCTTTATCTGCCGAACGGGCGAATACCAGGCGGAATGCAAAGCGGCGCTGGACAAGCTGACGGCGATCGGCCTGCCCGAAGGCGACGAGCCCGCCACGAGACAGACGTTTACGTATGAGGGGGAGGGCATCGCGTGGGATGGGGTCGCCAAGGACAGGCGCGAGTGGTCGCTTCCCGACGCGGTGGACGAGCAGCGGGATGTCCTGGTCGAGAAGACGCTGTTCATGGTCCACTGGGAGGGCGACACGCTGCTGCTGGCAACGGGCCTGGAGGCGGCCGATGCGATGGGGCGTCTGCTGGCGGCCAAGAGCGCAGAGACTGGAGGGAAGCGTTTCAGCAAGGCGGGCAATGTCAGCCTTAACAAGGTGATGGAAAAGACCGAGATCGAGGATTGGGCGTTTCGCTGGTATTTCGACATGGCGCAGATGTGGGAGTTGCTGGGGGTCGACGAGCATCCGGAGGACTTCACTTGGCGCCGATCGCTGGGGCTGGACAAGATTGAGGGCATCGGCGGGATGGGGGGCTATGTGGACAAGGTCTACGCCCGCAAGACGTTCATCCACAGCCCCGAGACAACCGACGGGCTGCTGCGGCTGTTCAAGACCGGCGCCTCGTACAAGGAGGCCCTGGCCATGACGCCGGATACGTCTAGCCTGTTCCTGGCCGGGCAGATCGATACGCAGACGCTGGCGAAGATGCTTCACGCGGCGCTGGGCGGCGGCCAGGACGATCCGCCGACGATCGAGACGGAGACGGAGACCATCGAGTTGTTCCAAGGACCGGAGCAGGGGCCCCGCATCATCCAGACGATCGACGAACCGGCGACGCAATCGGGCGATGATGAGGCCGACAAGGAGGCCCAAGCCCTGGCGGCGATCGATGAGCTGCTCGCGGCCAGCAACGGCAATGCAAGCGTCTACCTGGGCGATATCCGAGGCGGGCTGATGCCGATGATGATGGGCGGCGCGCCGATCGGGCTTGTGATCGGTCTTTCGGACCATGCCGCCGGCCTTCGGGCGGTCGACAAGCTGATCGACCTGGCGGGCGGCGAGATGGAGGCCGACAGTGACGCCGCGCCGGCCCCGCCTGGGCCCCCGGGCGCCATGCCGCAGCCGAGCGACGCACGGCCGCGACAGTACCGCAACGTGCCCATCCGCTACCTGCCCGGCATGATATACGCCCCGGTGACTCGCCTGGCGGTGATGAGCGACCGGATCGTTTTGGGATTCTCCGACGATGTGTTGAAGACGGCCATCGATACCGCCCTGGACGACGTGGGCGGTTTTCGCCAGGGCAGCAAGGGCCCAGCGTTGGCCGCCCTTTCCGGCGAGGGGCCGGTGCTTTTCTCGGTGAACCTGGCGGATTTCGCTCAGGCGTTCTGGCCGATGCTGATGGAGGCGTTCGCCGAAGAGGAAGATGCGCCACTCGCGGAACTGCCCTCGGCGGCCAAGATGGTTCGCATGCTGGGCCCGGAGGTGTCGGTGTTCAAGCCCGACGATGAAGGCCTGTTGCTCGACTCGCGAGGAAAGATCCCACTGGCGACCAAGATCGTCCCCTGCTCTCCGCTGCTGACGTTCGGCTTGATGTGGATGGCGTTTTGAGCGAGATCGGGAAGGGCCTCTGGCTGTCTGATATGTGATTCAACGCCCATTTCGGGCCGGATGGGGTATCCGGACGGACAGGACTTGTAACCGGTAGGGGGGGTAAGCTATGGTCATCGCCATGAACGACCAAGATTCCGCAGAATGCTCGATCTCGCCGCCGGTGGAGGTCGTCGCCTGGACGGGCGATGCCGCCACCGGGCATCTGAGGCTGCTCGACCAGCGGCGCCTGCCGACGGAGACGGAGTTTTTGGACTGTCGCGACGCCCTGGCCGTCTGGGACGCTATCCGCAGCCTGGCCGTTCGTGGGGCGCCGGCGATCGGCGTGGCGGCCGGTTACGGCATGGTGGTCGCCGCCCAGGTCCTGCCGGATTCCGGCGACTTCATCACCGGGGTCGAGGCGGCCGCTGAGTACCTGGAGAGTTCCCGCCCGACGGCCGTGAACCTCTCCTGGGCGGCCAGACGAGTGTTCCGCCGGGCCCAGGACGGTCTGGCCAGCGATCTCGATGCCGTCCGCGAGGCGATGCTGGACGAGGCGCGGGCCATCCACGCCGAGGATGTCGCCCTGTGCGCGTCCATCGGCCGGCATGCGGCGCCGCTGATGAAGAAATGCTCGGCCGTGTTGACGCACTGCAACGCCGGCGCGCTGGCAACGGCTGGCATCGGCACGGCGACGGCCGGGATGTACGTCGCCGCCGCCGAGGGACACGCCCTGACGGTTTTCTGCGACGAGACGCGCCCGCTGCTGCAGGGCAGCCGGCTGACGGCGTGGGAACTGATGCAGGCCGGCATCGATGCGGTCGTGATCACCGACAACATGGCCGCCCAGGTCCTGCGAGAGGGCAAGGTGCAGTTGGTCGTCACCGGCGCCGACCGGATCGCGGCCAACGGCGACGCCGCCAACAAGATCGGCACCTACGGGCTGGCGATTCTGGCCGCCCATCACAACGTGCCGTTCTACGTCGCCGCCCCATACAGCACGTTCGACATGACGCTGGCCAGCGGAAGCGATATCCCCATCGAGCAGCGCGGCAGTGAAGAGATCACACACGGCTTCGGCCGGCGCACCGCCCCCGAGAACGTCAAAACCTACGCCCCGGCCTTCGACGTCACGCCCGCCGAGCTGATCGCCGGAATCATCACCGACCGCGGCATCATCTCGCCTGTCACGGCAGACAACGTCGCCGCCATGATCGGCCAGTAGGGCGGCCGCTACAGCATCGTCAGGAGGAGGCATGCTACCGCCGCACAGGCGACCGCAGCCGCTCGACGCCATCGTCGACCGGCGAACCAGTGTTGGGCCATGAACAATAGCCCGAAGGCCACACCGATGCCGCCCAGGCCGCTCAACCCCGCGTAATGGGATCGCCGGGCGGTCAGGTGGAAGATGCTCCGAAATGGCAGGACGGAGTCGGTGGGGACAAGCTCAACATCTCGGTCCATGGCCGCCGGCGTGACCAACGCCCGCAGCCGAGTGAGAACAGGCGGCAAGGCGTCACCGTCATCGAGGCCGGGGACGTTCTGGAATATCTGACGGCCATAGTCCCCAACGTACTCAGCCACAAAGAGCCGACCATCATTCCTGCCAGTCTCTTCGCGGAAGATGTCTTCGTAGTTCGTGCCGCTCGGCGTTCCCTTTCGTCGCTCGAGGCCGTAGATCGTGTCGTCGACGCGGGCGCCTGCGGTCATCGTGGCGCTTTGGACCATCTGCCGGGACGTCATGTTGGCCCAGTTCTCGCATTGGTATGGGCCGTCGGCGACGACGTACAGGAGAATCTCGTTTTCCTGCGCCGCCGAAGGTCTGGAAATCGCCAGGGGGTAGACGATCCAGTCGTGTCGGTAGGTGTAGGTGATTGGGTGTGGGGCAAGCGTCGGTTTGTCGGCCTCTTGCGGGCGAACCCGCATGGCCAGCCACTGCCATCCATCCCGCACATATGGCCCGACGATTTGGGCGAGAGAGTCGGGCATGGCGTAATGGTGCTCATTCAGCCATGCCGCCAGATCATCGGCGCTGGTCGCGGCCAGGACGACATAATCAAAGACCCCGGCTGTGCCGACGGCTTTGACGATCACGGTCTTGGAGTCTGAAAGCACTGCACTGTCTTGGGCGCCACACCCGCACTGCAAGTGCAGCCCGCGCGTTATTTCGGTGTAGAACGTCGGCGCCGTCCATTCGTCGAGCCGCTCGAACACCTTCTCGTCCGCGGTGGCGATCTCCAGGGGTTCGGCGGGCACAGGAACCAGCCACGCGAGTTCCTTGGGGCCGGCATTGAAGTGCGTGCGCAGGATTACGCGAGTCATCTCCCCGCGGACGATCAGGACCGCCTCCTGACGGGGCGAGGTGACCATGGGGGTGGATTCGCCATGCTTTAGACGGATGGCGGGGATGATGGGCAACATCATGCCGTCGGCCAGGGCTTGGGAGGCGACGCCGAGAAAGGCGAGCAGAATCAGCGCAGTCGGTCGTCGGAGCGTCATGCATCGTATCTTATCTCGCCGGGGTTTCATCGTCGCTCCTTCTTGACCTTAACAGTATCGCTGGGCCCGCCCCCCGCGGACGGGCCCAGCGATGAAATCTGTCACTCGGCGCTGGCGTGGGTGGTCTGGCTGGCCAGTTCGCCGGCGATTTTGGCCAGGTTGATGAACTCGGCCCGGTAGCCGTGTCGGTCGACGCCTTTGGTCGATGCCGCAAGTGCGATCACGTCGTCATAGGTGAAGCTGCCGCCGTGCTCGCTGCCTCGCAGCAGCATCCCCAGGCCCGCCACCGCTGCGGCGAACTTCATGTCCTGCGGAGCGTTGGCGAACGAGGCCGTCTCGTCCCGGACGACCATCGTCATCAGCGTGCTCGTATCGCCGTCGGGCTGCTTGTAGCGGAGCTTCAGTGTGAGCGTCTCGTCGGAGACTTCGTTCGCATCGGTCGTTGCGGCGGCGACGTTCTGGTACTTGAGCGGATCGACCGCCGACGTCGGTGCGTCCTGCCCGGCCGGGACCAGTTCGTACAGTGCGGTGACGGTGTGGCCCGCGCCGATCTCGCCGGCGTCCTTCTTGTCGTCGTTGAAATCCTCTTTGGCCAGAATGCGGTTCTCATAGCCGATCAGCCGATAGGCCGACACCTTGGCCGGATTGAACTCGATCTGGATCTTCACGTCCTTGGCGATGGTCACCAGCGTGCCCGAGAGCTGCTCGACCAGTATCTTGCGGGCTTCCTGGATGGTGTCGATGTAGCCGTAGTTGCCATTGCCCTTGTCGGCCAGCTTCTCCAGACGCGAATCCTGATAGTTGCCCCGTCCAAAGCCCAGCACGGTCAGAAAGACGCCGCTTTTGGCCTTTTTCCGGATGAGCTTGACCAGCTCGCCCTGATCGGTGACGCCGACGTTGAAGTCGCCGTCAGTGCACAGGATCACGCGGTTGACGCCGCCTTTGATGAAGTTCTCACGTGCGACCTTATAGGCCAGGCGGATACCCGATGCCCCGTGCGTCGACCCGCCCGCCTTCAGGCGGCTGAGGGAGTCGACGATGGTCTGCTTGTCGTCACACTCTGTCGAAGGCAGAACCAGCCCGGAGGCGCCGGCATAGACCACAATGGCAACCCGGTCGTTCTCGCCGAGGTTCTGGACCAACATCTTCATGGCCTGTCGGACCAGCGGCAGCTTGTTGGCGGGAGTCATCGAGCCGGACACATCCAGCAGGAACACAAGATTGCTGGCCGGCCGTTGATCGGTCTGCATTGTTCGGCCCTTGAGGGCGACCCGCATCAGGCGGTGGGCGTCGTTCCACGGACAGCCGACGATGCTGACGTGGGCGGCGAAGGGGTGATCGTCGTCGACCTCCGGGCCGCCGTACTCATAGTCGAAATAGTTGACCATCTCCTCGATCCGCACCGCGCCCTTGGGCGGCAGGTGGCCACTGTTGAGGATGCGGCGGATGTTGGCGTAACTGGCGGTGTCCACGTCGATCGAAAACGTCGAGAGCGGATGGTCCACGACACTGCGAAACGGGTTCTCATCGAAATGGTCATAGGCCTCGCGGTTCCAATCGGCGCTGGCTGGCCGGACCGCGGCCAGGAACTCGTCCCTCCGGACGCGCTTAAGCATCGACCGGGCGGGCGAGGGGCCAGCTTCGTCGGCAGCGGGTGGCAGGGCGGCAGCGCCCCGGTCGTCTTCGTCAGATCGTGATTCCGACGAGATTGCTGCTTGTTTCTGGGGGTGCAAGCCGCAGCCGATGAAGATGGCGGCGACGGCGATGGCGGTCAGCGTCAACAGCAGGATGGGTGGTCGCAGGTGTTTCATGGCGTTTTCCCTTCATTCGTTGGCTGCGTCAGTTGTGGATACTCCCGGTCGCTGCCGGTGCGCAGGATGGGGTGAGAAAAAGCCTGGCCCCCAAGTCGTTGACGGGATTACTGTCCACAGGCGACAATAACGCCACTGTGGGCGTGCTAACTGACGACAAGAAGACCGTCGCCCGGTGTCTTGGGGGCGATTCCGACGCGTTCGAGGCGCTGTACGCAGCCTACGGGCGGCGGGTGATGGCCTATCTGCTGCGCAGCGGTTTCGAGCGCCATGACGCCGAAGACCTCTGCCAGGACGTCTTCGTTCGGGTCTTTCGGTCGCTGGGCACGTTCGACGCATCTCGCGGCTCGCTGGGCGGGTGGATATCGACGATCGCCCGCAACGTTGTCCGCAAGCGTTGGCGTCGCGCGAAGCCGGTGGGGGTGGTCGATCCGGAACTGGCGGAGCAGACGCTGGCCGACGACAATCCGGGCATCGACGCCGAGGCCGCCGAGCGGGTCGAGGCGCTGGACGACTGCATCGGCCGACTGCCCGAGGATATGCAGAAGCTAATTCGCCTGCGGTACGTGGACGCGCGGACGACGCGCGGCATTTCGACGACGGCCAACTTGGCTGAAGCAACGGTGCGGCTACACCTGAACAAGGCGCGAGAGCTTCTGCGCGACTGCCTGGAAGGCAAAGGAATCGACGCGTAATGGCCCACGACCTGCGCATCGGCGCGACGTGTGGATAGAATCTGATGAAGCCATGAACGATCAACCGAACAACCCGCCCGACGGCCTGGAAAAGCTCCTGCGACAGTGGGGCGCTCGACGGGCCGTTGAACAGGCCCCATTGCCCGCGGCGCCCCGGCCGCAGCAAAGGGTCGTGTTGACACTGACGGCGCGATGGGCTCCGCTGGCGGCGGCTGCCGTGTTGCTGATCGTTGCCGGCGTCCTGTATCGCGCCTCGCTGATCGAGTATGGGACCGAGAGCATGCAAATGGCCGATCGCAACGCGCCGGAGAAATTGTTACCGGCCCGGGATGCGATCCCCAGGTCTGGCAAAAGGCGGTTGGCCATCGAGCCGGCCCCGCCAGCTGCGCCGCAGCCAGATGCCCCCCAGCGCGGGGCCTCTGCGGAAGGCCCTGCTGACGCCGACGAAGTTTCCCCGCCGGTGACTCATGAGCTGGCAGATACCCGGTCGAAGGCCAGGTGGGAGGCCGGACAGACGGATGCGCCAGCGTCGCCGCAGCCAGATGCGCCCCGGCGCAAGGCCTTCGCGGAAGGCCCTGCTGACGCTGAGGAAGTTGTCGGGCAGGTGGGTCACGAGGCCGGTCAGAGCAGGCGCAGGCCCGAGGTGGAGGCCGGGCCGAAGGATGCGCCAGACCCCATGATGGATGAAGGTCGCGATGATGGTGATCGTCGCCTTGAGCACGAAAAGGCCTACGCCGACGAGCGAAAAGTCCTGGAGGCCGAGCGTGACAAACTGGCCTTTGAGGTTACCGAACTGCGGAGACAATTGGCCCAGGCCGATAGCCGGACCGACGAGCTTCGCAAGGGCTTGAATGAGGCCACAGCGGCCATGAGCAAGCTGGAACAGGCCCAAGAGATCGATAGCGTTAACGGACCCGACGAGCTTGCTCCCCCCGATACGCCGGAACTGGCCGAAAAGTTCGACAGACTCGATGCAGCCGAGGTGGCTCCCCCCGAGGCGCTGGCACTGGCCGATGGCGAAATACCCGAGCGTGAGGTGAAGGAGATAGGTGCGGACAAGGCCGAGGCCGTCGGGGTTGACGTCGCCCCGGAGTTGGTGACGCTGTACCTGACGACCGTGGCGCCGAACGAGACGGGCATGACGGCCGTTCAGGCTGTGGCGCGAAATCGTCTTCTGATTCGCCGTTGCGGCGAGCTTCGCCGGCGGGTGGGAGAGACCGAGACCGGGCGCGTGATCGAGCGACTGGAGGTCGTGCTGACGCGGCTGGCGCTGCTGGACGTGGCGGACGCGTCCGAGGTCGAGGCGTTCGCGGCGGCGACGCGGACGGGCAGCCTGCGGGAGATGTTGGCGATTGCGCGGCAGCAGGCCGAGGACGAGCGGTCGCGGCTGGTGCTGCTGGAAATTCAACTGATCCTTCTAGGGGTCGACCGTGTTTCGTGACCGACCACTCGTGACGACACTGCTGCTGGCGGCGCTGCTTCTGGCGGGCTGTGCGGTCGGCGAGCCCATGGCGCGGTACGAGACGGCCGTGCCGGCTGAGCCTGACTCGGCGGCCGGGTCTTCCCCGGCGCCGACCGCAGCGCCAACCAGCGAGGAGGTCGGGCCGTTGGCGGCGCGTCTGGCGGCGGCGATCGATCTGGTCGGGCAGTTGGAGTATGCCCGGGCGGCGTTGGAATTGCAGTCGCTGGCGCCGCGGTTTCAGGCCGTCGGCGACGCGACGCGCACGGCCGAGGCGTGGTTTTGGCTGGGGTTCTGCCGCGAAAAGCAGCGGCGAGCGGCCGATGCCCGGACGATCTACATGCACGTGGCCAACGTGTATCCGAAGGAGCCTGCCGGCCAGCAGGCGCGGCGCCGCCTGAAGGACCTGCCGGGCGAGGAATGAGCGGCCGGGTCAGCGCTTGTCGCGGACCAGGACGTTGTGCAGCTCTTTGAAGCGCCAATTCATGGCGTGCAGGATAATGCCCAGAAACGCCGACCCGGCCGAGAGGATCATCAGCCCGGTGGCGAGAATGGCCAGGGGGAAATGCGGGACCTTGCCGGTGGTGGCGTAGTCGGTGATCGGCGGGATGCCGGCCAGCACACCCAGAACGAACAGCAGGAGACTGACGATTCCGAAGAACGTCAGCGGCTTGAAGGCTCGGGCGAGGTTGAACAGCTTCCACAGCACGCGGGCCCCGTCGCGGAAGGTGTGCAGCTTGGACTCGCTGCCGCTGGGGCGGACGCCGTAGGGGACGGGCGTCTCCAGCAGCTTGAGGCGGTAGTAGAGCGAGTGGATCGTCAGTTCGGTTTCGACCTCGAACCCGCCCGAGACGATGGGCACACGATGAACGACGTTGCGATTGAACGCGCGATAGCCGGAGAGGATATCGGTAAGCTTGACGCCGAAGATCGTGTTGATCAGGCTGCGAATCAGCCTGTTGCCCAGCACGTGCAGCGGGCGGAAAGATTTGTCGCCGTGCTCGGCCAGGCGGGTGCCGATGACCATGTCGGCCTTGCCGGCCAGCACGGGGGCGAGGAGCTTTCGGGCGTGGTCGGCCGGGTAGGTGTCATCGCCATCGACCATGATGTAGACGTCCGCGTCGACGCGGCTGAGCATCGCATCGACGACGAAGCCCTTGCCCTGACGAGGTTCGAATATGACCGTCGCGCCGTGGTCGGCGGCGATCTGAGCGGTCTGGTCGGTGCTGCAGTTGTCGAAGACGTAGATGCGGGCCTCAGGCAACGCCTTGCGGAAGTCATCGACGACCTTGCCGATGGTGGCGGCTTCGTTATGGCACGGGATCAGGACGGCAATTGTTTTGCTGTCAGACATGACGGTAGTGTATCGGCCGGCCCCGGCCGTGCCAAGTGGCAGCATATCCGTTCGGTCGAACGCAGGGCGCGACGGCGCGCAAAGTTGATTTTGAGCTACATGCGCCGTAACATTTGTCGTTAAGTTCTGTTATGCGAATCCGCCCGTACAAGCTCAACGAGGTCAAGCTCGACCAGTTTTCCCTGGCCGGTTACAGCGTCGCCGGTGAGGAAGCGGTGATCGTTGCGCCGGAGCTGGACTGCTGCTTCGACATCGGCAAGTGCCCGCGCGAGGCGCTGACGGTCAACCACGTGCTGTTGTCGCACGGGCACATGGACCACGTCGCGGGGCTTCCGTATTACTTTGCGCAGCGCGATTTCCAGGGCATCAGCGACGGCGTGGCGTTGGTGCCGAAGGGGTTGGTCGGGCCGTTGGAAGAGCTCATGACGGCGTGGGGGCGCGTTGAGGGCCACGTCGCGCCGCACCGGTTTGTCGGCATGAGCGGCGGCGAGGACTACGAATTGCGGCGGGACCTGGTCGTGCGAACGTTCGCGACGGTGCATACGACCGAGTCGCTTGGATTCTCGTTGGTTGAAGTGCGGAACAAGCTCAAACAGGAGTACGAAGGGCTGACCGGGCCGGAAATCGTGGCGCTGAAGGAAAAGGGTGAGAGTGTCACGCATCGCATCGAACTGCCGCTGGTGGCGTATCTGGGCGATACGGCGCCGGCCAACTACGCCGAGCTTCCGCACGTGGCCGAGGCGCAGGTGCTGCTGATTGAGTGCACATTCTTCGACGGCGACCACGCCGGGCGGGCCCGGGCGGGCAAGCATCTGCACGTATCGGACCTGCCGGCTATTCTGGAGGGTATGCGCAACGAGCGGATTATCATCTGCCACGTAACCCGCCGGACGAATCTCTCCCAGGCGCGAAAATCGCTTCGCGACACGCTGGACGGGGATACGTTCAAACGAGTGAGCTTCCTGATGAGCCGTCAGTATATCGAAGAGGAGTAGGGGGGAGGGATTGTCGACCTGCCTGTCCGGCGGGCAGGTTTTCGAGTGCCGATTTTCGATTTGGCCCGCTTGCTTCGCGGCCCGGCCCCCGTGCCGTAACGTCACAATCGAAAAACGCGGGTCGAGAATGCAGAATGGTCATTCGACTTTGCCGACGCGGATGTCGATGTCGGCTCGGTTTTCGAGGCGATCCCTCTGCCCGTCTTTGATCCACAGGATGCGGTCGGACTTGTCGAGCATTTTGTGATCGTGGGTGGCGGTGATGATGGTCACGCCGTGGTTGTCGCAGAGGGTGCGAAGGCTGTTGATGATATCCTCGCCGGTATGCAGATCGAGGTTGGCCGTCGGCTCGTCGGCGAGCATGATGGCGGGCTCCATCGACAGGCCCCGCGCGATGGCCACACGCTGCTGCTGCCCGCCGGATAGCTCGTCCGGGCGGTGATGCAGGCGGTCGCTGAGCCCGACTTCCGTCAGGACGTCGGTGGCGCGCTGCTGGGCGTCGTGGGTTTCCATGCCGGAAAACAGCAGAGGCAGCATCACATTTCGCAGAGCGGTCAACGAGGGGATCAGGTTGAACGCCTGGAAAATGTAGCCGATGTGGCGATTGCGAATGTAGGCCAACTCCAGGCTTCCCTGCTTGGTCAGGTCGACGCCGGAAATCCTCACCGTGCCGGCGGTGGGTTTGTCCAGCGCACCGATCATGTTGAACAGCGTGCTCTTGCCGGATCCGCTGGGCCCCATGACGGACAGGTACTCGCCGCGGTAGATGTCCAGGTCCATGTCGCGCAGCGCATAGATCTCCTGGCCCCCCATGCGGTACATCTTCGTCAGATTGCGGCACTCAATAATGGTCTCGCCGTTGCTCATTGGCGGCCTCGCTCGCTCGGTCAGAAAGGAATCTTGATAACGGCCTTGGTCATGAACGTCACGCCGGTGCTGAAGGTGACAATCAACCCCAGCCCGCAGCCGTACCCGGCCATCACGACCGGAATGTACTGGCGCCACTTGAGGCCCAGGCGTCTCTGGAAGTAGTACCGCCCGACCAGCGCCCCGATGAACTGCGGGAGAACGCTGTGGGGCGTGGTCTCGTTCAGCCCGCCCACCATGCCGTAGACCAGCATCATGGGCAGGTTCATCGCATAGAGCACAAAGAACATGACCGTCCCGAACGTCGCGCCGGCGGCGAGGTATTCCCACCGGAACGTCTCCTGGAACTGGCTGAATCGCCCCAGCGTGGACGTCATGATAATGGTGCTGGTGGCGGCGTTCAGGGGCCACATCTTCTGGGCATAGGGATAGGCGGATGAGGGGATCGGGTCCAACGACCAGATGAACTGGGCGAACACAATCGACGAAACGAGCACGATAGGGGTCAGGATGATCTCGGCCTTCCAGATCGACCAGAACCGCGTGCCGGTCAGTTCGGCGACGCGCCACCCGCCGGCGCCGCCTCCGTAGTTATTGAGGAACGGCATGGGCAGGAACCATATCTTGACCCCCCCCGTGTAGCCCGACAGAAGGAACGCCGCCTCGCGGACCATTGGGATGCTGACGCTCTGGCCCGTCATGCCCTGCAGGCGGGCGGTGACGTAGCTGATGATGGGCGTATAGAAAAACGCGAAGAAGAACATCGCCACCATGACGCCCCTGTGCCACTCGATCAACCATCCCGACAGACCGATGTACAGAAACGAGATGATGAAATAGGTCGCGATGATTATGGGAAGCGGAATGTCGCCGCGTTCGGCGATATTCTCCCGGGTTTTAAGTTGGTCGTCTTCGGCTTCGACGACCAGGCCCTGCTCCTGCTGCCGGCGCTCCTTGGCGCGGTCGCGAACGGCCCGGTAGATCTGATAGAACCCGGCGATGGCAAAGGCAATGGAGATGCCGATGCTGAAGCTGAAATAGAAGTCGATCTGGTTGCTGAAGTTGGTCCGGATGGTGTCCATGCCGTGTTCCCAACTGTGCAGCAGACCGAATTTGTATAGGAGGGGGTTGGCCACCATCGTGATGATCAATCCGATAAATCCTCCCAGCACGCCGAAGAACGGGAAGACCATCCCACTGATGACGCCGCCCATGCTCCAAGTCCACCCGGTGGCAAAGGCGGGCAGAATGTCGGAGGTCTTTTGTGTGAAGTCGGCGAACGGAATCGGCAGCAGCATGATTTTCTTGCCATTGAGGAACGCGTTGGACAGCGCCGGCAAGGCGGCATACACGACGCCGAAGCTCAGCCCCAGCACGGCGCCTATACAGAACACACGCCACCGCCAGCTTTCGGGTTTGTCGTCATCGGCGTCGCCGACGGATTCGGGTTGGACCTTATCCTCCTCCACCTGCTGCTCGGCCAGCGCCATGATGCCGGCCGCCCCGACCGGAGCCATCGGGAACGGCAAACGCTCGATATCACTGGCCAGGCGGAACATCCCGTAGGTCAGCACCGTGCTGTTGAACCGATTGATGATCGTCCCAAAGATGATCATCCCGAGCACCGGGTACCACTCCTTCATGAAGAAGGACCGCTGGGCCAGCACAGCCGGGTCGCTGGGCGCGTACCACCAGACCTCCTTCAAGGGCTCGGCGACCCCGGCGCCGATGGCGGCTTGGCTTTGTATGAAATACTGATTCCACAGCAGGCCGGAAAAGGGCGAGCCCATCGCGGCCCCAGCCATGAAAAACAGAATGTATAGTTCGGCGCGTTTGAGCGTTTTATGTGCGCGGCGGGCGGCCTCGAGGAACAGGATCACCGTCACCCACTGGGACGCACCGCCGCTTTGCCCGATCAGCAGGCCCATGTACATCGAGCCCGGCACCATCAGCAGTGCGATGAACAGGGCCGCAACCAGTGCGGTCCAACTGAAGCCCTCCTCGAACCGCGACGGAACCTTCATAATGTCGCGATACTGCTGGAGCTCTTTGTCCAGTCGCATTGCGCTCACGACATATCTCCAATCAGGAGCTCGTCGATCTTCTCCTGCGGCAGGTCGTCCCAGGCATCGAGGGTGCGCTGGCGGTATTGGTCCATGACTTCGGGCGTTAACGATCGCCAGATCAGCAACTGTCTCCGCAGGTCGTTGATGAAGATTCGATTGGCCCGCAGCCAATCACCTCGTGTGCCGGTGATCCGCTGGATCAGAATACGGATCTCGTCGATGCCTTCAATCTCACTGGGCTGGCTGAGCAGGGCGAAGTGCTGGTTGACGCCCAGGTCGAACGGCGCCAGGGCCATGGTAGCCGTCACGCCGATGCGTTCGCTGCTGGCCGCCTGTCGAAAGACGTGCGATTCGCTGGTGGCCATGATCCCCAGCGACGTGTCGCTGTAGTTTTCGAAGTGCTCCTTGAGGAAGTTCACCACGCCGGTGATGTCGTAGGCCGAGACGGTGAACGGGAAAATCAGATCGTACAGATCTTCTTCGGGCTTGGGGATTTTCCACGACCGCTGAATGCCCGGGTTGGCGCTGCGTGAGGCCTTGATCGCCGGGTAGATCGTGGACAGAAGAACCGTTCCCATGACCACGAGGATGGTCATGATGGCGTTGGTCGAGCTGTAGTTCATCGTCGGCACGGCGACATTGGCGAAGGTACTGACCCAGCTGAGCACGCGGGCGACGGTCTGGCCCAGCAGGTACCCGCCCATGCCGCCGATGATGGCGTAGACGGCCGCCTCGGCGAAGAACAGGCTTGCCACGTGGGCCGGTGCGAGCCCCAGCGAACTGAAGGTGTAGATTTCCCGCTCGCGGTCGCTGACGCTGCCGAGCATCGTGGCAAAGATAATCAGCCCGCCCAGGGCCATTGGGATGAGGAGGTCCTTGAGGCCGCTGGCCGAGATGACCGTGGTGAAGACAAAGCGGAAGACTTCGCCGTGGATTCCGAAATACGTTGGCAGGCGCGTTACCTTCGCCACGCGGTCGGCGATGGCTTCGACCTCGGCGGGATCGTCCGGATAGATGGTCAGGGACCGAACCGTTGCGCCCACGCGTTTGGCGGTCTCGGGGCCGAAAATCACGACGTCATCGAGGCCGAAGACGGCGAACATCCCGGTCTCGATTTCCGGGGGTTCTTTCAAGCCCTGGTCGCCGCCGACCTGTTGTGGGGCGATGCCTTCCTTGCCGGTGCTCATTTCGAAGTCGACCGGGACGACGCTCGATCCTTCGAGCGACTTGAACCCGGCCAGATCGTCACTGACCGTGCCGGCGAATATCAATTTCTGGCCTGCCAGACGCACGATGGCCACGCCGACGTCGTCGGGGCCGAACCCGAGTCGTTTGGCGATGGCCTCGGTCAGGAAGATGCCGTTCTCGGCCAGCAGTTCGAATCGCGACCCGGGTGCGAAAAGCTCACGCAGGTGCGCTTGCTTCTCGATATCGGCCGGATCGATGCCGATGCCGGCGCCGATCGGCACGATGCGCTCTGTCGTGTCGTTGGCCAGCAGCTTGTCCATCGAAAGTCCGGTCTTCGCGGCGGCCTGGGCGGTCTGGGCGGTCGGCGACATCCAGTAGCGAGGCACGACGGTGGCTTGGCCTTTGAGATGGCCTCGGAGGACTTCGACGACACCGGCGTCCATGGCGTTCCAGAACGGATCGTGGATCATCATACGGGGCGGCATGCCCGTCATGGGGCCCTTGTAGCTGCGCCGGTTGTCGTAGCTGGACCCGAAGGATGCGAACGTCAGAATCGTGAACGTCAGAAGGACAACGGTGCTGGCGGTCAGAAACGTTCGCAATGGGCGCCGCCGCATGGTCGAAATGCCCATCATCACCGCAGCGGCCATCGTGCTGATACGGGAGACGTCGGTGCTGTGGACCGTTTGGCCCAGGCCCTGGAAGGCCTTGACGGTCGACTGAAGCTTTCGGATCAGCAGGAAGATCACCAGCGATGACAATAACAAAATCGCGAACGCCAGGAAGATAATGATGGGGGTCGTGGCAATCTTAAACGCCGGGTTGACGACGTACAGAATGCCGAAGGTCCCGACAAAGAACCCTGCGAAGCCTGCGATCTGACGGTAGATATGGGGCGAGCCGATCAGCAGGCGTTCCATGCAGAAGGCGAACGGCATGGCCAGCATCAACAGCAGGACGACGGCGGTGACCAGATCGTTCATCACGGTCAGCAGGGGCGGATAGACCGCCCGTGACAGGGCGGCCGAGACGGCGGCGTTGCCCGCATATGATTGGAGGCCCGCCCCTTCGATGCCGCTGGCGATCGTGTCGGACAGCAAGTCGCCGGCCTGGCCGTTGATCACCTCCAGCGATTCCTGGTAGATCCGGCTGTCGCGCAGAAGCTGCAGGCGATAGGTGTTCAGCATGCCCAGGTCACGGGCGCTGCTTTCGATCACAATGGGGTGGGAGAACTCATCGGCCAGCGAGCCAAGCGGGATCCCCGTGCCCTGGTAATTCGCCTTTGTTGCATCGTTGTTGAGGACGACGAAGGACCCACTATTGAACAGTTTGATTCCCTTGGCTGCGACGGGGGCGTAAACGGTCATGATCTGACCGGCCTCGCACACGAGCCGGAGCGTCGGCGCCATGGCCGCTGTCTGTAATGCCTCCATCGCCAGCGTGCCTCCGGCGGCGGCAAATCCATAGTTCACGAACGTCATCGACCGTGCCTCGAAGAGCGTCACTTGGTCCGAGCCGATCGTCTTTTCGTTGGTGATAAACCGCACCACGCCCGGATTGTCGTCATCGAAGGAGGCCGCCAGACACCGGAACCCCCACCGTACCCGTGTGCTGTCGAACGGGCCGAACTCGCAGAAGCCCCTCGAATTGGTCATGGCCATCAGCGTGCCGACGAATCCCGGCGGTGTCGTGAGAGCTTGCCACCCCCACGTGTCATACACCGTCATCACGGCGTCGGGCACGGGGTGCTGGCGCATGGCGTGGCCGGCGCTGGTGCGAGCGACTTTCGGACCTTTGAGGCGGTTGTTCTCCCACTGGACCTCAAAGTGGCGTACCCGGTTTGGCAAATTCGCTCGGCCCAGAAGCTGATCGCTATCGGCGAGGATCCGAAACAGGGGAGCGATTTCGGCGACCTGGGTGAACATCGTGTCGAGGTCCAGCGCCGCGGTTGTGTCGTTGACCTGCCCCTGACGGTTGAGGTGATCCATCACCGTCATGACCGAGACATTCTTGATCCCGAACAGCCTCGCCATGCCGCTACTATCGACGCCCGGCCCGCCGAACAGCGCGATGTCATATTGGCCGCTGACGGCCCGTTCGTCGAAGTGCGCGACCCGCGAGCCTAGTTCCTCGACGGTGGCGCGAACGGCCTTGAAAACCCATTCGTCATAGGAACTGACTGTGTCCTTGTCGAGGCTGGACGAGCGATCACCGTGGATGAAGGTCCAGAAGGGGCGCTCGTCGGCGAGATTGAGACTGACGTGCAACGCCACAATGCTTTGCTTGACGCCCAAGGCTTCGTTCAGGCGGATGGCCTGGACGATGTCCACGTCGCGCAGCAGGAGTTCCTTCTTGCGCTGCTGGCAGGCATTGATGACGTCGCGTTTCAGCTGGCCGAAGACGCCCTGGAAACGCCGGTCGAGTTCGGCCGGGTTGATCTCCCACGTATCGGTCTCCGGGTCTTTCAGCTTGCCCGTCAAACGTTCCAGAAACGCCTGACGCTTGGCCTGTTGGCGGGCGGGATCCTGCTGGTCGATCAGCGAGTCGGCGATTTTCTTCTTCTTGACGAAGGTGATGTCACGCCAGTCGAGTTCCTGCTGGATAATTCGCAGACAGGTGTTCCACAGAAGGTCCTCGATCTCAAATTCGTTCAGCGCGTCGCGGGCCTGGTCGATCGCTGCCCGCAGCCGCAAGGCTTCATCGGACTGCGCGGCAATCTGTTTGGCCAGCTTGTCTCGCTCGGCTGCGGGGGTCTCGACCGACGTGTCCTTCATTTCGTCGTGCCGCCTGGTCAGATCGGCGATGGACGTTTCGAGTGCGACCAGTTGGCGGGGGAGCGTGCCCACCAGGATTCGCATCGGCCGGAGTTTCTCCAGGGCGTCGCTGTCGGCAATGCGGGCCTGGTCCTTCAGCAGTTCCAGCGTGGCGCGGTGGCTGCTTTCGAGGCCTTCGATCTTCTTGGTCAGGACGTCCATCCGCGAGCGGTTCTGTTGCGTTTGCCGCTCGAGTTGTCCGCGTCGCTTATCGAAGAGCGCCGGGTCGACGAACAGCCCATAGACCATCGCCGCCGCCAGGATGACGGCCCCGACTGTGGCCGACCGCTGCGCGGCTTGGAGGGGCGGCTTTTGATCCTCGTCGCGTTGCAGGACGGCCGAAAGGATGATGGCAATGGCGGCCAGAATGATCGTCATCGCCACAAAACTCCAGTTGCGCAGGATGGGACCGATCTTCAGGATCAGCGGAATGTGGACGTCCTTACGCATCGCGTTGCGCCGCTGCATCAGATCGTGCGTATCTGGCTTGAAGACGCTTTCCTGGTTGAGGATCGCGATGGCATAGTTCTGAAATTCGTACTCTTCGAGGACCGAGTTGGAGCGTTTCTCGAGCGCGGTGCCCACCGCTGGAGCGGTGTTGGCGTCGCTGTCGTATCGAGGCCGGCGAATCGCGTCGTAGAACGCCCGCGCGCCCTGGTGGTTCACGGTCTGCCCGTCGAAGAAGCACAGCACCACGTCGCGTTTTGGACGGTTGAAGGCCATGTACTTGGCCAGTTGCAGCAGGGCGGCGGCATTGGCGGCGTCGCGCGCTCCGGGCGAAAGGGCGGGGACTTCCGACAGGCTGTCGATCGGAGCGGCCAGCAGAAGGGCCTGATCGGGTTTTCCGGGATCGCTCATATTGGGGGCGGTGCCCTTGAGCACGGCGATCACGTTTCGTCCGCGAAGGCGATGCCACTTTGCCCCGGCAAAGATGGTGCCCGAGACGGTTGTCTCACTGGCGGCGCGGTGCCTCAGGCGGATGGCTTGGGCGGTTTCGGGCGGAAGGTAAAACAAAGGCAGAGTGGCCGGAACGTTCAGGCAATACGACATGGGCCGTGTCGCCTGCAGGTCGCCCAGGACAATGACGGCCTTGGCGCCGAAGGCAAACGGCGTCTGCCAGTCGCCGTCGTAATCGAGCACGACGATCGCGTCCTGGGGCGAGCGGTTGCCGTAGTCTTCAAGCCTGCCCTTGCTCGCATACAGCAAGCGGCCCGTCAGGCCGTCTGCAGGCGTCACGCGGGCGACAACGCCGTTGGGCCGCGTGGCGTAAAGCGTGTGGGACTTTCCATCGATCACCAGGCGGCATTCGGTGGTTTTCGCCTGGACGACGTCGAACTCCTGCGTGAAGATCGTGAACGCCTTTCGCTCACCAGCGGGCAGGCTTTCGCGGATGGCCGTCAGACGATTCTGGATGTATTGCGACGCCAGCAGGCTGCCCGGTGCGTCGGCGATATTGTCCGGGTCGTCCAGGTAGGCGACAACGGCATCGGTGGCCTCATGGAAGATGTCCGAGACGGGGCGGTCGGGGTCGTCCTGGGTGCGGGTGCTTTCGATGCGCCGCGCCATCTCGGCGATTCGCTCTTCGCTGCCGAAGCCCGCCAGGCGGTGGGCGTATTTCGTCAGGGCTTCGACATCGCGGACGAACTGGGCTTTGTCGAGCGTGTTGCGCAATGTCTGGGCGGGCGCGGCGCCGATGGCGCCACCGATCACCAGCAGGATCACGCAGATCCACCACACGCGGGGCCTAGGCATTTTCCTCTCCTTCGATCGTGCCGGTTTCGACCGTCACCTCGGATCGATCAGCCAGCCGCTCGATCTGGCCGTCCCGGATCCACATAATCCGGTCGGCCATGTTGATCAGGCGATGATCGTGCGTCGCACAGATGATGGTGACGCCGCGCTGCTTGTTCAGTTTCATCAGGCAGTCATGAATCTCGGACCCGGTCTTGAGGTCCAGGTTGCCGGTGGGTTCGTCACACAGCAGGACGGAGGGTTGATTGGCCATCGATCGCGCGATGGCTGTACGCTGCTGCTGGCCGCCCGACATTTCGATCGGTTTGTGGAACCACCGCTCGGCCAGGCCCACCAGCTCCAGCAGCTCCATGCCGCGCTGCTGGGCCCGGTCGCCGCTGACGCCGGCGAACGCCATCGGCACGGTGACGTTTTCCAGGCACGTCATGTATTGCACGAGGTTGTAGGTCTGGAAGATGTACCCGATCTTTCGGCACCGCAGGAACGCCAGCTCCACGGCGCTGAGTTGGGCGACGTCCACCTCGTCGATGAACACCCGTCCGGAGGTGGGCGCGTCCAGGCCGCCGACCATGTTGAAGAACGTGCTCTTGCCCGATCCCGACGGTCCCATCACACAGATGAACTCGCCGCGGTACAGTTCCACGTCGATGCCGCGCAGGGCGTACGTGACGACCTGGCCGATCAGGTATTCCTTCTTGAGCGCGACGGTCCGAATAATGACCGCACGCCGGCTTTCGTTGTCGCCGGCCCCGTTGGGGGATTGGGTTGTTTCTGTCGAGGTCATATCCTTCGCAGCGGTCGATTCCCGAGTAGGCTATTCGATGCGCATCGCCTCCATCGGGGCCAGTCGAGCGGCTACCCAGGCCGGGTACACGGCCGCCATGGCCGCGATGAATAGTCCTAGGACGAACGAAATCAGCGCCGTGGCGGCGAGTTCAGAAAACGGTGTCTGGGCCATCGCCATCCACCCGTACATCACGACGCTGCGGCCGCAGCCCAGGAGCATGCCGACGATGGCGCCGATCACGCCCCCGGCGACGCCCTGCATGCAGGACTCCAGGATGAAGTTGACCATGATGAATCCATCGGTGGCGCCGAGGCACTTCATTGTTGCGATCTCGCGGAATCGTTCGGTGACACTCATCAACATGGCGTTGGCGATTCCCACAATGCAGACCAGAAAACTGACGGCGATCAGGGCGAGCGTCCGGGAGGAGAACCCGCCCAGTCCCGTTCCCTCGGGCGTCACCGTGATTCTTTTTTCGACGTTCTGGAGGTGCTTGTCTCGCAGGCGCTCCTGCGTAACCTCCGTGATTCGTTCGGGCGATATCTCAAACGCTGCAAAAATCGTCAGGGGGTCCCGAGAGGCGAGGATCAGCTTCTGCTCCTGAGTGAGGTCTTGCCGCTTGTCGGCGTCTTCGGGCAGTTCGTCAAAGCGCCGGCGGATGTTGTCCAGTTCGGCGAGGAACCACTTAACCCCGCGCCGACTGGAGGTCTGTTTGAAAAAGGTGTCGACCGTTGCTTCGTTGGCCTTTTCGAGCCCGGCGCGTTTGGCGACGGACTGCTTGAGCAGCGGTGCGGCGAACGTGCCGGCGATCCGCTCGGCGTCGCGGCGAAGGGTCGCCCGGCGATGCAGAACCACGACGTCGTCATTCGGGAGGATGAACCCGAATGTCGCCAACTTGCCCGGCAGAGATTCGTCCGCTTCGTCGGCAAAAAACACGTCGGCGGGTCGCCCTTTGAGCAACGTTTTCCGGGCCTGTCCGGCCGCGGTGCTGTGGCCGGCGATGATGGCATCCATGGCCGGTCTGGCCGAAGCCCACGCCGTCAGAAAATCCCTGAAGGCGTCGATTCCTTCGCCAGGGAACAACTGGCCGACCGAGGGGAGTTCCTTCTGGAATGTCTGGAAGGCCTCGTCGTCCACTAATACGTCGAAGATATCCAGCCCGACAGCTCGACCGACCAACGCTCGCCGGTCGCCTTCCTTCAGGTTGTCGAAAAACGCCGCATACATCTGCTCGCGCTGAGCAACGTCGACCAGGCGCCCCATGGCGTCGTTGTCCTCGATCTGGCCCCACCCTTTCAGTTCCTTCCAGCGGTTGCTGTCGGGTGGCAGGGCGGTCAGATCTTCGGTGAGCTTCTGGACCGTCATCGTGCTAGTGAGCTGATTGACCCAGAACCCCAGCAGGCGGCGCGGGGCGGTTTCGATGTCGATGGCGGCGGCCACGTTGCGGGTGATGATCGAGTCGCTGAGCATCGTCATCAGAAACGCCACCGCCAGGGCGACGATCACCACCGTAATGGCCGCACGAAACAGGCGAAAACGCACGCCGCTGAGGACCAATTGCAGCGTCTTCGTCAGGGACAGTCGCACCTGTTTGTCGACGTCGATCACTTTCATCTGCATCTTACCATTGGGGCAATGGCTACTTAGGGCGGGCCAGAACGTTCGGCCGATCCGTGGCGACACTGCCTGCCGACGAGAGCGTCAGCGTGCATCGCCGCCACCAACGATTGCCAGTATCCCGCGTTGCGTCAGCTTTCGAAGGTACTGTGTCACCGGAAGCTGCGCCTCGCGAAACGTTAGCTTATGGTTGGCGGCGAAGATTTCAATGATGTTTTCTATGGGTCGCCGGCCGTCGCAGAGGTCCAGCAACTCCACGCCAATCGCATCCAACTGAATTTGCCTGTACTTGCCGAACGGGAGGATCCAACTGATCGGCGGCACGAGGTACCACGGGCGGGGGATCTCCACCCGCGCCGTTGGGCCTTTTGGGGATTGGCGATCCAGCGTCATCGCCTGATTCAGGTGCGGTACGGCGGCCAGGAAGTCTCGGGTGCTCACCGGGCCGGTCGAGGTCCCCTCGGCGGCATCGGCCGGAGGCGGCGGGGCGGGTGAGCCGACCTCGGGTCGATCGGGAATATTTCCGCTGGGCTGGCAGCAACGGACCACCAGTGACGGGGGAAGCTCGAGTGTTTCGCGGCGGGAGACGTCGGTCATACAGATCCGGTACATGCGATGCTCGGTCGGGCAGATCCACCCCCATTCCAGGCGGATATTGTGTCGCCCCGACACCGACCCGAGCCGCCCCGCCCGCGAGCGGCTCAGCAGTTCCTGGCCCGGATGGCCGTTGATCGTGCGGGCCTGTTGGGACAGCACCGTGCTGTAGATGGGAAGCTGGCGGGGCATCCAGTTCGCCAGCGAGCCGGTCAGCCAGACGTCCGGCATCGCGATGCGTTCGACCATCAGACCCTTGGAGCCCTTGCCGCTGGGGAGGAACTCCCAATGGATTCGCCCGACAGTTAGCTCGCAGTGAGGCAGGTCGTAGTCGTCCTCCAGCGTGACATCCAGCCCCATTGCCCGCCACCGGCGGGTGGGGGTGTCCGTCGGCAGGGCGGCGATACTATTGAGGATCTCACGCTCGAGGGTGGTGTTGCGGCGGTCGGGCCAGAGGACCGTGATCTCAAAGAGCAGATGGTTTTCCACGTCCAGCCGAAGCGCCCGTACCAGCGAGCCGCGGGGGCGACTTTGGACGAACCCATGCCACTCCTGTGGCGCGTCGGTCAGGGGGTGCAACTGCGAGGATTCGACCTTGGTGGCCTGGAGGTGTTCGTGGCGAAATTTCTCGAGCAGGACCTTTGGGTCGGGCCTGGAGTCGAGCCGGCGCCACATGACCTCCAGCCGTTGCCAATACCGGTCGGTGAACCGGCACCGGCCGACCTCGCCTGGCGCAGAGGCCACCGATAACTCCCAGTCGACCGGGTGATGGATTTCGACGCCCCGCCAAATTGTTGTGTCCATGCTTGGCATGTGAGAATAAACCGGCCGGTCCGTGTCGCCCGGCTCTCTAGCCGCTCAGCGACGCGATGGCCTCCTGGACGACGGCCAGTTGGGCTTGGAGTTGCTCCATCCGATCTCGTTCTCGCTGAACGACGTCGGCGGGGGCGTTGGAGACGAACTTCTCGTTGGTCAGCTTGCGTCCGATGCCGTCGATGCCTTTGGTCAACTGCTCGCACTGTCTGGTCAGCCGGGCCAGTTCGGCGTCGCGGTCGATGACGCCCAGCACATGCAGCTTGATGCCGCCGGCTGAGACGGTCGCGGCCGCCTCGTCGGCGCCGGACTCTTTGCCCATCGACACCTCACCGAGCCCCGCCTGCGATTGGAGCAGGCCGATGGTCTCGCCGATCAGCGTCGCCTCGTCACCGTCGGCCTCGATGAGGGCGTCCACCTTTCGGCTGGGCGGCACGTCGTGCTGCTTGCGAACGTTGCGGACCTGCCGCACGAGATCCTGCAGGAGGGGGAACTGCCGGATGGCGTCGGGGTCGATCCAATCGTCCCGGCTGGCGGGCCAGGCGGCGCGGACCAGCAAGGGCTCGTCGGGCTGGTCGCCCAGGCGAGAGGGGACCGTTTCGTTGAGCTTGGCCCAGATCGCCTCGGTGATAAACGGGCAGATCGGGTGCAGCAGCCGAAGCAGATGGTCCAGGCACAGGGCCAGGACGGCCTTGGGCGTCGTCTCGCCGGCGTTGATGCGACTCTTGGCGATCTCCAGGTACCAGTCGCAGAAATCGTCCCACATAAAGTGGTACAACCCGTCGGCCAGTTCGTTGTACCGATAGTTTTCCAGCGAGGTCGTCGTCTCGCCGACGACGGTGGCCAGTCGGCTGAGGATCCACCGGTCGGCCAGGTCGGTCACGGCCGCCGGGTCGAAGGGCGGGCAGTCCTGGAGGTTCATCAGGGCGAAACGCGCGGCGTTCCAGAGCTTGTTGCAGAAGTTTCGCCCGATGTCGAACTTCGTCGACGAGTTGACCGTTCGTCCGTCGGGCGTGACGAGCTCGGCCACCGGCATGCGAACGTCCTGCGTCTGGGTGGTCATGGTCACCAGCGTAAACCGCATGGCGTCGGCGCCGTGGCTGTCGATGATGTCCAGCGGGTCGATCCCGTTGCCGAGGCTCTTGGACATCTTGCGTCCCTCGCCGTCCTGGATCATCGCGTGGATGAACACCTCGGGGAAGGGAGGAGCGCCGAGGCAATACTGGCCCATCATCACCATGCGGCTGACCCACAGCGTGATGATCTCGCGGGCCGTGCACAGCAGATTGCCCGGATAGTAGCGGGCCAGCTCGGGCGTCTCGTCCGGCCAGCCCATCGTCGAAAACGGCCACAGCGCCGAGGAGAACCACGTGTCCAGCACGTCCTCATCGCGCGTCCAGCCGGCGTTCTCGAGAAGGGCGATGGCGTTGGCGTCATTCTCTCGCGCGCAGATGTAGGTGCGGATCCAACCTTCCTTCTCGGGGTGCTTCTCGCGGCGGAGGAAGTAATGGAAGTTGGGGAATTGCCTCAGCGTGTCACCGAAGTGCCCGCCGATGGCGCGATCCAGCGCGGCGCAGGTTTGCGCATCCGGGCCGCGGTCGGACTCGACCGGTTCCACGTCGGCGGGTAGTTCGAGGTCCTGCGACCAGACGGGGATTCGGTGGCCCCACCAGAGCTGGCGGCTGATGGGCCAGTCGCGGAGATTCTCCAGCCAGGCCCGGTAGGTATTGGCGTAGCGATCGGGCACGAACCGCAGACGGCCATCGAGCAGGGGCTTCAGGGCCAGGCCCGCCAGCGAGTTGAGCGGCACGTCTGTGCCTTCGATCACACCTTCGCCGAAGGGCTCGGCCAGGTGGGCGATGGGCTGTTTGACGGCGATGTACCATTGATCCGAAAGGTAGGGCTCGATGGGCACGTGGCTGCGGTAGCTGTGGCCAACCGGGTGGACGTACTCGCGGACATCGGCGAGCAGGCCTTCTGTCTTGAACCATTCGACGATGGCCTTGCCAGCTTCGAAGCGGTCCATGCCCAGCAGGAATTCGGCGTCCGAACCGGCGCAATCGTCCCAGCCGTGGCGGTCGCTGATCGACCCGTCCGGGGCCATCACGTTGATCACCGGCAGGTCGTGTCGCTGGCCGATCTGCCAGTCGTCGGGGTCGTGGGCGGGGGTGACCTTCAAAAAGCCCGTGGAGAACCTTGCCTTCTCGTCGTCGCTGTCCGGGTCGGGCAGGACGACGTGGTCGTCGGCGATAATGGGGATCACCCGCCCGACCAGCGGCAGGCGAACCATCTTGCCGACAAGCGCCTCAGCCAGCGGATCGCGCGGGTTCATGGCCACCGCCGTATCGCCCAGCATCGTCTCGGGGCGGGTGGTCGCAACGGTGACGTGCGTAATCGTGGCATGGGCATCTTGCCCATGCGTCGCAGGAGCATCTTGCTCCTGCAAACTCTCATACCCACACCAACCCCAATCAGACAGCCCGGCCTTCGCGGGGTTCGCGAGGATATAATTCACCTGATTATTGAAATCATCCTCGTCCCTGATCAGGTGGTCGTAGGACTCCTTCTTCCAAAACTGCCCTGACAGCCCAAGAACGTTATTGGCTTCTCTGGCCGTGAAAGACTTCCACGAGTGTAGGATCTCCGGGAGTGTGTGGTCCCCGAGTGGGCGAACAACGGCGTGGACGTGATTCGGCATGACACACCATGCGACCAGGTCGTACCGCCGGTGGTTGAAGTGCTTCAGTGCGTCGCGAACCAACCTTGCGATGCGAGCGTCGGCCATATAGCACTGCCCGTGCCCGGCATCCAAGTAGGCTTCGATCTTATCTGAGTGTAGCCGGGCCAACTCACGTTGCTCGTCGGGGGTTAACTCGCGCCCTTGCCGTTCCGCGCGCCGATGGAGGTCATCCCGGGCCTGCCGCCAGGCTTCGGCGACATCCTGCGGGACCGAATCTCCGAGGCGGAAGGTGACGGCGTACTTTGCGCCGGGCTGAGTCCAGTGGGGAAGGTACGACCCTTGCCGCCTGGTTACAGGCTGGTCGCCCTCGGGATGCATGGGCGAGACGCCCATGCTACGTCCAACGGTAACAGCCTCCGTCAGCGGATACCGCAGATACCAGAAGTGCCCGGCCACGTCCTGGTGTTCGACCTCGTCGTCGGCAAGGACGGTCTGGGTGGCCGGGTCCCAGTTGACCAGCCGTTTGCCACGGTAGATCAGCCCGTCGGCGAACAGCTTGAAGAACACCTCGCGGACGGCCCGGGCGCAGACATCGTCCATGGTGAACCGCGTTCGATCCCAGTCGCACGAGCAGCCCATCAGCTTGAGCTGGATGAGGATACGGGCCTCGTACTCGTCCTTCCAGGCCTGGACGCGGGCGATGAATTCGTCGCGGGTAAAATCGGTGCGCCGTTTGTTTTCGTCGGCGAGGATGCGCTTCTCGACGACCGTCTGCGTGGCGATGCCCGCGTGATCGGTGCCCGGCATCCACAGCGTGTTGTCGCCCGCCATGCGGTGATAGCGGATCAGCACGTCCTGCAGCGTGTTGTTGAGGGCGTGGCCCAGGTGCAGGGGGGCGGTGACGTTGGGCGGAGGGATGACGACGGTATAGCTCGCCCCGTCGGCGGCCGGGTCGGCGGCGAAGGCGCCCTCGGCGGCCCAGCGCTCGCTGACCGGGCCTTCCACGGCGCGAGGGTCGTAGGTTGTGGGCAGGTCGTCCGTCATCGTGGTCTCTGTCGCGGCCCGCGGGAGGCGGGGGCGGGCGGCAATCGAAGCGTGTTTTATAAACGATTGCTCCATCAGCGTCCACACGCGGCTTTGCGTTGGGCGACATCTCGACCTATAATCGCTTGCTGTGATGTGCCCGGCCGGAGCTGGGATGCATCGACATGCATGGGAGTCTGCGATGAGTGCCGAGTTCTGCAAAACATGCGGTTCGAAATGTTGCCGATATTTCTGCTTCGAGATCGACGAGCCCGACGACTACGAAGAGTTCGAGGACGTTCGGTGGTACATCTGTCACCAGGGCGCCACCGTCCATATCGATGAAGGCAGTTGGTTCATTTCGCTCATGAACCCCTGCAAGATGTTGGACGAGGACGGCGTGTGCACGATCTACGACGATCGGCCCCTGATCTGCCGAAAATATGATCTGTCCGAGTGCGATCAGACAATGGGCGACTACGGCTACGACGAAGAGTTCAACACGCCCGAGGTGTTGATGGCCTACGCTCGCAAGGAGCTGGGCGAAGACGAGTTTGACTATCAGCGGGCCAAGCACCGCGCAAAGCTCGGCGGCGCGACGGAAAAGGCCGCCTTCGCCGCTGTCAAGCGGGCGCGACGCAAGTCACGGAAACCGAAGGCTATAACACAGCGTTAACGGATGAGCGACGCGAAAAATATCCAGTCGGTCAAGGGCACACGCGACTTCTATCCCGACGACATGCGTCTGCGAAACTGGATCGCCGACACATGGCGCGAGGTTTCGCTGCGCAACGGGTTCGAGGAATACGACGCCCCGATCTTCGAGTACCTGGATCTGTTCACGATCAAGAGCGGCGATGAGATCGCCGCGCAACTGTTCAGCTTCACCGACCGCGGCGGGCGAAGCCTGGCGATCCGCCCGGAAATCACCCCCTCGCTGGCGCGGATGGTCAACGCCAGGATCAACGCGCTGCCCAGGCCGATCAAATGGTTCTCCGTGCCTCGCCTCTGTCGGGCCGAGAACCCCCAGCGCGGCCGGCTGCGGGAGTTCTTCCAGTGGAACGTCGATGTCATCGGCAGTGACGATGTGCTCGCCGATGCCGAGTGCATCTACACGGCCGTGGATTTCCTCCGCCAGGTCGGCCTGACGCCCGATGACGTGGTCGTCCGGATCGGCTCGCGGCCCCTGGTGGTCCACAAGCTCCGCCAGTTGGGCGTGGCCGAGGCGGCGATGGATCAGGCGCTGGTGGCCTTGGACCGCCGTCCGAAGATCTCGGCCGAGGCATTCGCCGAGCAGTGCGCCAAGGCCGGTCTGTCCGACGAGCAGGTGGGCGCCATCTGCGAGTTCCTCGACGTGCCGGAAACCGACAGCCTGCAGCAGGTGGCCGCGGTGGAAGGGATGGACGGCGACCGCAACGCCATCCTGCAGCTTCGCACGCACCTCGAGGCGATGGGCGTCTGGCCCTACTGCCGGTTCGATTGGCACATCGTTCGCGGGCTGGCCTACTATACGGGCATCGTCTACGAGGTCTTCGACGCCGCCGGCAGCCTGCGGGCCGTCGCCGGCGGCGGGAGGTACGATAACCTCGTGGAGGTCCTGGGCGGGCCGAAGATTGGGGCGACGGGTTTCGGGATGGGCGATGTCGTGCTCGCGATCCTGCTGAAAGACAAGGACAAGCTGCCGCACACGGCCGGGCGGTTGGACTACTTCGTGATCGACGACAGAGAGTGTCCGCTCTCGCTGGTGCTGCAGGTGGTCTCGGAGATACGCAAGCGGGGGGGGCAGGCCGACTTCTCCTACAAACGCCAGAACACGGGCAAGCAACTCAAAGAGGCCAACCGCCGCGGCGCCGCAGCCGCCGTCATCGTCCGTGGAGCGGGCAAGCCCATCGGCATCAAGAATCTCGCCAACGGCAACCAGACCGACCAGCCGCTCGAAGATTTCCTCTCCCTGCTCGACAAGACCCGCTGACCCACCCCCCGGGGGGAGGGGACAGGAAAGACATCCGCAATTTTCTTGACAATGTTCGCCGAAACGCCTTGTCTGCGTACGTAATGTACAGTTGATACTATTTGTGCATAAAGGACAGTTCGCTATGACAAGCGTACCGATCACGAAAGCCCGCGCCCATCTGCCCGACCTGTTCAATGCGGTCTTGCACCGTCGGGAGGTGGTGGTTATCACTCGCCATGAGAAGGAAGAGGTCGTGATGATCTCGCGCCAGGAATGGGAGCATCTCAAGGCGCTGGCCGAGGTCGCCGACGCCCGGGCCGCCGACAAGGCGATGGCCGAGGGGGGGCGGGATATCGCGCTGGACGAGATCCGGCGAGAACTGGGGCTCTAGATGCGCTACGCAGTTGAGTTTCGCCCGACGGCCGCCCGCGACCTGCGGGAACTGGATGCGCCGGGTCGATGCCGGGTGTTGGCGGCCGTCGAGCTGCTGCGGGATAATCCCCACCCGCTGCGGGCCGAGCTGCAGGAGGGGCAGTGGCGGCCCTACCTTCGCGTCCGGACCGGTGGGTATCGAATCCTTTATTATGTGCGCGATGAGCGTCGCTGCCTGTGCATCGTTCACGTCGGTGGCCGCCACACAGGTGGTCGCCCGCAGACTGACGCAGCAGGGGAGGGGGGCGATGGCTGATCGAAAGATCCACTACGAGGCCGCCTTCGAGGATTACCTACGGTCGAAAGGCTGGCCCTACGTCATGGTCGACGAGGGGAAAAAGGCGATTTTCGCCGACGTGTCGCTGAAAAGTTTCGATTTCGTCGTCTACAGCGAGTCGGGCCCCAACCTTCTAGTGGATGTCAAAGGGCGGAAGTTTCCCGACCTGCGGGCCACGGGCAAGCGCAGGGGCGGGCGGGCGTGGGAGAACTGGATCACGCGCGAGGACGTGGACGGCCTGCGCCAATGGCAGGGGATTTTCGACGGGGGGTTCGTCGCGGCGTTGGTGTTTACGTACTGGCTTCAGGGCCGGCCCCAGGATGCGCCGTTCGAGAGCGTCCACGTGTTCCGGGGAAGGCACTACGCGTTCATGGCGATCACGCTGGCCGATTATGTGGTGCTGTCCAAACCGCGCAGCGCGCGGTGGCAGACGATCAGCGTGGCGGCCAGGGCCTTTGCCGATAAGGCGGTCGATTTGTCCGCTCTGCTATAAGCGCCGAAAAGAATGCAATATTGAATACTCCGGCAGCGTTGGCGTATAGTGAAGGCCATGACAGTCAAGACGATAGCCTGGATGCTAGCGCTCATCGTCGTGGTCCTGTTGACCGCGCCGGTGATGGGCGCCAATAAAGACAAGGACATCCCGCCGTTTCGCGTTATGGCGTTCGAGGTCCGCATGGACGGGTACTGGCCCAGAGATCCTGATCCGTCGCCAGCGTGGCTTAGTTATCTCTATGGTCCTTTGGCGGTGGTCGTGATCCTGGCCCCGGCCTTCAGGAATTCGCGGCGAACCCATTTGGACTGACGTGCGGTACGCACGGACGAACGATCCGCCACGTTGGTAGGGCAGGCCACGATCTCGTGAACCAATAACAGCCGGCCCGGCGTCGGGGTCGGCAGGGAGAACAACGATGAAAAACGTTGCGATTATCCTACTGATCTGCATCAACGTGGGACTGATTCTCACGTTAGTAGCGGTCGCAGCCGTCAGTTCGGCTGCCGCCCAGGAAGGCTACTTTCCGTCCACCAACTACATCATGGTGACCGGCCAGATCGAAAGCGGCTATGAGGTTATCTACATCATCGACATGGCCAGTCAGCGATTGGGCGCCTGGAAGTACGATCTGTCGACCAAGAAACTCAGAGGCTATCGCGGGCAAAAGCTCAAGGACGACTTCCGAACATCAGGCCGCTAACGCCCAGGAGGTGACCCATGAAAGACGGCAAGAACGTTACCATCGTGATGCTGCTTATGTCGGCTGTGGTCCTGTCGGTGCTGGCGGGCCTGGCGTTTCATCTGCCCCCCGCCCAGGCCGGAAACTCCGGCGTGCGGTTTAACCACTACATCATGACGCCGGGCGGGCGGTCCGATTCGTTCGATAATCTCTATATCATCGACGTGCTCGAACAACGCCTGAACGCCTACTCGCTGGACCCCAACCGCAAGAGAATCGATCTGAAAGACAGCCTCGATCTGGCGAAGTACTTCCGCACCACGGGCTCGTCCCGGTAGCCGGACGCTTGTTGATGAAGACGGTTGGCGATCGGCGTTTGCGCCCTCTGGTCGAACGGGTGTTGGCCGGCCAGCCGCCCGATGCCGCGGACGCCGCCGCACTGGCCGACCTGGCCCGCGGCGACGGTGCGCAACTGCTCGCGGCCGCGTGGCGGGTGCGCGAGCGATTCTTCGGCCGCGCCGTGCGCATGTGTTCGATCGCGGCCGGCAAGCTCGGCGGGTGCGGCGAGGATTGCGCCTGGTGCGCCCAATCCCACCGATCGGACACCCAGCAGGGGCCCCGCACCGTTCGCACGCCCGTCGAGGATGTCCTGGCCGCCGCCAGGCGGACCACCCAGGCGGGGGCGGCAGGGCGGTTCGGCATCGTCAACTCCGGCAGACGCCCCACCGACGCCGATATCGACGCTGTCATCGATGCCCTGGACCGTATTGGCGCCGACGGCAGCTGCGATGTGCGGCTCTGCGCGTCGCTGGGTGAGATCACCGAATCCCAGGCCCGGCGACTGGCGGCCGCCGGCCTGGACCGCTACCACCACAACCTCGAGACCTCGCGCGAGATGTTCCCCCACCTGGTGACCGGCCACACCTACGACGACCGCCTGGCGACCCTGGCCGCGGCCAGGCGCGGGGGCCTGGGCCTGTGCTGCGGAGGCTTGTTCGGCCTGGGCGAATCGTGGGAAGACCGCATCAGCCTGGCCCTGACCCTCGGCGACCAGGTCCGGCCCGACTGCGTGCCGCTGAACTTCCTGCAGCCGATTCCGGGGACGGCCATGGAGAATCAGCCGCCTCTGGGGCCCGACGAGTGCCTGACCATCATCGCCACCTTTCGCCTGCTGCTGCCGACGACCGACATCAAGGTCGCAGGCGGCCGCGAGTTCTGCCTCGGCGACCAGCAGCACCGAATCTTCCACGCCGGGGCCACCAGTTGCATGACGGGCGGCTATCTGACCACCACAGGCCAATCCGCCGCTGAAGACCTAAAGATGGTCGCCGAGATGGGCTTCAACGTCGTCAGCGAACTCCCACCCGTCGACTGAGAGGGCCGTGGCATGCTGCGGGCCCCAAACACTAAATCCACGCCTTGCTGGGCGTTTCGCGATACATAACGTCACATAACATATATTATCGGACAGTATGGATGGGGTTCGATTGTGGCTATTGGCTCAGCGTGCGTTTCAATATGGGCCCTGCACGCTTTTGCACACAGCGCAAAAGCGTGGCACCCAACATGCGCAATCCGTTCTACATCGCCCCTACGGCCTTCAGCCACGCGTTCGCGATGAAGGCGTGTCCGGCCGGTGTCGGGTGGATAGCGTCGGCGGCCCAGTGTGCGGGGTCGACGTCCTTGGACGTCTCCTGGAACATGTCGTCCAGCGGGACGGTGATGGCGTCGAACTCGGCCCCAAGCGTGCGGGCGACCTGGATGATCGGGTCGAGCGCTTGGCGAATCTTCGCGATCGGCGAGATGAAATCGTACGGATGCTCGGTGTGCAGCAGAAACGGTTCCAGAATGATCAGCCTTGCGCCCGTCTCGTCGCGCACCTGGGTGAGGATGTCGCGATAGCCGGCTTCGTAGCCGTCGACGTCGTAGCCGGGCAAATCATCGCCCGCGATGGCGCAGGCGTCGTTGATGCCGATGAGGATCGAGACCCAATCGGGCTTGAGGTCGATACAGTCCCCCTGCCATCGCTCCTGAAGGCTGGGGACCCGCCCGCCGCCGACGCCGCGATTGACGAACGTGATCTCGAGCTGCGGCTGGCGGAACGGTAGCTGCGCCGCGATCAGGCTCGGGTAGCCGAGCCCCAGGTGCGAGTCGCTGTCATCGCGCGGCCGCCCGCAGTCGGTGATGCTGTCGCCCTGAAACAGGACGGTCTGTCCGGTCTGAATGAGCACGCAGAGGCCTCCTTTCGATTTCTTAGGAACTGTCTCAAAACGTGGCATGGGCGTCTCGCCCATGCGTCGCATGGCCGTCCCGGCCATGCAAACACCTGCGGTCAGGGCCAGGCCCAACGGGCCCCTGCTCGGGGATGGCCCTGAGACGCATGGCCAAGATGGCCATGCCACGGCGTCAGTCGCCCAGCCCGGCGTAACGCTTCCGCAGGTCGGCCCAGTGGTCGCCGTCTTGCGGCGTGTAGGTCTCGATCTCGACCGAATCGCGCATGACCTGGCGGATGTCGGACGCTTTTTCGAGAATGCCCAATCCCAGCGCCACGCCGAGCGCGTTGCCCATGGCCGTGCACTCCGGGGCCCCTGCCAGCACCTTCAGCTCGCAGGCATTGGCGACGAGTTGGCAGAGCGGCTTGTTGGCCGTGGCGCCGCCGACCATGTAGAGCGTCTCGACGTCATGGCCGAATAGCGGCGTTATCCGCTTCAGCTCGATCGCACAGGCCGCCGCCACCGATTCCATCACGCTGCGGATCAACTGGCCCCGCGACTCGGCGGGCCCCTGCCCTGTCCTGGCGATCACGGCGTTTAAGGCCTCTTCCATGTCGTCCGGCGCCAGAAGCGATTCATCCGCCACGGGGATCAGCGGGCCCGCGGGCGCTCGGTCGGCTTCGGCTGTTATGCGATCGTAGTCCCAGGGGTCGTCGGCCGTGTCCCATTTCCGCCGCAGTTCCTGCACCGGCCACATGCCCACCATGTTGCGGCAGAAGAACCACCCGCCGATGCACACCTCGTTGGTCATTTGTGCGGCCAGCGCTTCGGGGGCGGTGACGGGCTTGCGGACCATCGCGCCCATAATGCCCCACGTTCCGCACGACAGGAACGCCCACTTCCGCCCCTTGGCGGGGATGGCCCCCACCACGGCGCCGGTGTCGTGGCCGGCCGTGGCGACCACGGGGATAGGCCCCAGGCCGGTGAGTTTTTGCACCTCGTCGCTCAGCGGGCCCAGGAGGGTGGCCGGCTTGATGATGTCGGCGCCGAAGAGCTTTCGCGGCAGCTTGAATCGGCTGGTGACGCGTCGGGCCCATTTGCCCCGGACCGTCAGCAGGTTGCCCGTCGACAGGTTGGACTGTTCCGCCGCCCGCACGCCGGTCAGGAAAAAGTTGATCAGATCGGGGATGTGCAGGAAACAGTCGCCCGCCTTCAGCAGCGGCGAGCCGTCCCGCTGCATCGCCAGCAGTTGCATCAGCGAACTGAGGTTCCACGGGTTGCAGCCCGTGATTTCGTAGAGCTCTTCTCGCGACATGATCGGATCGGAGTATTCGTGGATGCCGTCGGTGCGGTGATCGCGGTAGCAGACCGGCAGGCCGACCAGATCGCCGTTGGCGTCGATGAGGCCGAAGTCCACGCCCCACGTGTCCACGCCGATACCGGCCAGATCGACCCCTCGCTCGGCGCAGATGCGCATCGCGCTCAAGATCCCGTCCCACAGGTCCGGGAAGTTCCAGTACATCGTGCCGCCCAGGTGCACGCGGTGGCTGGGGAAGCGATGGATTTCTTCCATCTCCGCCCTACCGTCGGCGAGCGTGACGATGATGCCCCGGCCGCTCTCGGCGCCCAGGTCGATCGCCAGAAAACGATGTGTGTCGCTCATGGGTGTCTATCTCCTGCGTCGGGCCGACCGCTTGGGCGCCGGGCCTCGTTTGCGTGTGTGTTTCTTTGCGCCGGGCCTGGGCTTGGCCCCCCTGCCCGTTGCGGGTCGTTTTGACGGCGGCCGAGATGCGGACGCTTTCTTCACGCGCCCGGTCTTCTTGGCGGTCGCGCGTTTGGTTTTCTTGACGCCCGCGCGTTCTGTTGTCTTGGCGGTCGCTCGCTCGGCTCTCTTGACGGTCGCGCGTCCGGTTTTCTTGACCGTCGTCTTTCGAGTGGGCTGTTTCCGCGAGACGAACCCCCCGGCCGTGCGGAGCTGTTCCACCTCGTTGGCCGATAGCTCGCGCCAATCCGAGACGGCCATCCCACGGTCCGTCAGCGGGCCGATGGCCGAGCGATGCAGGCGGCGGACCTTGTGGCCCAGGCGGGCGAGCACGCGGCGGATTTCTCGATTGCGGCCCTCGGTCAGACGGATTTGCAGCAGGCTGCTCTTGGGCGTGCGCTTCAGCACGCGGATCATCGCCCCCGCCGTGCGGTGCCCGTCCAGCCAGACGCCCTTCTTGAACTGCTCGACCTTCTCACCCGTCAGCTGCCCGTCGATCAGCGCGACATAGGTCTTGATCACGCCGTATTTCGGATGCGTCAGATGCTGGGTCAGCTCGCCGTCGTTGGTCAGCAGGATCAGCCCCGTGCTGTCGGCATCCAGCCGGCCGACGCAATAGACGCGATCGCCGATCGACGGGATGCAGTCGATGGCCCGCGTTCGCTGCCGCGGATCGTTCGACGTGCAGACCACGTCCTTGGGCTTGTTGAGCAGGAAGTACCGCTTCGGCCCGGTGGCCGTCGCCACGAGTTCGCCGTCCACGTGGATCGTGTCGGTGTCGGGCTCGACGAAGCACGGCAGCGCGACCACAAGCTTGCCGTTGACGGTGATTCGGCCCTCGCCGATCATCTCTTCGATCGTCCGGCGCGAGGCGACGCCCACCTCGGCCAGCATTTTCTGGATTCGCATCTTACTCACGGCGCAATCACCTTTCGGGCAACGTAATTTCGAGGAAGCTGCACGGCTGCGGCGACTGGACGCGGGCCCCTTCCAGCCCCGCCGGAAGCAGAACGGTCTGCCCCGCCCCTACCGAAATCGTCCCCCCACCGTCGTTATCGTAAGCGACCACGGCCGGCGCGGCGGCGCTGAGGATCATCAATGCTGTGCATCGCCCAGCGGTGGGCAGGAACGGCTCGCCCTCCCCGGCCGTGCGACGGGCGACGGTGAAATAATCGGTCACCAGCAGCGTCTGGCCGCTGGCCCCGGGAGCAGCGGCGGGCGGATTGAAATGGATGCACTGCAGCGACCGATCGACGTGGATCTCCCGCCCCCGGCCCCAGTCGGTGACACGATAGGTCGTATCCGACGGGGTCTGCACCTCGGCCACCACCACGCCGGCGCCGAGCGCGTGAACCGTGCCGGCCGGGAGGTAGTGAAACTCGCCCGTCGTTACGTCGAAGCGGGTGATGACGTCCTGACACGTGTCGGCCTCGATGGCGCTGCGAAACTGCTGCGGCGTCACACCGTCGGCGACGCCCTTGTAGATGTACCCATCGCGACTTTCGAGCACGTACCAGCATTCGGTCTTCAGCGCCGCATCGCCGCCGATATCGGCGACGGCGGCCTCATCCGGATGCACCTGCAGCGAGAGCGTCTCGTTGGCGTCCAGCAGCTTCAGCAGCAGCGGGAAACGCCCGTCGGGCATCGCCCGCGCATCGCCCAGCAGCGCCGAGCCCATCTCGGCCGTCAACTCGGTGAGCGTCGCGCCTTTGGCCGGCCCGTCGGCAACGACACTGACGCCGTTGGGCAGGTCGACCAGGTCCCAGCTCTCGCCGATCTGTTTACCGGCGGGCAAATCCCGGTCGAACAATCGCTCGAGATTCCGCCCACCCCAGATCTTCTCCACGTAGATCGGCTCGAATGTCAGTGGGGTGATTCGCATGGCGACGGTCCTTACGGTGGCGGCATTTTACCGACCTGCCCCACCGGCCGCCAGCGCTGAAGGTTGATGGCCTCGGCTATGGGCGGTACACTCCGGCGGTTGCGGACCCAGGACGAAAGGATCACCGATGTGCGAAGCCGACACCCCCTCCGACGCCAAGGCGACCATCACGTATGACGATTTCTGCAAGCTGGACCTGCGCGTCGCGACGATTGTCGAGGTCGCCGAGCACCCCAACGCCGACAAGTTGCTGGTCCTGCAGATCGATCTGGGCGGCCAGCGCCGCCAGATCATCGCCGGCATCAAGGCCGCCTATGCGCCGGAGTCGCTGCTGGGCAAGCAGATCGTCGTGGTGGCCAACCTCCAGCCGCGAAAGATGCGGGGGATGGAATCCAACGGCATGCTGCTGGCGGCGTCAGCGGGCGAAGGCCCCGCCGACGTGGTCGTGCTGACGCTCGACCGCGACGCGCCGCCGGGCTCGTCGGTCTCCTAGCCCGCTCCACTGCGTCCGCAGCCCGGGCGGCCCTATGTCACCTCACGGAGGGAATGTCGCCGGATCTATATCAGCATTGCAACGTAGACGTACAGCAGGAGCATCGACACGCCCCGCAGAATGCTCCCTCGCAGCAGCATCTTCCTGTCTCTTTGTCCTCTCGCTCTAACAGCCCAATGTATCGGAGCGACAATGGCGCCCAGAGGGATTGGCAAGAGCACGAGGGCCGCCCCGTCGTCCCACCCTCGCCCAAGCATCGACACCCAAGCCAGCAGACAGAAGGCAATCGTCAACAGCGGCAGCGCAAAGAATGACCGCACAACGAGGTCCCTGTTCGCCCGCAATTGCTCCGTTGTTGGAGGAAATAGCAAAGCGCCAGTTGCCCCTATTAGGTGGCACACAATGGCCGCCAGCAGCCATCCGAGGAAGACCAGGTCGAAGACCCACGGAAGGTGCCGTGACGGCCCGCCCGGCCATCTGAGGTAGCTTGGAACAAGCGCAACCATGGCTGCAAGCGGCAGCCCCCAGGATACCCATTGGACCAGACCGGGCCGGCTGCGAGCCCCGTCGACACGAACCATTCTCTTTGCCAAGTCCTTCAGCCGTCGGGGCAACAATACGACCCCGGCCACGACGGCCAACATGGCGTACATTCCCATCGAACACCAGAGATTCCCGGTCCTTTGCATGCCCGGGATGTCATGCAAGTAATATTTCTTGCTCACCGTGATGCCCAACAGGGACCAGCTACGTGACCGGGCGGCAACTGCGTCCGCCACGTGGCGGCCCATCGGGTGATGCGGACAGAAGACAATCGCCGCGACTCCCACAACAGCCACACCACCTGCGCCGAGAATCAGCAGCGCCCACCAAGCCGTCCTGGCAGACATCTTGGTGACCAAGTTCCACACAGCGACAGCCAGAATGCCGATTGGCAGGATCAACCCGAGCCTCAGCCAAATCGCTGAAGCCGTGTGTTCAACGCTCCCATCGCGATAAGTTTCGATCCATCGCCCGATGGCTAAGTCAAAGCCGCTTGCCTCTGCAAACTCGTCCCAGCTGGGAAACCATTCCTCCGTGGGCGCAATGTTCCCTCGCAGCCCTACCCACGGGAGGAAGTACAGTATCAGGAGACTCACGGCCACGTAGAAGATGGCGACAAGAGCGCCCCAGTGCAGTCGTTCGCGGTTGCCCGGCTGCTTGGCATGCGGCAATTCGCTCATGTGATATTCTCCCCAGACCGACGCAACGCACTGAACGCCCAGCCCGTCATCGCTGATGGACTCTATCCGGGATTTCCCGGATAGCCTCATGCCGCACCCATCGCGGGCCGTTTCATGCCCGATCGACAGATGGCGCCATCTTCGGCACAGCCCCCCACGCCTATCACGCGATATGTATACTACGTTGGCCCAGAAGGAAGATCAATCGCCACTGCCGGCCCACCGGGGCCGGGCCAGGCGCCACTAGGGCCGCCGGGCCGTCACCTCTGGACCCATCCGGAATTGTGTCGCCCCAAGGGGCTCGATGACGGTTCGCGGGCGCATCTCTACCCATGGCTCCCGCCATGGGCTGACATGTTTTGTGTGGGGACGACGATCGACGTCCAGGTGGCCTTCCGCGCTGGGCGGCACAGGCCCGAAGGGCCATCTTGCTTAGCCCGGGGTGAAGCCGAAGGCGAGCCCTGGGGCATGAGCCGGCCAATGGGAAAGCCCCAATGGGGCGCCTTGACGGACCCGATCACGCTGGCGGCTGGGATGCGATGGCCTCAACGATATGGTCTCAATCGCATTGCCGGCAAAGCCAAGACACCCCTTATGGGGCTTGCCGCATTGCCGACGATAACCCAGGGCTTGGCCTGACGGCCCACGCCCTGGGCTATGCAAGAAGCCCCGTTGGGGCCCAACAACCAACGAGGCCAAGCAAGAGCAGCCGGACAGGTCTCACGCCCGCCGGGCGGAGGACCCGACACCCAAACGCTACAGGCTTATGCTAAACCGTCTAACCGCCCCGCCGCTGGATCAGATCGATCACCAGGTCGGCCGTTGCCTCGCAGGCGGGCTTGGCGCCGCCTTCGAGCGATGCGGAGACGGCCAGCACGTCTCGCCGGGCCGTGGTCAGCTTTTCCAGGTCGGTCATCTGCGCCAGGACCGCATCGACGAGCTTGCCGACGCTGCCGAACCACGGCATCAGTTCGGGGACGATCTCACGGTCGGCCAGGATATTGACCAGCGAGAGAAACTGCGTGCGGAGGATCCACCGCCCCACCAGTTGATAGGTCAGCCAGGCCAACTTGTAGACCACCACCATCGGCACGCCGTAATGGGCCGTCAGCAGCGTGGCCGTGCCGCTGGTGACGACGGCCATGTGCGAATCGGCCAGCACCTTCGGCGTTTGCCCGGCGACGATCTTCACGGAACTGTCGCCGACGGCATCGGCGATGCGCTGTGCGGCTGTTTCGTCCGGAGCGGCGAAGGTGCAGACGGCTTCGGGCCATCGTTGGGCAATGGCGTCGGCGACGGCAGCCATGGCTGATGCGTGGTCGGCGATCTCGCCCGCTCGCGAGCCCGGCAGCAGCGCCACGCGCCATCGGCCGGTCTGCGAGGCCTCGGCCAGGTCCGGCAGCGACGCCGGGCGAGGGGCCGCGTGGTCGAACAGCGGATGGCCGACGAATGTGGCGTTGACGCCGCGGGCGCGAAGGTAGTCCTGCTCGAAGGGCAGGATGCAGGCGACGTGGTCGGTCAACCGGGCGAGCTTGCCGACGCGGTGCGTGGCCCAGGCCCACACCTGCGGGGCGATGTAGTACATCACGCCGATGCCGCGCTGCTTGGCGGCCCGAGCGACGTGCCAGTTCAGCGCCGGCGAGTCGACGGGGACGACCACGGCCGGGGACGTCTCGTCCATGATCTGCTTCATCTGCCGCAGACAGCGGCGGTAGTAGCCGATCTTCAGAAAAGGCCCGTGCAGCATGGTGGCCTGCGAGACCATCTCGATAGCGACCTCGCACCCGGCGTCGGCCATCCGCTGGCCGCCCGCGCCGATTATCCGCGCGCCGGGCAGCCGGCGCTTCAACGCGGTGATCAGTTCGGCCGCGTGGGCGTCGCCGCTGGCTTCGGCGGCACAGAAAAAGATTGTGGGAGAATCGCTCATGGTCGTTGTCGCCGGAAGCTCAGGCGAGCCCTCATCTGTCCGCCCCGCCGCCGGCGACCCCGATGGCCGAGGCGATCGCGTGGGTGGCGATGTGGCTGATCGATATCTGGATGTCCGTCAGGCCCAACTCGTCGGCGATCTGGCGGCATCGGCCGGTCAGGTAGACGCGCGGGCGGCCCGAGGATTCGTTGAGGACCTCGATATCGGTCCAGCTGATCCCGTTGGTCCAGCCTGTGCCCAGGACCTTCAACACCGCCTCCTTGGCGGCGAACCGCCCGGCGAGATGCTCGATCTCGCGCTTGCGCCCAAGGCAGTAGTCCAGCTCGGCCTGGGTGAAGACGCGCTGGAGGAACCGCTCACCATGGCGGTTGATGCTGCCGAGAAGGCGAGCGCACTCGACCATGTCGATACCGTGTGAAAAATCGTTCATAACAGTCAGCCCCCCAACCGGGCCGGGCCCGGGGGCGGCTACCACTATGGGGCCAACGACCGCGACCCGTCAAGAGCGCAGGCCGCCGCCGCGGGCGGGCGGCGATATCCCGATGGCGTCGCAGGCGCGGCGGGCGAACTTTTCTATCGCTAACAAATCAAGTCACCGGCAGGTCTGGCGATAAATATAGTAGCGAGGACAAGTTGTTAGGTTTGTCATCAGATACCTTTTCCAGTCGCCAGAAAGACGTTCGGGATGAACCAAGCTATCGGCCTATCCACGGGCCACGAAGACGCATTAGCCAAGCTTGCACAGGAGGTTAAGGAGCTTCGTGAGCACCTGAGACGCAGCCAGCGCATGGCCTCTATCGGCACGATGACGGCCATGATGGTCCACGAGTTCAACAACATCCTCACCCCCATTATCACCTACGCCGAGATGGCCCGGCACAATCCCGACCTGACCGACAAGGCCATTGATAAGGCCGCCCGCGGCGGCGAGCGGGCACAAACCGTCTGCCGCGCCCTGCTGGGCTTGTGCCGCGGCGACGAGGTCCAGCGCGTCGAGGCCAACGTCGCCGAACTCGTATCGTTGACCGTGGAAGCGATCGCCCGCCACCCGAACAAGGACGGCATCGATCTGCCGATAGCAATCCCCGCCGATCTGACGCTCTCCACTCGCCCGGTCGAGCTCCAGCAGGTGCTTCTGAACCTGATCCTCAACGCCCGGCGCGCAGTTCTGGCCGAACGCGGCTCGGGTCGGATCGCGATCGACGCTCACCAGGAGGACGGCTCGTGCGTCCTTCGTGTCTGCGACAACGGCGTGGGCATCGAGTCGGACGACCTGGCGCGGATTTTCGAGCCGTTTTTCTCCACAGCCGACCGCACGGACAAGGACGCCGGCTTCGGCCTGGGGTTGACCGTCTGCCGCGAGATCGTCCAGTCGTTGGGCGGGACGATCACCGTGGACAGCACCGTCGGCGAAGGCACGACGTTCACGCTGACGCTGCCGACGCAATAACCCCCTGCTCACTCTCGCCCCCCTGCCCTTTTTCTGCCATTCTCGCCAATCTCCATCCGCGCTGAATCACACCCAGGTGGCATTGACATGGGGGTGGGCGAATGCTAGACTTTTTGCATCCCCAGACGAACAGATTACGGGTGCAGCGCGTCTATTTCTGAAGGAGCCATCCATGACCACGCGTGTGACCATTGCGCTGTTGCTGGTAAGCGCTGCCGTGTGTGTTCCTGCCGCCGCGGCGCCAGCGGATGAGACCTTTCCGTATACGGGCCAGATCAAGGGCGCCAACGTTTACGTTCGTTCCGGACCGAACATGCGGGCGTATCCGGTCGCCAAACTCAGTGGGCCGGCCCGGGTGACGGTCATCGGCCGAAGCAACGAGTGGCTGCGCGTCGCCCCGCCGGCGGGCGTGTTCAGCGTGATCAGCAAGCAATACGTCAAGCTGTCCGCTGACCGCAAGACCGGCACGGTCTCGGGCGATCGGGTCCGCGTGCGGGCCGGGTCGGACCTGGTCACCCTTGGCGATATCACCAAGCACTGGGCGTTTCAGCGTCACCTTAACGCCGGCAACGTGGTGACGATCGTCGGCGAGGGCAGCGATTTCTACAAGATCGCGCCGCCGGCCCGTGTGTACGTCTGGATTTCGGCCGAATATGTCAGTAGCGATCTCGTCGCCTCTGCGCCCCTGCCGCCCCTGCCGCGGACGACCGTCGACCGGCCGAAGCCGCCTTCGCCCCCTGCCGACGCCTCACCGGCGCCGGATGCGGTTGCTACGGTGGCGGCCTTCGATGAGGCCGAGAAGGCGCTGAAGATCGAGTACAAGAAGCCCTTCGACCAGCGCGACTTTGAGTCGGTCCTGAGCCGCTATCTGGCCATTCGCGCCCAGCCGGGTACGCCGGTGGCGGCTGCGGTCGGGGCTCGGATCCGCTCGTTGCGGAAGGCCCAGGACCGCCGGAACCGCCTGCAGGCTGCCCTGGATAATGCCAAGAAGATACGCCAGCGGCACCAGGAGCTTCGGGACCGGCGCAAAGAGCTGGCCAAGTCGCAGCCGCTGCTTGCTCCAAGACGGCCGGTCGCCCAAGGCGTCCTTGAACCGAGCCTGCTCTATCCCGGCGGAGCCCGGCCCCAGCGGTTCGTCCTGCGAAACCCCGAAAGCGGCGTGGTCAACGCCTTCGTCCAGTCGGCGAGCGGGCGGATCGACCTGAAGAAGTTCACGGGCAAGCTCGTGGCTGTGTACGGCACGATGACTCGTGACGATGCGCACGGCCGGGACACCATCGAGGCCGAGAAGATCGAGATTCTCGATCCGACGATGCGGCCGATCGACGACTACGTTGCGCCACCGAGCTCGCTGCGACCCGAAAAGAAGAAGAAGAAGAAGGACGAGGACGAAACTGAGGAACGCGGAGAGGAACGCGAAAAGGAAGAGGGAGAGGCCGAGGAAGGCGAAGATGAAGAGCCACTGTCCCCGGTGAAGGTAAAGCCCAACGCCAAGGAAACGCCCATCGAGAAGCCGAAAGAGACGGCGGCCGCCAAGCACGACAAGGCGGCGGCCGCCAAGCATGACATGGCGGCTGAGGAAAAGTCCGTCAAGCTGATCCCGCCGGAACCGGAAGAGCCAGCTGCGCCGGACAAGCCCATGCGCCCGACGAGGTCCGGGCCTGGATACTCCAAGCCGCCGCCGGTCGAGCGTGAGGCCCCCGCCGAGGACGACAAGACGCCCGAGCCCGCCACCAAGCCGGCTGAAAAGCCTGCCCCCGCCGAAAAGCCCGCCAAGACGGTCACGATGGTTCCCCCCGCTGGCGAGGATGACGAGGACGCCGATGACGGTGACGAGGGCGAGGAACCTGCCGGCGATGAAGGTGACTTCGACGAAAGTGAATATGAATAGGGCGACCCGCCGGCGGCGAGTTTAGATCGCCCGGATGTTATCTTACGGCGGAAGGAGATGGCTGTGGATGTGCCGATGGAACTGGCCAGGATCCTGATCACCGAATACGGCGATCAGCAGATGATCTTCCTGCGGGAGATCGGCGGCGAGCGTGCGTTTCCGATCCTGATCGGCATCAACGAGGCGCTGGCCATTGACCGGCGGCTCAAAGGTCAGACCCCCCCCCGCCCGATGACCCACGACCTGCTGGCCAATGTGATTGACCAGATGGGCGGCCACATCGAGCGCGTTGTCATCAACGATCTTCGCCAGCACACCTTTATCGCCACGCTCTACGTCCATCAGAACGGGCGGACGCTGGAGATCGACGCCAGGCCGTCGGATGCGATCGCGCTGGGGGTGGCGCTGAAGACCCCGATCTTTGTCGCCGAAAAGGTCCTCAACGATCTGGTCAAGGCGCCTCAGAGTAAGGAGGATCGTCTCCAGCTCTTACGCGACCGGCTGATCCTGCTGGAACAGACCATCGACCAGTTCAGGCAGAAACTGGCGGATGAGACCTTTCGCGACGACGCGCCCGACGAGCAGATCGAACAGATGGAGGCGCACCTGGAGGCGGCCGAGGCGGAGTATGAGGCGATCCGGCAGGTGCTGGACAAGCTGGGCTAGAGGCCGTTGCGGGTGAAACGAGAGCGGGATTTTAAGGATTTAGGAGATTACGGGATTGGGGTTCTTTGCCAAAAGAAATCCCCGAATCTCGTTAATCCTTAAAATCCCGCTCTCTTTTGGTCAGCGTTCGGCCGCAGCGCCAAAGGGGAACTTGCCCAAGGAGATCACGATGCCGGTCGGCGTGTAGTAGTGCGCGCTGAAGGTGTCTTCGTCGAGCGTGGTGAAGGTCAGGCCATAATAGTTGTTGCTCTTGGCGTCTAGGAGTTCTTCGACCGTCGGTCCGGTCCGCTCGGCGTTGTTGACCTTCTCGAAATGCGCGACGAATCGGCACAAGGCCCGCCGGGCGGCGCGGAGCATGGACTTACCGGGGACGTACTTCATGTCGTCGCTGGCGGCGGGGTCGGCCGGGTAGAGCTTGGCCTCGGCGCGCCGGCCTTCGTAGACGATCACCCCGCCGCTGGGGACGCGCGTGTCGGCGCGGTCGCGCTTGGCCAGTTCTTTCAGGGAGGCCCGGATCTTCGGGCGCGACAGCAGTTCCTCGATCAGCCATATGTTCCACACGTCGGCCATGCTCAACATGCTCGACTGCCGGTGAAGACGTGTGTCGATCCTGCCCGCACGGTGACGGGCCGCGCGGTAGATGGCATGACGCCGCCCGCTGCGGGCGTAGGCCAGCTGCCTCAGCAGCGTGGACCGCGAGGTCTCCATGGCCTCGGGGTCGCCGGCCAACGCCGACATGAGGGAGAAGTCGCGAACGTTGAAGTCATAGGGTCTCGTCGCGTCGGTGCGCCATCGCTCGTAAAGGTCCAAGGGCCGCTGGAGGGATCGCCGCTGCGTCTTGTAGACATAGACGGCCTGGATCAAGGCGCCGCGGGTGACGGGCACGTAGTCGAACGTCCTGATGAACGCCTGGATGGCGGCGACGGCGTCGCTCCTGGCCGAGGGAGCCAGGAACCGCTTTTTCAGCTCGCCCATGGGCACCCGTTTCACGAGGACTTCCTGGAGCGATCCGCGGGCGCGGAACTTCGGACTGTTCTGGGCGTCCAGCAGAGCCTGGTCCCACGTCGTCCGGCGAATGCGCGCCACCGTCGTGCGGAAGAGCTCTTCGTTCGGGCCCGTCGGCGGCTCGCGGGCCCAGACCTTGACGAGTTCGGCAAAGGCCCCGGCATCGCCGTTGCGGGCCAGCCAGTGCATCAAGGCATCGGTGGTGGCCTGGCTGATATTCGGCTGGCGGAGCGTCTCGAGCACGAACCCCGTCAGGGCCGGATCGTCGCGCTGCAACAGGTAGTTCCGCAGGTCCCGCTGCAGCCGGGGTGGCACGTTCGGATTGCCCCACAACGCCGCCAGCGTTTCCTTCGAGTGAGAGCCCGTCGTCTGGAGGTGCATCACCAGCGCCAGCGACGCCTGCCGATGCTCGATGGGGACATCCTCGTCCAACACGCGCTGAATATTGTGCCTGGCCACCACGACGGGCGGATAGGCGCCGCGACGGTCCAGCTTCTTCTCGTACTCGGCCACCGTCACCGGCGGACGGGCGATCGGCTTGTCACAGCCGGGCGCAGCGAGGAACGCTCCGGCCAGCAGCACAGCCGCCAGGGCGGTCGCCATCGGTCCTGTTAACCATCGTCGCATTGTCAGCAAGGGCCCCTACAAATAAGCGACGGCCCACAGACCGCCGCATGGCCCGTGAATTGTAGCGATTCCAAGTTCCATGGCAAGAGGCAAAGGCGAGCATACCTTCCCGATCTCTTTTGCCCACTCCCGCGCCGGGGGCGGTTGCAAAACTAGCCCCGCCCCACTAGACTTGCCGCGCTATGGCACTTTCCGACAAGAATCTGGCCGAGCAGTTGGCGATCCTCGCACGAGGGACGGAAGCGATCTACACCGAAGCGGACCTGGCCGAGCGCCTCAAGGCCGCCGCCGAGCAGAACCGCCCGATGCGGGTGAAGCTCGGCATGGACCCGACGGCCCCCGATATCCACCTGGGCCATTCGGTCGTGCTGCGAAAAATGCGACAGTTTCAGGACCTCGGCCACAAGGCGGTGCTGATCATCGGCGATTACACCGCCCGCGTGGGTGATCCGTCGGGGGAGAACAAGACCCGCCCGGTCCTGACGCCCGAGGAGATCGAGGCCAACGCCGCGACGTATTTCGAGCAGGCGGGCAAGATCCTCGATACCTCGCCCGAGAAGTTCGAGGTCCGCAACAACAGTGAATGGCTGAAGGATCTGAGCTTCGCCGACGTCCTGAAGCTGGCCGGCCAAATGACCGTCGCGCGGATGATGGAGCGCGACACGTTCGAGCAGCGTTACAAGGCCGGTGTGCCCATCGGCGTGCACGAGTTCCTCTACCCGCTGATGCAGGGCCACGACAGCGTCTGCATCGAGGCGGACGTCGAACTGGGCGGCACGGACCAGACGTTCAACAATCTCGTCGGCCGACAATTGCAGGCCAATGCCGGCCAGCAGTCGCAGATCGTCCTGATCATGCCCATTCTCGTCGGCCTCGACGGCGTCGAGAAGATGAGCAAGTCCAAGGGCAACTACGTCGGCATTACCGACGAGCCCAACGACATGTTCGGCAAGATCATGTCGATGCCCGACGATCTGATGAGCAACTATTTCACCTTGCTGACCAGCACGCCGCCCGACGAGGTGGCGACGTTGTGCGACAGCGAGCAAACACACCCGCGTCAGGCCAAGGCCCAGCTCGGCCGGCTTGTCGTCGCCCAGTATTACGGCGACCCGGCCGGCGCCGCGGCGGCAGCCGAGTTTGACCGCGTATTCTCCGAGCGCCAAAAGCCCACGGACATGCCCGACATCCCCGTCCCCGCCGGCGGGATGAAGCTGGTGGACCTCATCGTCTCAGCCGGATTCGCCAAGAGCAAAGGCGAAGCCCGCCGCCTGATCACCCAAAACGCCGTCAGCATCGACGACGCCAAGATCACAGACGTCGACGCCGACATAACGCCCAAGGGCGGCGAAGTCCTCAAAGTCGGCAAGCGACGGTTTGGGCGACTTGTCGCCAATGATGAATGATGAACTCTTGATGCTGAATTGAGGGAACGACTCGCGACATCTGGACTCAGCGCGGCGGCGGGCAACTGTGCCTGCCCCGTTGGGGCTGCCCGTGCTAGGAACTTGGCCATAAGGGAGACGTCTTATGCACCAGAAGACAGTCGCTGTAGCTCTTACGGTATGCATCGCCCTGATGCTGTCTGTGGGGTGCGGAGACGACCAGACCCGATCAGAAAGACGAGTCCGTCGATTGCTGAAGGATCTGCGTTCATCCAACGTGAAGGTCCGGAGGAAGGCTGCGGAGGCGCTACAAGTTTGCAATTGGGGGACCACACCTGCTGCGGCAGCTCTTTCGGAAGTACTTGTTGAGGATAAGGACGTCGAAGTCCGACGTCTGGCGGCTATCGCGCTGGGCAGCATTCGTGTCCGTAGTCAGGTGGTCGTGAAGGCCCTGATGCACGGATTGCGGGATGGAGATGGGATCGTCCGGGACGAAAGTGCAAGAGCGTTGGGGGAAGTCGGTCCGATTGCAAAGGCTGCCGTGCCGTCCTTGATCCGCCTGTTGCACGATGATGGTGAACATGTCGAGATCCGTCAGGCAGCTGCAGGGGCCCTGGGGGAGATTGGTGCGGAGGCAAGTGAAGTTGTTCCGGCGTTGGTGGAGGCGTTGTCCGCCAAGCCGTATGGCGTTCGCAGCTCTGCCGCCGTAGCTCTTGGTTTCATGGGCCCGCCCGCCAAGGATGCGGCTATGGGGTTGGCTGTCTGCCTAGACACGGACAAACACGGTGTTGTCCGCATGGAAGCTGCGACGGCCCTTGGGAGGATTGGTCCGGGGGCAAGTGAGGCTGTTCCGGCGCTGGCAAGGGCATTATCCCACAAGTTGAACGTAGTGCGCGAGTCGGCCGCCGAAGCGCTTGGCAAGATTGGCCCGCCGGCCAAGGAGACAGCTATGGCGTTGGCCGTCTGCCTGGAGACGGACAAAGACAACGGCGTCCGCATGGCGGCTGCACGCTCCCTTGGGCAAATTGGCGTTGCCGCGAAAAGAGTTGTCGTTGCCCTAACCCGCGCGGCAAATGATCCTGACGCCGAAGTCCGCATTCGGGCCGCGAAGTCCCTCTCGCAGATTACGGACGATCCCAAGATCGTTGTTCCCGCACTGGTGGCTTGCCTTGGCAGTCGTGACCCGGCGGCGCGCTACCAAGCTGCTACGGCGCTGGGAAAGATGGGATCTGAAGCTCAAGACGCTTTGCCCGCATTGCAGAAATTGGCTCGCGCACCTGGCACATCGGCGTCGGTGCGAGAGGTCGTAGAGCAGGCGATTGCGGAGATCCAACAGCAACTCCCAGCAACTGCACCTCAGCCGTAGGGTGGGCAACTTGTTGCCCACCATCGCAGGGCGCTCGGACCCCCGTGGGCAACAAGTTGCCCACCCTACGCCTGATAGCGTCCCGCCTACTCCTGGGACAGGGCCTTCTTGGCGTGTTCGTAGAACTCGTCGGGGCGGAGGGGCTTGTCGGAGGTGTTTAGTTCGGCTGTGGCGGCTAGGGCTTTGATCTTGTCTTTGATGATGAATTGCAGGCAGGCGGGAAGGTGATGGCCCTGCATGCGGTGGAGGCGGACGCAGTCGCGGCAGTTGCCGTGCCAGTGGCACTTGGTTTTCGGGCACGGGCAATCGCCGCACTCCCCTGCCTCCAGCCGCTCGACCCACCCCTTCAGCTGTTGGGCGTATTGTTCCTTTGTTTCGGCCATAGCATGTCATGATACCATGGGCCGGATGCGGCGCGCATGCTTGAAATGGCGCCAGCCCGAGTGGAGAATCTGCGGGCGTTCGATGCGCGGCGGATTAGGAAATCCGCCGCGCTTGGCGAAGTTACCTTCCTGCGCGGTGGGTTTCCTAACCCACCGCGTTTCGGCTTGGAGATGCAGATGAGTCGTTCCAAGGATATTGAGATGCTTCGCGGCTTGGCCGAGGCGTATGCCGAGGCGGCGGCTGACCCGCGCTATGACGAGCTGCGCCAGTTGTGGCGTGACCACAACAGCCTCAAGCCGGTGCGGCCGTTGTTTTGCCTGCGGCCCGACGGCGGCGAGGGCGAAGTGCCGGAGGTGATGCATCGCGAGTGCGAGGATGACTCCCTGTACCCGCTGGAGCACCAGCTTCGGTTCGGCCTGTGGCGGCACGCGTATCCGGATGACTTCATCATCGAGCCGTGGCTGTCGGTGCGGGCGGCGTTCACTCACACCGGCTGGGGCGTTGGCGGCGACCGCGTCCAGGACGGCTATTCCTTCAAGATCACCGATTACCCGCTCAAGACGCTCGACGACGTCGACAAGCTCGTCCCGCCGCGGCATGAAATCGATGGGGCCGCTACGGCTGAACGCTATGAGCGAGTGTGTGAGGCGGTCGGCGATCTGATTCCCGTCGATCTGGACCGCAGCCCCTGGTACAACGTTTGGTCATCGGACCTTTCGACCGACCTGGGGTGGCTGAGAGGGATCCAGCAGTTCATGTTCGATATGGTGGATGAGCCGGCCAAGCTGCATCGGGTGATGGCGTTCATGCGCGACGGCATCCTGGCCGTTCACCAACAGGCCGCCGATGCCGGCGACTGGGGGCTGTCAGCGTCGAACACGCTGACGATGCCTTACGCCAACGAGCTTCCCGGCCCGGCCGCCAACGTGTGCGGCGTGGATCGAAAACAGTTGTGGTGGTTCACGCCCAGCCAGGAGTTCACGCTGGTCTCGCCGGCGATGCACGAGGAGTTCCTGCTGCAGTACCAACTGCCGATCATGGCCCAGTTCGGGCTGATCGCCTACGGATGCTGCGAGGACCTGACCAACAAGATCGACATGCTGCGGCAGATTCCCAATCTGCGGCGGATCGGCGTGGCCCCGGTGGCGGACCTGGCCAGGTGTGTCGAGCAGATCGGCGCGGACTACTCGATCTCCTGGCGCCCGAACCCGGCGGAGATGGTGTGCGTGGGCTTTGACGAGAACCGGGTGCGTCGCATTATTTCGGAGGGTCTTCAGATCGCCCGCGGCACGCACTTTTCGATCGTGCTGAAAGATGTCAGCACCATCGAAAACGACCCCCGCCGCCTGACCCGCTGGGCCGAAATCTGCCGAGAGGAAATCGAGACAATCACCTGAGCGTCTCTCGGGGCGATCGATCTACGGCGTTTTTGTCTCGTCGCCCGTCAGATCGCCTTCGGTCTCCAAAGGGGTAGCGACAATAAAGGGCACATCGGCGTCAACGAGGCAGAACACCTCGTCGCCGTGGACCTGCGCACCGGAGGCGTTGTAGGGGACAATGACCCGCGACTTGCCCTCGATGTTCATGTACTTCACCGAGCCGAAGGTCCGCCCGCCCGGGTTCTCGGCCAGGATGATCGTGTTGCCCTCATCGCTGATCGAAATGGGCATGATCGGCGCCCGGCGCGAGATCCTGAGCGGCTTGACCTCGGACTCCGGGTCGACGGGCATGACGTTCAGAATGTGATCCGTGCCGACGGTATTGTAGTCCCAGCACATCTGCCCGATCGCGACATACTTAGCCGACGGGCTGATCGCGGCGGTGACGGGCTTTTGCCTTCGGGCGTTACGCACGGATCGGAGCACCTTGCCGTCCGAGGCCCGAAGGACCACCACGTCCGCCTTGGCGTGGGTGACGCCGCGGGTCATATCCGCTTTGTGGGCCATCATCACCAGGATCTTGCCGGCGGCGTCGGCGGCCAGAACGCGCCCGCGAAACTTGGTCCGACCGAGCTTCTTGCCTTTGGGCGAATACATGTAGACGAAGCCGAACTTCTTGTCGATCTGGCGCGAGACGGCGAGCCGCTTGTTGCCCAGCCAGCAGGCCCATGCCCGTTCCGGCTGGGGGATCTTGGCGATAATCTTGCCGGTCTTGACGTTGCGGACGATAAACAGCGCGCGCACCGGGTATGTCCGCCGCAATAGCGAGATCAACTGCAGCTTGTTGTCCGGAGAGTACTCGATGGAGTACACGTCGAAATGGGCCGTCAGCTTCCGGTCGATGGTGTTGGCGGCGTCGTCCGTCATGCCGGAGGTCGTATCCAGCACGTACGTGCACCAACGGCTCGAGTACCATGACTGATCGGCCTCGTGCCCTTCCAGCCGGCGTATCTGGTTGTAGAAGACCTGCTTGCCGTTGGGAGAGACCCGCACATACTGGAGCCACGGATGCGGATCGACGTAGCTGGGCAGCACCCAACGGTCTTTCGTGCGCTCGCCGTCCTCACCCTCTTCGCCGGCGGGCGGGTCCTCCTGCCCGTGGGCGCGCGGCCCGTCGGCGACAAAGCCCACAAGAGCCAGAATCAGACCCATCGAAATCAGTACGACCCATACATTCTTTCCCAACATGGCAAGCCCCTTTCCTTTACGTGCGCCTGGCCACTTTACCACCCAGAACCTACCACAGCATGGGATAAAAAGGAAGTCCACACTCCCTGCTGAAAAGAAAAAGAAAAAGGCCCGAAACCGTTCCACCGATTGCGAGCCGATGAGTGTTTCGGGCCGATGGGTGTGCGGAAATTTGTGAAGCGCCTGTCAATGCTCTCGATGCCCTAGCGACGGGGACGTTTGGCTTTCTTGGCAGTCTTGCGGGTCGCTTTCTTGGTGGTCTTGGTGGCCTTTTTCTTGGCCTTCTTTGCGGTTTTGCTCTTGAGGCCCAGCCCGTAGAAGCTCACCATCTTCGCGCAGGTCCTGGTGCGGATTTTGCCGGCGTTGCCGGCTTGGCCGAAGGCGATCATCCGCTGCTTGCAGACCTCGGCCATCGCTTCGCGGGCAGGCCTGAGATAGTCGCGCGGGTCGAACTTCTCGGGCGTCTCGGCGAAGACCTTGCGGATCGCGCCGGTGATCGCCAGGCGATTGTCGGTGTCGACGTTGATCTTGCGGACGCCGTGGCGGATGCCCCGCTGGATTTCCCTAATCGGCACGCCGTAGGTCTGCTTTATCTTGCCGCCATACTTGTTGATGATGTCCTGCAGGTGCTGCGGGACGCTCGATGAGCCGTGCATCACCATATGTGTGCTGGGCAGGCGCTTGTGGATTTCCTCGATGACGTCCATGCGCAGCACATCGCCGGTGGGCTTGCGGGAGAACTTGTAGGCCCCGTGGCTGGTGCCGATCGCGACGGCCAGCGCGTCGACGCCGGTGGCGGCGACGAACTGCTCGGCCTGGTCGGGATCGGTCAGGTGGGCCTGGGCCTCGGCCTGGGACAGCCCCGCCCCGTGGCCGTCTTCGATGCCGCCCAGTGCGCCCAGCTCGCCCTCGACCGTGACGCCCCTCTTGTGCGCGGCGTTGACGACCTTGCGGGTGACCTTGACGTTGTGTTCGTAGGTGGCGAGGCTCTTGCCATCCTCGCTCAGCGAGCCGTCCATCATCACCGAGGTGAAGCCCTGCTTGATAGCGCTCATGCAGGTCTCGGGGCTGTTGCCGTGGTCCTGGTGCATGACGATGGGCAGCTTGGGGTTCAACTCAACTGCCGCCAGTATCAGGTGACGGAGGTAGTCGTCGTTGCTGTATTTCCGCGCGCCGCGGGAGGCCTGGACGATCACGGGCGAGTCGGTTTCGGTCGCGGCCATCATGATCGCCTGGATCTGCTCCATGTTATTGACGTTCAGGGCGACGACGCCGTAATCGTTCTCGGCGGCGTGGTCCAGCAGGATTCGCATCGGTACCAGTGGCATGGGGCTTCTCCATCCGTTGGGCTTAAGGTCCTATTTCGTGACGTCTCGACGACCGAGCGCGGGGATTATACGGACGCTTCGCCGCCCAAAGAAATATATTCCTGAATCGCCCGCCGGCAGGTGGCGTTAGTAAGGGGTCCTGACGGCCGGTTTGGCGAGAGGCTTGATCTTGATGGCCTTGATGTGAGGGGCTTTGACGCCCCGCTTGATGCCGTAAGGGCTCCTGCCCGGGGTGACGGTCTTGATGCGCGGGCCGGCGACCCTCGGCCGGCTGACGGACAACGGGCGTCGGCGGCCAGACTTTTGGCTGTTGGCATGGGACCGGGCCACCAGGGCCAGATGGATAGCGATCGCCTGCAGACGACGGACGTCCTGGGGCGCCGCGCACGTGGCTGCGACCTGCCGCACGAACTTCTCGCCGGCGCCATCGGGGAGGTGCTGCAGGATGTAGAGCCCAGCCCGATTGACGACGCTCGATCCGCCGCTTCGGCGGGTGCGCAGGACGGCCAGTTCGACGCCGATCACGGCGGCGGCCTCGGTATCGTTGGCGGCGGCGATGGCCTCGACGGCCTGAATGGCCTGACGCTTTGTTTCAGCCTCGCTCCGGTGGGGGCCGGCCAACTGCTTGACTTGTTCGGCGGCGGCCTGAAGCTGTGGCGAGATCGGGTGGCCGGTCAGTTCGCGCCGCAGCCAGAGCGCCCGGAGAAACTCGCGAAGGCGAAACGGCTTCCGCAGGACGGTCGCCAAAGGGGCGGCGGCCTCTGTGGCGCCGACAGCGGCGCAGGCCTCAAGTTCGGCCTCAACGCTCGTCTTGCCCGCGCGTTGGGCCAGCCAGGAAACGTACAGAGCGCGAGCCTGTTGTCGAGGCCGATCCAGCAACGCTCGCCGCGCCGCCCGGAACACCAGGCGGTCTTCGCTGGCGACCAGGCCGATCAGCCAGTCCGTCACGTCCGCGCTGTCGCAGGTCTGCATGGCGCGGATCGCGCCGCTTCGGTGAGGCGAACCGATCGCGATGAGGTACTCGACGGCCTCGATCGACTCGGCCCCCCGCAGCGCCAGGGTCTGATAGCACAACGCGGCCAGATCGCTTTTGGCATCGATGCGCTGGAGGAGGGTCATTGCGGCATCGATGGGGTCGGCGCCGCCGGCCAGCTTCAGTCGTTGCTGCAGCACGGGCCATCGCATTTGGGGCAGGCAGGCGAAGACGGCATAGTTTTGGCCGTTGCCGAGGTGGACGATTTCGGCTCGGCGCCCGTTACGCCGGTGGGGCCGAAGTCGCTTCTGGAGCTCGGCGCCGGCCTTGGCGTAATCGGCCAGCGGCACGCACCAGAACTGAACGTATACGTGCGTAGCCTGGTCCAGCGACTGGCGCCACTGATCGTCGGGCAGGTTGCTGAGGACCCAACTGGCCCGCGCGGCGGCCGCACGGGTGGCCGCGCGCCCGTGGATCAACTCGGCCGGCACGCGAATCAGACACGTCGGGCCGCGGATGCCGTCGGCGAGCGGGACGTTCGGCAGGAACAGGTCGACTTCAGGCGCCCCCCCGGCCTGCGATGCGGGAAACGCGCCGAGCAACTGCTGGACATAGTAGGGATACGTCTTCGCCGGCGGGGGCGCAGACGGCTGGGCGACGGCAACACTCGTCGCCAGACACAGGCACGTCAAAATAGCGACTCGTCGCTGCATTAGATGAAAGGACTCTCTTACGTCCCCGTCCTTCCTTCTTCGGCTACATCGCGGCGTAAAGTTCAGAAACTTATACCGAGTCCCGGAAAACACTGTCCGTATGAATTCCCTGCACGAGATGTCACCGGCCCAGGCCGGTGGGACCTCCATATCCTCGGGCAGACTACCTACCGGTCGCCGGCCGAGTCAAGCATATCCTTCAGATTAATCGCCTCCGTCGGGATGCCGATATCGGCGACGACCACACGCCCGGTGTAGGCGGCCGATTCGGGCGCATCAAAGCCTCGCTTGCGGGCGACGAATGTCACGGTTGCCGTCGCCCGGACGGTGGGGTCCCCCGCCCTGCCGGTATCGCAATCCAGCCCGGTGGGAATATCCACCGCCAGCACCGGCCGATCGGCGGCGTTGATCTGTCGGACGGCCTCGGCCATCGATCCTCGCAGCCCGCCGGTGATGCCCGTGCCGCCGACGGCGTCGACCACCAGATCCGCCCCGGCCAGTGTCCGGGCCAGCGAGCCCAGGTCCGCTTCGGCGACATCCCGGACGGGGACGGCAAGCCGCGTGAGGATTTGGAGGTTGGCGTCGGCGTCGGCGGTGAGCTTGTCGCGGGCTGCGACCAGATAAACAGCAACATCGATACCACGGAGGTTCAGATGGCGGGCGATGACGAACCCGTCGCCGCCGTTGTTGCCGGCCCCGGCGACGATGGCGACCGAGCCCTGCGATGACGGGCCCAGGAGTTCGGCGGCGAGATCCGCCGCCTGGCGGCCGGCGTTTTCCATCAACACCAGGCTGCAGACGCCCCACTGCTCGATCGCGCAGCGGTCAATCGCCCGGACCTGCTGGCGGGTCAGGCTGTCCATGTTGGGCCAACCGGCAAGGGCGTGCTAGGCCAGCACTTCGTCCAGCGC
>DRGC01000011.1 GCA_011050235.1 Phycisphaerae bacterium | reverse complement strand
GGAGGCTGGAAGACGCCGAGAGCTACTACACCCAGGCGTTCAAGGTCGACGCCGAAGAACAATACGTTCTGGCCCGGGCCCGCGTCCGCAAAGAACTCGTCCGCCAAAAGGCCAAGCAGGCGGCCGACAAGCCGACCGACCAGCCCGGCGACGCCGACGATACGGACGACCAGCCGGCCGACAGCTCGACCGACGACCCGCCCACCGACTGACCACTCGGGCACGCGCAGCAAGATGACCGGCGGAGGCGGACCCGCCCCGCCGCGCTGCAATCCAACGCGAGGCCAACGGAAAGGACCGTTCAGTATGACCCGTTTCGTCAACCCCTTCGAACAGCCCGGCCAGTGGTACAAAGCCAATTTCCACACCCACACCAACGCCTCCGACGGGGCCCTGCCGCCCCGCCAGGTCGTCGCCAATTACCGCCGCAAGGGCTACGACGTCTTGGCGATCACCGACCACGGGGCCACGCACGACGTCCGGCCCCTGTCCACCAAGAGCCTGCTCGTGATCAGCGGGACGGAGCTTCATCCGCCGATGACGACCTACAAGAGTTCTTTTCACTTGGTCGCCCTGAACGTGCCGCACGGCTTCAAGCCGAAAACAACCAGCGCCAAGAACCAGGCCGTCAGTTGCGTCCGACAGGTCGCCAAAGTCGGCGGGTTGACGATCCTGGGCCATCCGTTCTGGTGCGGGATGGAGTTCGCCGACTACAAAGATCTCAAGGACGTCGCGGCCGTGGAGGTCTGGAACACGATCTGCGACGCCGGCGCCGGGCGGGGATGCAGCGAAAACGAATGGGCCTACATTCTCGACCGCAACCGGCGCCTGCCGGCGGTCGCCGTCGACGACACGCACTCGGGCGGCCGCCCCGGGGCCACCGACACATTCGGCGGCTGGACGTGGCTGAAGATGCGGTCGCTGACGGTCGCCAATGTCCTCAAGGCCGTTCGCACCGGCGCGACCTACGCGTCCTGCGGGCCGAAGGTCCACGACTTCCGCGTCACCGACGGCAAGATCACGCTGCGCTGCTCGCCGGCGGCGCGGATCACATTCAAGTCCGGCCCGGGCCAGGGCGAGCGCCGTGAGGCAGGCGACGGCAAGAGCGTCAGCAGCTTCAAGATCAAGACGCCATCAAGCTGGCCCTACGTCCGAGCTGTCGTCACCGACGCCACGGGCCGATCCGCCTGGACCAACCCGATCTATCTGAAATCATGAACCAGCCGTCATCTCGTTGCCGGCCGGCTCATTGCCCGTTCGCCGATCAGCTGATATGCTGGCGGTGATGAACCACCCCCCCAACGACAAGCTGCCGCCCCCGTTGACGATCGACTGCCGCGACGGCGATCTGGACGAGCTGCTGAACAAGGAATGGCTGATCGCCAACGGCATCGGCGCCTATGCATCGGCCAGCATAACCGGCTGTAACACTCGCCGATACCATGGGTTACTAGTCGCCGCCGCACAGCCGCCCGTCGGGCGGATCATGGCGTTGGCGACGGTGATGGAGCATCTGGACGCCTCCGGCCAGACCCATGAGCTGGCCACCAACGAGTTCGACCGGGCGATGTCGCCGCAGGGGTGGCGGCATCTCGAGACGTTCGTCAACGACGTCGCCCCGCGTTTCGTCTTCCGCATCGGCGATCTCGAGTTGACCAAGAAGATAATCCTGGCCGAATCGGCCAACGCCGTCGTCATCCGCTACACGCTGCGCGGCGGATCGGCAACGCTGCACGTTCGCCCGTTCGCAGCCCTGCGCGACTACCACCACGTTCGCAGCGCCGAGATGCCCCATCGCATGACATTCGACCGCATCGATGACGGCGTGGTCGTTCACGATCGAACGAACCTTGCCCACAGCCTGTACCTCACCAGCACGGGCGCGGCCTTCCAGGCCAGCCCGCAATGGTGGTACGCCTTCTGCTACCGCGCCGACATCGCCCGCGGCCAGGGCGAGCCCGAAGACACCTACTCCCCCGGCATGTTCATCTGCGAGCTCGCCGACGGCCAATCTTGCGAGGTGCAGGGCGGCCTGGACGAGGCGGGGCGAATCCTGTTCGCCTCGACCCACGACCGGCGGCGGCAGCGCCTGGCCGCGGCGGCAGCGGCGGTCGGCGATAAGGCCGACGACACGGCGCGGCGCCTGGCCGTTGCCGGCGACGCCTTTATCGTTCGTCGCCAGTTCGTCAACGCCCCATCGTCGGCGACGATCCTGGCGGGCTTCCACTGGTTCGCCGACTGGGGCCGCGACGCCTTCATCGCCCTGCCGGGGTTGTGCCTGGCCACGGGCCGATTCGACGTGGCCCGCCAGGTATTCAAGACCTTCGCCGCCTGGATCAGTGACGGGCTGGCGCCGAACTGTTTCGACGACGACGGCACGAGCGCGCACTACAACAGCATCGACGCGTCGCTGTGGTTTATCATCGCGGCCGAGCGATACCTGCAGGCGACCGGCGATACCGAGTTCTGGTCGCAGCAACTCCTGCCGGCAGCGGCCGCCATCCTGCAGGCCTACCACGACGGCACGCGGTTCGACATCCACGCCGATGGCGACTGCCTGCTGATGGGCGGATCGCCCCAGACGCAACTGACGTGGATGGATGCTGCGGTCGACGACGATGTGTTCACGCCGCGTTACGGCAAGGCCGTCGAGATCAACGCTCTGTGGTATGCGGCCCAGCGGATCATGGAGCATCGCTGCCGCGGTATCGACGACGGCCTGGCCGATCAACACGGCCACCTGGCTGAACTGATCGCCCCCGCCTTCGCCAAGACGTTCTGGAACCAGCGAGAGCGATGCCTTTACGACTGCCTCTGCCTTGACGGCATCGACGATGCCATCCGGCCGAACCAGATTTTCGCCGTCTCTCTCCCATACAGCCCCCTGTCAACCGACCAGCAGCGCGACGTTGTGCGTGTCGTGCAGACGCAATTGCTGACCCCGGTTGGGCTGCGAACGCTGGCGAGTTCGCACCCGGCCTATCGAGGGTCCTACAGCGGCGACCGCCTGGCCCGCGACCGCGCGTACCATCAGGGCACGGTCTGGCCGTGGCTCATCGGGCCCTTCATCGAAGCCTACCTGAAGGTCCACGAGCACTCCCCCGCCGCCGCCGACCAGGCCGAGTCGTGGCTGTCGGAGTTCGACGCGCACCTGGGCGAGGCGGGGCTGGGAACGATCAGCGAAGTTTTCGACGGCGATGAGCCCCGTCAGCCCGGAGGCTGCATCGCCCAAGCCTGGTCGGTCGCCGAGGTGCTGCGGGCCAAGTTGCTGGTGGCCGCATGCAGAGAGCCGGTCGAATGACGCGGGCTAGACTCATCCTGGCCGGTTGTGCGCTGCTGGCCGCAGCTGCGCACTGCTCGGCCGCGCCGGCCCAGCAGCAGGTGACAGTGACGTTGTCGCCCGCCGATGACGCCGCCGATGACGCCCCCTACCGCCGGGCGATCCTGATGATCCACAACCACTCCCCCGCGGCCATCGCCTCGGCGACTATTCGCTGGCAACTCGGCGGCCCCACGTTCGTCCATCCAATTACGGTCGCACCCGGCAGCGCCGCCTCTCTGCCTGTCGTCCTGCCGGCCGTCGCCATTCGCCAGACCTACCTCATTGAACTGACCACCGGCGATGCCCGCACGGACGAGCCGCTCAGGGCCACCGCCGACATCTACTGGCCCGAGCGCCTCGTCAACCCCGCCGCCTTCATCGATCCGGCCGCTTACGAGCCCTATCAGAGCGACCGCCCGTTATGGCCGGCCTCGATCCGCCGGCGAGTGATGCTGATCGGCCTGGCCCTGCTGGTGGTGATGACCGGCGCCCTGCTGATCCGCCGACCAACCGTTCGCCTGGCGGCGATCATGGGGGTTGTGGCCATCTCGCTGATCGCCGCGCTGGTTTTCATGCACGCGCAGCAGATCGTCCTGCCGCGCATCAGTGACGACGGCCAATTCCTGATCCTGACGGCCCGGCGAACCGCGACGTGGACGTCGGCCCGGACGGACCTGACCCCCATATACATTGACCGGGCGCAGATGGTGGAGGATACCCTCATCGTCAGCCCCGACAGCATTTCCCTGACGCTCCGTCCAGGCCGCATTCAACTCCTTCGGCGACCCCTGGAAGCTCCTCGCCCCAAGCCCTGATAAGACACCCTCGACCAACTCGCGACATGCAGCCTAGACGCTCTTGACGTTGGCGCCGGCGAGGGCGAGCAGCTTCAGGCCGTATTCCGGGTCGATCGATCGAGAGGCCGTCAGGCCTTCGATCTCGATGATCACGATTTCGAGCACGCAGAATACGTCCGCCCCGCCGCGCGGACAGCCTGCGATCACGTCATCGCCGCGGCCGATCGCGCCGTGGAGGTGCAGCTTGGGGCCGGTGTCGTCGCTGAAGATCGTCCCCACGCCGGCGATCTCGCGGGCGTCGTCGAACTCGCGGAACATCGGCTCGGGCGGGCCGGTGAGGTTCTTGGGGCCGACGACCACCTTCCCGCGCCGCAGGCCGCCCACGACGATCACGACGCCGCCGGCAATATTCTCCCGGGCTGCGATCTGTTCGATCCCCGCATAGACATCCTCCCCGTCGTAGCCGCGTGCGACGATCACGCGGCCGATGCGGCCAACGTCATACTGCATGGATAGTCCTTTCTGCGGGCGGGCGTATGCACGGCCGAGACGGCCGTGCGACGCATGGGCGAAACCTACCTACCGGCAGGCAGGCGCCCATGCCACAAGCTTCTCAGTCGCCGCGGTAGGTCGCCTTGATCACGTTCTGCGATACGTTGGTAATCTTGATCGTTTTGATTTTCTTGCTGAGCGCCCGGGCGAGCTTCTTGGCCGGGAGGCTCGCCTCCAGCTCGAACTCGGCGATCGTATCGTTGAACTCGGTATCGACGGAGGTGATTTCTTCCAGCGCGCCCAGGGCATCCTCCAGCGACATCGCGTCGTCGAAATTGATGCCCTCGACAACCAGTTTGGCGCTGCCGCGTCCCTGCAGGGCGTCCTGCCAGTAGTACAAAATATCCTGCTGGATGATGGGGCCGATCGCATTGCCGAGCTCCGACAGGGCCTTCTTGGCGGCCAGCCGTTTTGTCCGATCGGCCGAGAACGCTCGCCCGTTCCTGCTGGACAGCAGCTCGGCCGTGTCGCTGCGATAGCACTTGATATCGCCGTCGGCGCCGTAGCGATGGATGTCTATGCCGTAGGCCCCGCCCGATGCGCCCTTGGCGGCGCTGGTGCTGCCGGTGATGAACAGTTGCGCGCCGAACTTCTGTGCGATGGCCTGGACGGCCTCGGGCTTGTTGGCCACCACGGCGGCGGTGATTTGCTTCTTCTCGATCGCGCTGAGCTGCTCCTTGTTGACCAGGCGAAAGCCGCTCTCAAGCAACAGGTTCTCAATCCGCGTCTGGACGGTGGCATCCGCTTGCTCCTGCTGATCGATCGCCTCGGTAATGGCGACCATGATCTTGGGCCGGCCCATCTGGGCCAGGAGGTTCTTGACGACGCCCCAGGTATCCTCGATCCCCTGGACGGAGACAACGGCCTTGAGCTTCACCTCCCACGTGCCTTCGATGGGATCCTCCCGGGCCGAGAGGATCTTCTTTTCCTGCACGAACCCCGCCGACCGCGCCAGCACCGTGTCGCGCACCAGCACAAAGTCCTCGGTCTGAGACTGGGAGTAGATAAAGGTCCCCGCCCCCTGCTCGACCGCTTTGCGAAGGGCGTCGTTGACGGCCTCTTTCTTGGTCATCCCCACCCCGGTGACGGTCACTTCAACGAGGTTGTCGCCTCGTTGGACGACGTTCTGACCGACGGCTGAGCCGGCCAGCAGCAGGGCCACCACCCATGTCATCCCCATCGCGAGCGTTCTGCGCATTGGATGTATCCCTTACATATGGCGCAACGCCGCCCGTCCGTCGTCCGGGCGTGCGGCGCTGCGCAGTTGAAAGACCCACTTCGCCGTCGAAATCTACTCGACGACCATATGGGTTTCTTCGACTTCGACTTCGAGCTGCGTCTCGCTTGTCGACTCTTCGCACCCGCTCAGCAGCGGCAGCGACAAGAACAGGCCGCCGAGAAGCAGCGTCATCAGGATTTTCTTGAGCATCGTGTTTCTCCAATCGCCAGTTCGGTCGTCGCCGGTCAGCGAATCGTAACGCGGTATTTCCGCTGATAGATCAGGATCGTCTCCCACAGCGGCTCAAGGTCGATTTCCACGGTCACTTCCGCCGTGCCGTCGTCCATGAGCCTTTGCGAGCCGTTCACCACGTGGGCGCCCTGCTGGAACGTCAGCATGGCCGTGCGGATCTCGTCATGGGCGGTCACAAAATCGGCCACCGACGTGCTGGAGGTAATCATCAGGCCCATGGTCTCTTCGGCCAACCTGCGGCGTGCATCCAGTTCGGCCGCCCGGTAGGCCATCAGTTTGGCCTGGGCGATGGCGGCATCCATGTCCAAGGCGCCCTGGCCGACCACGCGTTTGCTGGTGCTGACCCATGCGGGCGAATTGGTAGCCAGCTTCATCAGCACAATGGTTTCGGTGGGCACATCCTTGAGGTACCGCTCGGGCGGGATCCCCATGCCGGTCTCGGCGATCACGCGTTTCTTGGTGGTCACGATGACCTGCTCCAGCCGCTTGATTTTGAGCTGCCCGCCTTTCTGCGTGCTTTTCATCCAGCTCTTGATGGACGTCAGCACGTCCACGAGGGTGACTTCCATTCTCACCTCGACGATCAACTCGTCCATGTGATACTTGATGCCCGTCTCCCGCACGCCTCGCAGGAATGTGCCGGTCGCCAGGTTGATGAAATCACTGTCGGCCACAAAATCCTGAACGGTGGTTTCCGAGTCGATGAAGACTCCGCCAATGCGCTCGGCCAGGCGGCGCATGCCCTCCACGCGGGCGGCGCGAACGGCCATCAGGCGTCCCCGCCCGGTCACGTGGGCATTCCAGTAGGCTTTGGCCCGGCCCGCCAGATGGCTGGCTACAGCCAGATTGCCGCTGGTGACGGGCACCATGGCGCCTTCGTCGAAGGGCTCGGGCTCGGCGCCCATGCCCGTCTCTTCCAGCACCTGCACCTTGTTGGTGACCGTCATCTGCTCGAAGTCCTTCGCCTTGATCGTGTTGCCCTTGTAGTAGCGATTGTGGATGGTCTTCAAGTTGACGATGATGGTCTTCAGCGTCACCTCCATCGTCAATTCACACGTTCCGTCGTCGTTGTAGCGAGGTTTGCCTTTCTCGCGGACGCCCGTCAGGAATGCGCTGAGTGCGGTATTGATCTGATCGCTCTCGGTCACAAAGTCGGCCACGGTGGTTTCCGACGTAATCATCAGGCCTTTGATGCGCTCGGCCAGTTTGCGGATCGCGTCGGCGCGAGCGGCCCGATAGGCCAGCAGCTTCCGCTTGGCGCGTTGCTGCTCACTCAGCGAGTCGGCGCGGGCGACACCGCCTGCCAACACAGCAGCGCACAGTAACAGCTTGATCGTCATACGCATGTTTCGGTCTCCTCTGCGCCCTGCCGCCCGTCGGCCGACGTCTCACTCAAGAATTGTTCATCCTGCCGGGCCGATGGAGCGGTGGTGCTTCGTCCGGACATCCATGTCTGTTCGAAGGCGGGACCATCCCGCCCGAGTTGTTTTGCATGGCGCCGAAGCCGTGCGGGGGTCGCCGTCCGAGATACAGACGGCAGCGCCATGAGGTGATCTGTATCAATATTAGGCCCTTGCTGACCATAGCTTGTCAAGAAAGTCACAGAAAAAACAAGAAGACCCCGACGGATAATCGAACGAAAGAAACCGCCCAAATTGGCGTTGACATCCGCCCGCCGTCCCGCATAATACGGGGTTCCCGTTGGTTGCGCCGCTCGGCCTACCCGGGCATGGCGCACGGAATATAGAACGACTTATGAAAAGTTACATGGCCAAGAAGGGCGAATTGGTCGCCAAGTGGCATCTGGTCGATGCGACCGACAAGGTCCTCGGACGGATGGCCACGCGGATCGCGACGATCCTGATGGGCAAGCACCGCCCCGAATACACGCCACACGTCGACTGCGGTGACTTCGTGATTGTCACCAACGCCGCCAGGATCAAAGTCACGGGCGCCAACAAGCCCATGCAGCGGATCTATGAAAGCTACAGCCATTATCCCGGCGGGCGAAAGGTCCGGACCCTCGAGCAAATGCTCCAGCGCCACCCCGACCGGGTGATCCGAGAGGCCGTCCGCCGCATGCTGCCCAAGACAAAGCTCGGCCACCAGATGCTGACCAAGCTGAAGGTCTACGCCGAAAGCGATCACCCCCACCAAGCCCAGCAGCCTCAGCCGCTGGAGATCTGACGGAAACCATCCCTATGGCTAAGGACGACGACACACAGCAAGCCGACCCCCAGCCCGCCGGCGACGACGCCCCCGAGGCTGAAGCCCCCAAAAAGGAGAAGCCCAAGGCTGAAGCCCCTAAAAAGGAAAAGCCCAAGGCTGAAGCCCCTAAAAAGGAGAAGCCCAAGGCTGAAGCCCCTAAAGAGGAAAAGCCCAAGGCTGAAGCCCCTAAAAAGGAAAAGCCCGAGGCTGAAGCCCCTAAAAAGGAAGAGCCCGAGGCTGAAGCCCCTAAAAAGGAAAAGCCCAAGGCTGAAGCCCCTAAAAAGGAAAAGCCCAAGGCTGAAGCCCCTAAAAAGGAAAAGCCCAAGGCTGAAGCCCCTAAAAAGGAAAAGCCCAAGGCTGAAGCCCCCAAAAAGGAAGAGCCCAAGGCTGAAGCCCCCGAAGCCGACGCCCCTGTGGCTGAGGCCCCTAAAGAGGAAAAGCCCGCCGCACCGAAGCGCACAGCCCCGGCGCTTCCTGACGGCGTGCACTACATCTGGGGAACAGGCCGGCGGAAACGCGCCGTCGCCCGCGTGCGGATTCGCCCGGGCAGCGGCAAGATTCTTATCAACAAGCGCGAGCCGGCCGCCTACTTCCCCGCCCTGCGCGATCAGAACGCCATCGTCGCCCCGCTCGAGGCGGCCGAGATGATGGCGTCCTGGGATATGTGGGTCAACGTCGGCGGCGGCGGGACCACCGGTCAGGCCGACGCAGTCTCTCTGGGTCTTGCGCGGGCTTTATCCAAGGCGATGCCGGAACTCGAGAGCACCTTCCGCCACCTAGGCCTCCTCACCCGCGACGCTCGACAGGTCGAACGCAAGAAGTACGGCCAGCCTGGCGCTCGCAAGAGATTCCAATTCTCCAAGAGATAAACAACCCAAGATCCAACCGCAACATAACCAACGGCTTCTTGCTCACTTACGAACATTGGGGCCGTTGTTCTTGGTGGGGAAACTTTGCCGGTAGACGAAAGCACAATGGTGTGCTATAATGTGTCGTCAGCATTAGTTCTGGCGATTGCATGCGAGGCGATCCCATGCCAAGCGAATGGCGAAAGAAGTTCCGGATGGCGTTCTTGATCCTGCTTAGCTTTGCGGCGATGTGCTAAGCGGCAGTTGATCTTGTGGGGGCTGATAAGGCCCGCACACGGCCATTGTCATAACTTTCGGTCTGCCCACTGTTCTCGGCAGGCCGTTTTTCTTGCGCCGCCTAGGCCCCCGCGTCAAGCCGCCTGCGGAACTCCGCCTCGTCGATCACCTCTACGCCCATCTCGGCCGCCTTATCCCGCTTGCTGCCCGCCGATTCGCCCGCGACGACGAAATCGGTCTTCTTCGAGACGCTGGAGACCGCCTTGCCCCCGGCCGCCTTGATCGCCGCCTCCGCCTCGCCTCGGCTGAAGCGGGCCAACGCACCGGTCACAACCACCGTCTTGCCCGCCAACGCCCCCGCCCCGGCCGCCGACGCAGGCAGATCGGCCTTCATGGTCAATCCAACTTCTCTTAGCCCGCTCACCGTTTCCTGCCCCGCCTGAGAACTCAGGTAGTCGTGAACGCTCTTGGCGATCACACCGGCCTCCGACAGCGTGTCCATCAATTCGTCGGGCGAGTCGGCGAGCGAAGCCTCGGCAAGTTCACGTGCACTGCCATACCCGCTCGCCAATCGCTGCCGTCTCTTCTCGTGCAGATGCGGAATCGCCACGGCCTGCACCCAGGCTGAAAAAGCGTCCCCATGTGGATTTTCCTCAATTGCACGCTGACCTTCGGGTGTCTGAAAGTAATCTCGAATGCGCTCGGCGATCTTCTTTTCGGTCCTCCGTTTCCGCGTGGACAGGGCTCCCTGGATGTTCTTCAGCGAAGCCGCCTGGAGCTTGTCCATATCGGCAAAGGCCGCCGCCAGTTGTTCGGCCCATGTGCTGCCCAGATGGGCGACCCCAAGCGCTGCCAGCACACGCTGCAACGGCCGAGTCTTGCTGGCCTCGATGGCGGCGATGAGGTTGGCGGCCGACTTGTCCCCCATCCGATCCAGCCCGGCGACAGCGTCCACCCTCAGCGTGTAAAGGTCGGCGAAGCTGCGAACCATGCCGCAATCCACCAGTTGATCGATGACAGCCGGCCCGAGGTTCTCGATATCCATCTGGTTTCGCCCGGCAAAGAACCGAAGGCGCTCGCACATCTGGGCCGGACATTCTGCATTGCTGCAACGCAGACGAACGCCACCTTCATCGCGGTCGACTCTGTGGCCGCACGAGGGACACTCGCTTGGCGCAGGAATAACCTGCGCGTCGACAGGCCGTTTGGCGTGGACGACCTGGATGACCTGGGGAATGATCTCGCCGGCTTTTTCGACGATGACCGTATCCCCCACGCGAACGTCAAGCCGCTGGATCTGATCGAAATTGTGCAGCGAAGCGTTGGAGACGGTCGTGCCCGCCAGCTGCACCGGGTCGAACCGCGCCACCGGCGTGATCGTCCCAAGTCGCCCCACCTGCAGATCGACGGCCCGCAGAACGGTCTCGGTCCGCTCGGCTTCGTATTTGTAGGCGATGCACCATCGCGGGGCCTTGCTGGTCGCCCCGAGCAGGTCGCGGAGTTCGAGCTGGTCGACCTTCACAACCATGCCGTCGGTTTCGTAATCGACCTCGTCCCGCCGGGCGGGCCAGTTGCCGATGACCTTCATCGCCGCCTCGACGTCGTCGCACACCTGGGCGTCGGGACTGGTTGCAATGCCCCATGCGTTCAACTGCCACATGATCTCGCTCGCTTGTCCTGAGCCTGTCGAAAGGGCCTGTCCTGAGCCTGCCGAAGGAGCCGGCCCTGACATCTCGCCAAAGCCGTGCGCCAGAAAAGCCAAGCCTCGCTCGGCGACCACGGCCGAGTCCAGTTGCTTGAGCGTCCCGGCCGCTCCGTTGCGGGGGTTGGCGAACGTGTCGAGCCCCTGCTCGCGGCGCCGGGCGTTGGTGGCGGCAAACCTGCTTCGGGGCCAATACACCTCGCCGCGGACCTCGATGACCTCCGGGATGCCCTCCCCCTCCAGGGCCAGCGGGATCGCCCGGATCGTCCGCGCGTTGGCCGTGATGTCGTCGCCGCGGACGCCGTCGCCCCGCGTGACCGCCAGGACGAGCAGGCCGCTTTCGTAACGCAGCGATACGGCGACGCCGTCGACCTTCGGATCCACCAGGTAACTGAACGGCCGACCACCGAGCGCCTTGCGGACACGCTTGTCGAACTCGCGGACATCGTCGGCGCTGTAGGTATTGTCGATGCTCAGCATCGCCAGCGCGTGCGTGACGGTTTCGAAGCTCTCGATCGGCTCGCCGCCCACGCGCTGCGTAGGCGAGTCAGGCGTAACAAGGTCCCGATGCCGCCCCTCCAGCGACGTCAGCTCGGCCAGCAGCTCGTCGTATTGCCGGTCGGAAATCTCCGGGGCGGCCTCGACGTAATACAAACGGTCGTGGCGGCGGAGTTCGCTGCGAAGCTGCTCGATGCGCTTGGCGTCGTCCATGAGCGTGCGTTAGCCCCCGTGGGTCCACGCGTCGGTGTCCAATGTGTATTCGACAATCTCACCGGGCTCGAAGAACACGGCGATTTCGTTTGCCGCCGAGTCGGCGCTGTCCGAGCCATGCACCAGGTTCATCGGCTGGCCCATGCCGAAATCGCCCCGAACCGTCCCCGGCTGGGCCTGTCCCGAATCGGTGGGGCCCATCATACCGCGCACAACCTCGACCGCATCGGGCCCGGCCAGCACCATCGCCACGACCGGGCCGGAGAGAACGAACCGCATCAGGCGTTCGTAGAACTCCTTACCTTCGTGAACGGCGTACATCCGCTCGGCCTGGTCCTGCGAGAGCTGCACGAACTTCAGGGCGGTGATCTTGAACCCCTTCCGCTCGAATCGATCGACGATCCGCCCGATCAGCCGGCGCTGCACGGTGTCGGGCTTGAGGACCACCAGGGTCTGCTGCACATTCGACGGCGTCATAAGGTTATCTCCGAACTGATAGTGAAACGAATCTAGACGCCCGCCGCGCGGGGGTCAAGATTTTCCACGGCGAGCGTAGCCGAACCCAAGGCCCACTGCTATCATGCCCGTGCAGGTGACAACTCTACTGCTTACGAAAGGACTCCCAATGGACCTTTCCACCGAGTACATGGGGCTGAAGCTGGCCAATCCACTGGCGGCCTCGGCCGGACCGTTGTGCATGGATACCGAAAAAGTCCGACAGCTTGCCGATGCCGGCATCGCGGCTGTCGTGCTGGCCTCGCTGTTCGAAGAGCAGATCCAGCAGGACTCCGAGCAGCTCGAATACTTCCTCAACTACGGCGCCGACCGATTCGCCGAATCGTTGAGCTATTATCCCGATATGGGCGATTTTCAATCGGGCCCGCAGCAGTACCTCGATCACATCGCCGCCCTCAAGAAGGCCGTTGACATCCCCGTCATCGCCTCGCTCAACGGCGTCTCCGACACCGGCTGGACCGATTACGCCGGCCAGGTCGAATCCGCCGGGGCCGACGCGATCGAACTGAACGTCAACTTCCTGCCCACCAACCCCAAGATATGCGGCGAGCTGGTCGAAGGCGCCCACACGGCCATTGTCGATTCGGTCGTCCAGACCGTTTCGATCCCCGTGGCCGTGAAGATGTCACCGTTTTTCTCAGCCCCGGCCGCAATGGCCAAGAAATTGGTCGACGCCGGCGCCAAGGGCCTCGTGCTGTTCAACCGTTTCTATCAGCCGGATATCAACGTCGAGACCATGGACGTCACCCCCCAACTGGACCTGAGCACGTCGCAGGAGAATCGACTGCCCCTGCGGTGGATCGCGATTCTACGCGGGCGGGTGAAGGCGTCGCTGGCGGCGTCGACGGGCATCCACACCGCCGAGGACGCCGCCAAGATGATCCTCGCCGGGGCCGATGTGGTGATGATGACATCGGCCCTGCTGAAAAACGGTCCGACCCACGCGGCGGCCGTCCTTGACGGGCTTGTCGAAATCCTCCGGGCCAAGGAGTACGAATCGATCGATCGGATGCGGGGGGTCCTGAGCCACGCGAACTGCTCCGAGCCCGGGGCCTTCGAGCGCGCCAATTACCTCAAGACCATCGGCGGCTTCAAGCCCACCGGCACGCGCGAGTAGCCGCGGACCTTTCCTGCCCCCACAGGCCGCCGCATTCGTCAGGCCGCTTGGCGGCGGAGGCGAGTTGGGGTAAACTCTCGCCCATGATTGTCACAATCGACGGCCCAGCCGGCGTCGGAAAGAGCACCGCCGCCCGTATGCTCGCCAGCAGCCTCGGTATCGCCTATCTCGATACCGGCGCGACGTATCGGGCCGTGACGCTCAAAGCGCTTCGTGAGAACATCGAGTTGGCCGATCCCGATGCGATCGCCGACCTCGCCCGCCACGCCGATATCCGGCTGACCTGCCGGCAGGACGGCGTCGGGGTGACCCTCGACGGCGAGGACGTCAGCGACGATATCCGTTCGCTCGACGTGACCAACAACGCTCACTACGTCGCCGGCTGTGCAGCCGCCAGAGAGGTGCTTGTCGCACTTCAGCGGCAAATCGGCTCCGAACTGGGCAGCTTCGTCGCCGAGGGCCGCGACCAGGGATCAGTCGTCTTCCCCGATGCCGACGTGAAGTTCTACATCGACGCCGACCCCGAGGTCCGCGCCCGCCGCCGCTGCGACGAACTGGCCGCCGCCGGCAAGCCGGTGGCGCTGGAGACGGTCCTGGCCGACGTGCTTCAGCGCGACGGCCGCGACCGCAGCCGGCCCATCGCGCCGCTGGTCAAGCCTGATGGGGCCATCGAAATCGACACCACGAGCAAGACCGTCGAGCAGGTTTTCGGCGAACTGCTGAGGTGGGTGGAGACACGCCGATGCCGATGACGCTGTCGAGCTATCCCAACGCCGATCTGCATCGACTGAAGCTAAGTTTCGACGTTCGGCCGCTATCGATCTGGTATCGCATGGCCCAGCGACTCGTCCAGGTGATGATGTGCCTCTTCTGGCGCGTCCGGGTGTTCAACCGCCGGTATGAGCCCAGCGAAGGCGGCGTGCTGTACATCTGCAACCATCAAAGTTTTCTCGATCCGATGTTGGCGGCGTTCGCCCTGATGCGCCCGGCAAGCTTCATGGCCCGCGCATCACTGTTTCGCACCAAGCCGATGAAATGGCTGATCGAATCGCTGAACGCATTTCCCGTTCGGCGCCAAGGCTCCGACAACGCCGCCCTCAAAGAGGCCGTGCGACGCCTCAAGGCGGGCCGAACGCTCGTGGTGTTCCCCGAAGGCACGCGCACGCGCGACGGACGGATCGGAAAATTTCTGCCCGGCGTGGCGATGCTGGCCCAGCGAGCGGCCACCTGGACCGTGCCCGTCATCATCGACGGCGCTTTTGAGTGCTGGCCGCGATCGCAGAAGATCCCCTCCATGGGCAGCGTTGTGGTCCAATACGACCGACCGATTTCCCAGGAGCAGGCCCGCAACATGACGTCCCAGGAGTTTATCGACACGGTGCGTCAACGCCTGATCGTTCTCCAGGGGAGCGTTCGACGTCGCGCGGGCCACTCTCCGCTGCACTATGATGGCTCACCCGCCCCGCAGCGAGCGAACCGAAAGGACTGACGATGCCGACGTTCGAGGGCTTCACCAAACCGTTCCAGCCCAACTGGGAGGGACTGGTGGATAATATCCTGCGCAAAGGCACGCCCGACCGCTGCTATCACATCGAACTGTTCCACGACGGTGAATTGCGAAACGCCATCATCGACCGGTTCGACCTGGCCGATGGGCTGGATAAGAACGATCCGGACTTCCACCGCTGGCTGTTGATCAAGTTCCTGCGGTTCCTGGGGTTCGACTATGTCTACTGCGGAACCGTGGGACAGAACTGGACGTTCTCGGCCACGGCCATCGCCGACACCGCCCCCGCTGAGGTCTCCAGGGGGGACCGCTATTTCATCGACGAATCTCGCGGGCCGATCACCACGTGGGAAGAGTTCGACAAATACCCATGGCCCGACCCCAACGCCGGCGACCTCACCAGTGAACTGGAGTGGTACCAGGAGAACCTGCCCGACGACATGTGCATCGCCTGCCACGAGATCGGCCACTACTGTGAGTACCTCACGTGGCTGATGGGCTACGAGACGCTGTGCCTCTCGCTGTTCGACCAGCGTGACTTGGTCGAGGCCATCCGCGATAGAATCCTCGAGTACTACCGCGTCATCTACCCGCGCATCGTCGAGTTGGACCGCATCAAGATATTCTTCCCCTCCGACGATATGGGCTTTCGCAACGGCACGTTCCTGGGCCCCGAGGACATGAAGCACTTCTTCCTCACCGGCCACAAGGAACTGGCCGCAATCGCCCACGACACCGGCCGGCCCCTGATCCTGCATGCCTGTGGAAATCTGGCGTGCATCATCGACGATCTCATCGACGACGTGAAGATCGACGGCAAGCACAGCTTCGAGGACACCATCGAAGACGTCTGCGACGTCAAGCACACCTACGGCCGGCGGATCGCCATGCTGGGCGGGATCGACGTGGATTTCCTCTGCCGCCGCGACGAGCAGGCCATCCGCGCCCGCGTCCGTAACACGCTGGACAAATGCCTCCCCGGCGGCGGCTACTGCCTCGGCACCGGCAACACCCCGGCGAACTACATCCCTGTCGATAACTATCTGGCGATGGTTGATGAGGGAAGGCTGTACGGAAGCTGAACAGCCCTAACGAATGCCCAATGACCAAGGCCCAATGACCAAAGACGCCTCGCGATTGCCACGGCGCTGTTTGGTCATTGGTCAGTTGGAATGGGGTACTTCACTTCCCTAGCCCAGCCCCATCGCCTCGAGGTTGCGGTAGCTGGTCTCGAGGCATTCGAAGGGCGTGCGGTCGTAGCAGTCGTCCTGTTCGATGAAGGCGTATTCGCAGCCGCCGTCGTCGCAGGCCTGGATGATCGCGGGCCAATCGAGATTGCCCTCACCGATTTCGGCGAAGACCACTTCGTTGTCGCGGAAGACCATGTCCTTGAAGTGCACGATGGGAATTCGGCCCGCACACTTGCGCAGCCAAGCGGCCGGGCTTCCGCCGCCGGCCTGGATCCAGTAGGTGTCGATCTCGGCCTTGAGAACGTCGGGGCTGATCTCATCGTAAAGCGCTTCCAGCCACGTGCGACCGTCGGGAAGCTTGAAGAACTCCACGTGATGATTGTGGTAGGAGAAATCCATTCCCTCGGGCGCAAGCTTCTCGACGACGCCGGCCACTTCCTCACCGAACTGTTTGATGCCGTCCAGCGTCCCGTATTTTCTGTGGTCGAGCCCGCCGATGGCCGGGTGCGGGTTGCCCCACAACCTATTCTTTTCGATCACGGTGTCGAGATCGTTGAGAAACTCGTCCCACCCCATATGCGTGGCGTTGCAGGTCAGATTGTTGTCCGCCAGCATCTTGGCGACGTCGTTGGGGTCGAGATCGGGGCCGATGCCCGAGAGCTGAACGGTCGTATAGCCGATCGCCGCCACCTTCTTGAACGTCTCGGCCAGGTCGGCGGCCGTCTGGGTGTAGTCGTGGCAGGTGTACAGTTGCGCTCCGATGATGGGTCCGGACATCGTGACTATCCTTTCGGGCCGCACAGGGGCGGTTAGAGCGATTGCATATAGTGCTCAAGAGTTTTTGTCTCGTGCATGCGGGTGCTGACCCAATGGCCCGCAACGGCCCCGCCGCCGCCGGCGCCGATCCAGTCGATCGGCAAGGCCTGGGCAAGTCGCGGCGTCTCCAGCCAATCCATGGATGTCGCGCCCACGCCGCCAGCCGTGTAGGCGGCCAGGACATAAACCGCTACGCCTATGGCAAGCGGCATCGCCCACATCACCGGCCCGCACGCCGTCGGGAAGATTTGGTGGGCAAGCAGCGAGGCCAGGAAGAAACTGGCCCCCACCGCAAACAGCACCTGATATCGTTCGGCCGTCTGCATCAGCACGATCAGCAGGCCCACCGCCACCACCAGCGTTACGCCTGCACAAGCCGCCCGCCGTTTGATTCCAGAGGGATCCTTGGCCCCGGCTATCGCGGCCCCGCCTGCAGGCGCTCGGCCTGTCAGAGAAAGCACGGCCCAGACCACTATCGCCAAGTCTGGGCTCAGCTTGTACAGCGGCAGGTCGCGTATCCGCGCCGTGTCATTGATCGCATCGGATTGGTCGATGCCCGCGACCGCCAAAGGCGACCGCCACGCCCACCGGCCCGCCAGCGGCCGGGTCAGCCGGCCGACCATCACCACAATGGAGGCCGCCACCACCATCGCCACGCCCAGCAGGGCCAGTTCGCCCACCAGGATAAGGTAGAATCCCGACAGGTGGTCCTGATGTCGCCACAGCAACGTCCGCATCGGCGGCGACGCGACACTCATGCCGGCCAGCCCCACCAGCACCGTCGTCAGCACCCCTTCCGGGCGAGCGAACACCATTGCCGCTCCGCACACCGCAGCCAGCACCCACAGCAACTGGACGGTCGTCAGCAACCGGCCCCACTCGCCGGCCGGCAGAAACGCCCACGCCGACAGCGGGTCCATCCGCCGCACCAGCGGGCCCGCCACGGCAAACACCGCCACCATCGCCGCTAGCGTCAGAATCTCCACGCCGCCCTTCTCGATGGCCAGCCGATGTCGAACTTGTCGTATTTGTTCCTGATCCATCAATGTCCTCGACATCCCGGCGCAGCGTCGCTATTATGTCGCGCCGTTTGGGTAGCCGACGCTCGCGCCGCAACACAGGCAGCCATCCTACCGGCATCACGGCGTCTCCGCAACGTTCGCCTCGGGCCGTGTCGGCCAAGGGCTCGCCGGTGGCCGGGCGGGCGAACACGCTGGTTTTTCCGGACCTGTCGTCGGGCAATATCGGCTATAAGCTGGTCGAGCGCCTTGGCTAGGCGACGGCGTTGGGCCCGCTTCTGGCGGGTCCGGCCCGGCCGACCAATGATCTATCTCGCGGCTGCAGCGTCGAGGATATTGTGCTGACTACGACGATCACGGCCGTTAAGGCGATTTAGCTGGACGCGCCGACAGGGAGCAACGTGGATGAGCACCTACGAGGCAACCATCCAGCAGGCCTTCACCGCAACCCATGCCCTGCCCCTGCCCGCCGGAGGCCACGAGCCTTCCCACAAGCACACCTGGGTGATCACGGCGACCTTCCGCTCGTCAAAGCTTGACGAAACGATGAGCGTCGTCATCGACTTTGTGCTCGTCCAGGACGCGTTGGCCGACATCGCGCGGGACCTGGAGGGGACCAACCTAAATGACCTGGACGCGTTCGTGGACGGCCGGGCGTCGGCCGAGCGCGTCGCCAAACTGATCGCCGAGCGATTGATCGATGCGCTGGGCAGCGCCCTCGGCGCCGGCGAGGACGGGCCGCAGCTGGATCGCCTGGAGGTCACCGAGGCGCCGGGCTGCAGTGCCGCCTACCTGCCCAACGGGCAAAGCTAGACGCCCGACAGCCCTGCATCCTTGACGCTGCGTCAATGGGGCGCTAGGATGATAATAGACCCATGAAATTCAAATGCGACAGATGTGACAACCCGGCTACGTTTCACCTGACCGATATCTCCGATGACGGCGAGGCGGTGGTCAAGCACCTCTGCGCCGATTGCGCCGCCGATGAAGGAATCCACGTCAAGGCCGACGTCCCCATCAGCCAGTTGCTGGAGGAGTTCATCCTGTCGACCACATCCGCCGATCCGTCGAAAACGGTGGCGTGCGATGTGTGCGGCACGACGTTCGGCGAGTTTCAAGAGGAAGGCCGACTGGGCTGCCCGCATGATTACGACGCCTTCGCCGAGCCCTTGACGCCGCTGCTGCAAGACGCCCACGAAGGCGCCACCGAGCATGTTGGCAAGGTGCCCCACCGCGCCGGCGGGGACCAGCAGAAGGCGACCTCCATTTTGCGGCTGAGGGCCGAACTCAAACGCGTCATCGCCTCCGAAGACTACGAACGTGCGGCTGTGCTGCGCGACCAGATTCACGAACTGGAAGAGCTATGAAGCTGGCCGATCTGACCCAACAGGCTTCCGAATGGCTCCGCGCGAGCGGGCCCAGCCACGAGGTCGTGATCTCCTCCCGCGTCCGGCTGGCCCGGAACCTGGCCGGCATGCCGTTTCTGTCCAAGTGCACGCCCAGCCAGCAGACCGAGCTCGAACAGCGCCTGCGACAGCACGTTGTCGCTTCGGACGTCATGGGCAACGGCTTCTACGTGGACCTGACCGCGGCCAAGCCGTTGGATCGCCAGATGCTGGTCGAGCGACATTTGATCTCGCGGCATTTGGCCAACGCCAAATATCCCCGCGGCGTCGCCATTAGCGCCGATGAGACCGTCGCCATCATGGTCAACGAGGAAGACCACCTTCGCATGCAGGTCCTCCGCAGCGGGTTGCAGCTCGACCAGGCCATCGAGCAGATCAACCGGATCGACGACGCCCTCGAACAGCGCCTGGACTGGGCCTTCCACGGGCGGTTCGGCTACCTGACGGCCTGCCCGACCAACGTCGGCACGGGGTTGCGGATCAGCGTCATGCTGCACCTGCCGGCTTTGAAACTCACCGGCGAACTCGACAAGGTCTTCCACGCCGCACGCGACATGCACTTGGCGCTTCGAGGCCTGTATGGCGAGGGCACGAAGGCGGCGGGCGACTTTTTTCAGCTATCGAATCAGACGACGCTCGGCAAGACCGAGCAGCAGATCGTCGAGGAGTTCACCCAGCAGGCCCTGCCGGGGTACATTCAGTACGAAATGCAGGCCCGCGACGCCCTGGCCAACGGCCCCGAGCGAACGGGCCTCGATGACAAGATTTATCGGGCGATCGCCCTGCTGCGATCGGCCCGAATGATGAACAGCGACGAGATGATGTACCTGTTGTCGCTGGTGCGGCTGGGGGTCAACCTCGGCCGCATTACGGACATCCCCCTGCAGACCGTCAACGAACTGTTCCTGCTGACCCAGCCCGCTCATCTGCAGCGATTCCTCCAGCGGGAAATGAACGCCCGCCAGCGCGCCGAAGCCCGCGCCGAGCTCATCCAGAAGCGTCTCAGCGACCACTAGGGCTGCCCCGCACCTCCGCCGCCTCGGCTTCGCCGTCCGGCCGTTGCCGCCAGCACGACCACGTAGCCCAGCAACACCACATAGAGGCACGTCGTCAGCAGGCCCGCTTCCTCGCTGATCCTCAGCAGCGGATAGACGATGCTGAACACCAGGAACACGCCCACCGGGGCCCATCGCGACAGGCCGCGGTAGAAGCTCAACTGCACGATCGTCACCAGCGATGTCAGCGCTATCGCGGCAATCACCATTGCCCCGATCAGGCCCGGCCGGTAGTCGCCGATATGGGCCATCAGCAGATAGTACAGATGGTACGCCACCGCCAGCAGCAACAGCGCCGGCCATCGCAACCGCGCCCCGGCCGTCAGGTACGTGACCATCACCAGCCCCACCAGCAGCACCAGCCCCCACGGGGCGGCAGCGAGAACACGGGCCACGTGGTAACCGGCCTGTTCGGGCTTGGGCACAATCAATCCCATTCCCAATCGCGTCACGGCCCGGCGGAGTTCCCACGTCAGGACCATCGCGCCGTTTTCTTGTTCGATCGACGTCGGCGTCATGCATCCGATCGGATAGTCCAACTGCTCCCGGGTGATCCCCTCGCAGATCATCCGCACGCGATAGTTGGCCAGTTCACGTCCCGAGCCGGGGTTAAATCGCAGATAGTCCAGTCCGCGGCTACGATAGCTCACCGTGAGGCCTCGCGCCTGGCCGGGCGCCATGTCGATTTGCCAGCGGATCGTATCACGCGATATTTCCAGAGGCCGATCATACGGCTGGTCGTCGATCATGATCGCCAGATCGTCGACCAGCCCCTGCCGAGCCGGCAAGGGGAAGCTCAGCACGGCCTTCAATTGACGGTCACTGAAGTTGAGCAGGCGATAGCGAAACTGACAGACCGTATCGAACCCCGGATACAGTGCGCCGCCCTTGCGGCGGTAGTTCAGGCTGAGTCTAATCTCATGGTCGGTCGAGACAATGGGGTTGCCTTTGACCGTATGTTCTTTCTTGGCCTTGCGGAACCCGACCGGCTGGGTGGTGGCCTCGAGCTTGGCCGGATCGATCTCCAGGCCGTCCTTGTTGTAGGTGTGCTCCGTCCAGTAGGTCAGCTTGGCGCTCAGTTCCTTCTGAACGTGCGGCCTCCCCCAGATGGTCTGGACCGCCTGGTAGTTCCGCTCGGTCACGCCGCCCCGCTTGCGCTCGAACTCGATCCCCTGAAATGACAGGTGCAGCGCCATCGCGGCAATGACCACCAAGCCGATCAGCACCTTTACGACCGACCCGGACGCATCGCTGACAAACATGAGCCAGCTCTTGTGCGCCGTTCGGCGCCGTCGCAGCCAAACCGCCAGACGATAGACGATCACGCTGACGATCAGGACCACCAGCGCCGCGGTCACCAGAGACTGGACGGGTTTCGCCTGCAGCTTCCCCAACAGTCTGGACAGATGATAGAACATGCGTCGACTCCTTTCGATTACACATTCGCCGCCTGCGGCCGCCCGAGCGTCTATTCATTGAACTGCCCCATCATGCCCTGTTGCCGCAACAGCCGCAAGCACTCAGCTTGAGAAATCCTCCCGCATCATTCCTGCCCGCGCGGATCGTCGATCCTGCCTTCCGTGCCGGCCAGGAGCTTGGCGATATTGCTGCGATGGCGAATGACAATCAGCAGGCCCATCACCACGGCCATCGCCACCATCGGCCACAGGTCGATCACCGCCGTCCATCCCAGTATCATCCAGTTCCACGCCACAAAGAGCGGCGCCAGCGAAAGGGCCGACATCATACTGCCCACCGAAACAAAGCGGCTGACGCGAGTTACGACGATCCATACCCCCAACCCCGCCAGGCCCGCCACGGTGAAGAACGGCCAAATGCCGACAACAACCCCAAACGCCGTCGCCACACCCTTGCCGCCGCGGAACTTCAGCCAGACACTGAACACGTGCCCGCAGATCGCCGCCAGCGCCACCAGCACCCAACTGAGCTGCTGCGCCGGGGTCGGGGCCGTCTTGCCGCTCAGGCCCGTCAGCAGCACGCCCGCCGCCAACGACGGCAGCAACCCCTTCAGCACGTCCAGGACACAGCACAGAATCCCCCATCGCTTGCCCACGATGCGCAGGACGTTGGTGGCCCCAGTATTGCCGCTGCCATGTGCGCGAATGTCGATGCCCCGCGACCGGGCGATCAGCACCCCGAACGGGATCGACCCGGCCAGGTACGCCACCAGCGGAAACACGCCAAACAGCACCCATGGTTGATCGATTGTCATGTGGTCATTACCTGAGTGTAGGTGTCGATGAGTTCGTCTACGTGTCGGCCCATACTTAACCCATCCGCCGCCCGTCGGCAAGCGTTGGCGCACTCGGCCCGCCGGTCTGGGTCGGCCAGCATTGTCATCGCCGCGACCACGCCCGCCCGATCGCCCGGCGACCGAACGACGACGCCGGCGCCGGCGTGAACGATTTCGGCCGCGCCGTTGGTAGCCGTCGTGATCGACGGAATGCCCAGCCGCGTCGCCTCCAGCACGACCCGGCTGCACGGATCGTACCAGCTCAGCAGGACACAGACGTCGGCGGCGGCATAGAGCTTCCACATCTCGTCGGTGGGCGGTTCGAAGGTGACCTGCCCACCGATACCCCGAAGTGAAGCCATCCGCCGATATCCTTCGGCCAGCGCCGGATCGCGCCCGACGATCATCAGGCGCGCATGTTCAGCCACGCCCCGCTGTCGCCACGCCCCAAAGGCGTCAATCGTCTCGGCGACGCCTTTCAATTCGTAATTCACCGCCACCGTCAGGAAGACCGGATCACCGCTGGTGACGCCCAGCTTCTGGCGAAGTCGCACCCGCCAGTGGGCCCGTGTCTCCTCGTCGATCGCCGGCAGATCCACCCCGCCGAAAACCGTCCGCACACCCTCGGAGCGGCCGTAGAACTCCACGAACTCCTCGGCCACCATGTCGCTGACGGCCAGGCAGGTGGTAGCCGGATCGCAGACGACATCGCGTTCGAGCTTTGCCATGGCCGCCCGATGGCGATTCAACGGCTCAGTCAACGCGCTTATCGCGGCGCCGAGATGCGAGCGGCGTCGCCGGCTGGCGCGCCGCTGGGCCGGTATCGTGCCGCCGCGAGGCTGATAGATCGTCGCGCCCGGCACGGGCAGGACGGAGTGGACGATGTCAAAGCCCGCGCCGTCCATCTCGCGTCTTACGTCGGCGATGAACTGGCGGAGCTTGCCCGCCCGCGACAACCCACGCCGGCCTAATGCGCGGACCTCAACGCCCGGACAGTTCCAGGAGCTTTGCTGACAGAGCACGGTCACGCCATGGCCGCGCCCGGCAAGGGCGGCGGCGATCTGGGCGGTGGACGTTTCTCGCCCGCCGCGGCCGATGTCCAGGCGCTCGATGACCAGCGCAATCCTCACGATCCGCCCTCCATCGGCCGGGAGTCGGCCCCGGCGCTCCGCTTACGCTCATGCCGCCGCTGCATCCAGCCAAGACGCCTGTCGACCGCCGCTTCGAACGTCGCCCGCAAGTCGGTTTGCTCCGGCCCAAGATAGCGGGTCAGGAATCGCTCCCACGACCCATCGACCCAACGAGCGGGCATGGAATACTTCAACTGAGCCAGATCCTTCACCCGCCATCGAAATCGGCGCCATCGCGGGCGAAACACCCGCGCGAGGTCTATGAGGTAAAGCTCATCGCCGTCCGCCCCCTCATCGAGGAACAGGTGCGAGGCGTACAGGTCCTGATGCACGCAGCCGCCACGGTGCAATCGCGCGACAAGGTCCGCCAACTGGTCGGTCAGCGCGTCGATCCGCTCGGGCCGGTCGGCCCAGCGAGATAGAACGTCCTCACCGCACCGTTCCAGGGCCTCCCCGGGGACCTCGCCGACCAGCAGGAAACTGCGCCCGCCGGCCAGGGGCGCGTAATCGTCTCCGAACACCAGCGGCTCCATGGTCCGGATGTCCAGGGCCCGCACGCGCTCGATGTTGGCGAACTCGGCCGCCCCTTGGCTCGCGCACCGGCCCGTGCGCAGCCATCGCCGCAATCGGGTGAACAGCCCCTCGCAGCCATAGCATTTCATGTAGAGCGTGTGCGACTGGCCCGTATCGTCGGTCAGGCGGATCCTGCTTCGCCGGCGCGTGCCCAAGCCGCTCTTGATCAGGTCCTCGCCTCCGGCGTACTGGAAGGCCCCTTCGACCGTATCGAGATGCTCGCGACGAATGATCGCCAGCAGCGGGCCGCCGCATCGAACGACGTTTGTCATGGCCGGCCCCCGCTATCGGTCGGCCCCGACAGGATCTGCTCGGCGGCGGCTGTCACCTCGGCCGGCTCGATCGCCAGCATGCATTGGTGGAACGTCGGACCGGGTGGGTTGGGGCAGACCTTCTTCTGGCATGGAGCGCAGGGCACATCGGTTCGGACGATTCGCTCGCGGTCGTAGTCGATGGTCGTCCAGTCGGGGTCGGTGCTGCCGAAGATCGTCACCACAGCCGTCCCCATCGCCGCGGCGATGTGGCGGGCGCCCGTGTCGTTGGTCACCAGCAATTGGCTGCGTTGCAGGACGCTCTTGACCAGGGCGAGCGAATTGTCACGCTCGGCGAAATTGATCAGCGGGCGATTCTGCATGAGCCCCGCCACCTCGTCGGCGACCGACTGTTCGCCGGGGGCGGCGTTGAGGATGATCTGCGCATCGCGACCTGCAATCAGTGCATCGGCGATGGCCGCGTAACGTTCGGCCGGCCAACGTTTCGACGGGCCGAACGCCCCGCCCGGGTTGAGCATCACCAGCGGCCGGGCCGAATCCCAGCCTGCCTCGCTCAAAAGGCGTTCGGCGGATTCTTCGCCGTCGGCAGTCACGGCCAACGCCATCCGGCGATCGGTAACGCTCACATCGAGCAGGCCGACAAGGTCTATGTAATACTGCAGGGCCGGGTAGACGGCCGGGCGTTTCCCGTCCATCGGCGGCGCCAGGGACTCACTCAGCAGCCACGTTCGCCAATCGCGGGCATAGCCCAGCCGCCGCGGCACGCCGGCCATCATCGCCAGCAGCGCCACTCGGAAGCTGTTGGGCAGCAGCAGCGCAAGATCAAATCGCCCGCCCCGCACGCGCCAGGCCGGCCGAAGGAGCCGCAGCGGCCGCCACGACCTGCCGGCCGACGTATCCGTAATGGTCCCGTCGGCCAGGCCGGCTCCGCGCAGGACCTCCAACGCGCCCGCCTTGCCGACCAGGGCAATCCAGGACGATTCGAAATGGGCCCGCAGCGCCCGCAGAGCGGGTGTGGCCATAACCACATCGCCGATCCAACCGGGCAGAAAGACGGCGATTCGCTTCGGGACATTTGCCGACGGCGCAGACTTCATGGCGATCATTCTAATCGGATGACGCGGAATTGCCAGACGCCCCGGTCATTCGTCCGGGGTAGCCGGCAACTCCCGCAGATCGATGGGGCCCTTGGCGACGCCGACGATACGGTGGCGACGGGGCAGTTCGGGCTCGTCGGCCTCGTCGGGGCGAGGCCTGGTCGTTACGACGCGCCGAACGACGCGCCGCGGCCGTCGGCGAGGACGAGGGCGCTGATCGTCGGTCGCCGGCCGGGTCTCGGGTTGCTCAATGTGACGCGGGCGTTCGCTCGTGCGCAGCGGCTTATCAGTTCGCACGGGCTGCTCGGTGCTGCGCGGCCTCATGCTCAGTCGGCGGCGCGGATCGGGGCGTGCGGGCCTCTCGGCCCGTGGTCGCTCGGCCGGTCGCAACGATGGGTCGGGCAACGGCCGGCGGATGGTTGCCGATCGACGGCGGGATGCTGCGGCAGCTCGGCGAGACCGGCGGGCAGGCTTGACGGGCGGGTTGGAGATAAGTTCCGCCCAGCTGGTCCGGCTGACCTCGACGCCCACGGGGTCGGCGGCCCAACCGACCATGTGAACGCTCAGGCCGACGTCGGCGAACGCCTGGGCCGACAGCGTATTGTCGGTGATCCCGGCGGTCAGGCCGTCGAAGGCGTCCTTCAACTGACCCAGTTGGCTTACCAGACGCGACTCGATCTTGAGCATGGGCACACGGCCCGACGTATCGCGGGTGATGCCGTACCGCTGCGATCGCCATTTGAGCACCGGGCCCGACGGATAGCCGCCCAGCTCGAGAATCTCGTGCACCCAGGCGTGGTCTTTGACGTCCTGCCGCGTCATGTAGATGATGTTCGCCGCCTTGGCCATCCGGGTGACCGCCTCGACGGCATCGCTGGCGTCGCCTTCGAAGTCGGTCATCGGCAGCGCATCGACATCGATCGCGATAATCGGCGTGTCAGGATCCCAAACGTAGACCGGCGCCTGCCCGAGCAGTTCTTCGCCGTCGGGGTCCTTGTAATAGATGCTCATGACGTAATTGCCGGGCGTTTCCGGGGCCGGCACGAGGGTGCCGGCGTAGCCCAGATCGTCAGTCCAAGCGTTTCGCTCGTCGCCGCCATGGATACGAAATGTGATCGGCTCGTCTTTCCAGGCGAGGTCCAGCACGAAGAAATCGTTCCGCTGAAGGCGGACGACAACGGGCGCGTCCCCGCCGGCCGGCGCCATCTGATCGGGCGCCGTCAGGATGTAATGCCCCCCACAGCCGGCCATCAGCCCAGCCAGAAGTCCCACCACGAGGGTCAGTTGCTGCCTACTCATTGGCCCAGTATCATTAGGCCCCATCCCGGAACATTTGTCAAACTCGCCCAGCCGACTGGAAGGGGCAGGGGGACGGGCCTCGTCGGACCTCTCAACGACTTTCCTCCAACATCGGCTTGGTCGAGGCGTCACAATGAGCCTCAGGGCACCGGATCGACCCCTCCTCGGGCAAGAGGATGGCAACGGACCAGCCGTCGCAGCCCCAACCACCCGCCGCGCAGGGCGCCATGGCGGAGGACGGCCTGGACGAAATACCGGCTGCACGTGGGCGCGAACCGGCAGTGCCCGCCTATGAGTGGTGATAGCGTCAACTGATACAGCCTCGCCATAAGAATCAACACTTTTGCCGCCACTGACGGGGATGGGCAGCTTTCGGATATATTTGCCCGGCCCGTCATGTCGTCGCCGCCTTGTCAGCCGCTCGTGGGGCTAGGCGTCGAAGAGATTCTTGCAGGCCTCCAACCGTTAGCCGGGCGCCGGAACGTGGCAGAACCACGTAGTCGTACCCGCCGGGAAGTTCGCACCGGATCAGCCGGAACGCCTCGCGGATCAGTCGTTTCATCCGGTTTCGGCGAACGGCCCCGCCCAGCCGTTTGGAGACGGCCGTGCCCAGCCGCGCCTGCCGCAAGCCGTTAGCGACGGCCATCACCGTGACCAACTCGTCCCGAGCACTTTGCCCTGCCGCGAACACCCGCGCAAAATCCGCGCGATGTCGAACGCGATAACGCCTGGTGGCCCGTTGTTTCGTCATCATCCATCCGGCCCGCAATCAGCCAAAGGGCCTCGCCCTCACACGTTAGATCGCATTGCATTCGGGTGTATCGCGCGGCGCTATGGGCCAACACAACACGCTCTAGATCGAAACCGCCTTGCGCCGCCACAGACCACAATACCGCCCGCCCCCTCGCCCTGCAAGGGCGCGAGAAACCTGTTTGAAATCGGCCTGATGTCCGATATAGTCGTGCCTACCCATGGGGCCGTAGCTCAGTTGGGAGAGCGGCTGGTTCGCAATCAGCAGGTCATGGGTTCGATTCCCCTCGGCTCCATTCTCCGTCGCTCCGCCAGAAGGCGGAGCTATGGAGAATGTCCTGAGCGAGCGCAGCGAGTCGAAGGGCAATCTCTTGGCCACCGAAAAGGCCCATTTCGCCTATATTCTCCAGTGCGCCGACGGAAGCTTCTATGTTGGCTCGACGGCTGACTTTCAGCTTCGCCTTCGCGCGCACCAGACGGGAAAAGCCGCCGCCTACACCGCTGCACGCCGACCCGTCCGTCTTGTCTATCACCAGCGATTCCCATCCCGAGGCGACGCTGTCGAACGTGAGCGCCAAGTCAAACGATGGACGCACCACAAGAAACAGGCCCTGATCGCTGGCGACATGGTGAAACTCAAAACACTCGGCCGCCGACGCCCCCGCACCTTCGCCTCCCTGTTGCCATAACGCCCTCGACGTCGTATCGTCTGTTGCAGAAACTGCCACAACCCCTGAGATCTTGGGTGCAAGGAGAACGGCCATGTCGCTGAAGGGCAAACGCGTCGCTGTGATGGTGGATCGGCAATACCAGGAGCTTGAGGTCTGGTACCCCTACTACCGGCTGGTCGAGGCCGGCGCCCAGGTCCTGCGCGTCGGCCCCAAGGCTCATGCGAGCTATCCATCCAAGCTCGGCTATCCCTGCGATTCGGATGTCGCCGCTGCGGATGTCAACGGGGGCGACTTCGACGCCGTGATCGTCCCCGGCGGATGGGCGCCGGACTTCATGCGGCGCGACCCGTCGATGGTGCGGTTCCTGCAGCACGCCGTCGACGCCGATAAGATCATCGCCGCCATCTGCCACGGCGGGTGGATGTTGTGCTCGACCGGAGCGGCCAGGGGAAAACGCGCGACGTGTTTCATGGCGATCAAGGACGACCTCATCAACGCCGGCGCCGACTACGTCGACGAGGAGGTGGTCGTGGACGGCAAGCTGATCACATCCCGCAAGCCCGATGATCTGCCCGCTTTCTGCCAGGCCATCATCCAGGCCCTGGCCTGAGCAGGGCGGTTCGGCGCTACTTGAACAGCGCCGTGCCGATGCGGACGATGGTGGCGCCTTCTTCGACGGCCATGGCGTAGTCGTTGCTCATCCCCATTGACAGATGGCGAAAATCGGCCCCGCCGATCTTCTCCAATTGCATTTCCTCGAAGATCTCCCGCAGCCGCGTGAACGTGTGCCGCGACAGGTCCATATTCTTCGTTAACGGCCCCATCGTCATCAGCCCCACCAGCCGAAGGTTCTTCAGCGAGGTCATCATCTCGCCCAGGTGCACCGACGCTCCGACGGCGCAGCCGGACTTCTGCTTCTCCTGCGAGCAGTTGACCTGCAGCATCACATCCATCACCTTGTCGGCCTGCTCCGCCCGCTTGTTGACCTCCTCGGCCAGTCGCAGGGAATCGATCGAGTGGATCACATCGGCGACCCCGCAGGCGGCCCGGGCCTTGTTCCGCTGAAGGTGGCCCACCATGTGCCACCGCAGCGGCCTTGGCAGTGGATTCTGCCGGCGGCGAAGATGGGCGTCGATCTCGGCGGCGCGGTCGACCATGTGAGGGACGCGACTTTCGCCAAACTCGGTGAGCCCGACGTCCAGCAGGTTCTTGATGGTCTCCAGGTCGACCGACTTGACGACCGCGACAATCGATACCTCGCTGGGATCTCGCCGGGCGATTTGACAATGTTCGGCGATCGTTTCGCGAATGGCGGCGAGGTTCTTCTGGATCTTCCCTTTGGTGACGGCCATGAGCCGAACGATACCACGGCCGGGGCGGCATCACAAGCCCCCCCTGCCCCGCGCACAAGCCGGAGCGATTCAGCCCAGGCGGCCCTCCCGCTCGGCCGTGACGTAGCCCATACAGAACTCGTCCTTGCCGGCCACCGCCTCAGCCGCCAGGATCGTCGCGATGATGCCGGGAATGCACGGGTCGATGATACCCGTGTCCATGCCGACGTAGATCGCCTGGCTGAGCAGGGCGAAGTTGACGAGCTTGCGCTTGGGCAGGCCGAAGCTGATGTTCGAGCACCCGCCGCCGATGTGGACGTCGGGATATTTCTCGTGGATGGCGGCAACGGCGTCGATGACGGTCCGCCCGCTGCCGGGGTCGGCGGAGACGGGCAGGAAGCACGGGTCGACGATGATCTCGTCGATCTTCTTGCCGATGCCCGTGAGCTTTTCGATCAGGTCGTCGGCCCGGGTGACGCGGTCGTCCTTGCTCATCGGCGTGCCGTCGTCGCTCATCAGCAGCGCCACGACCATGCAATCGTGATCCTTGGCCAGCGGCAGAATCTGCTCGATCCGGTCGGTCTCCAGCGAGATGCTGTTGAGGATCGGCTTTATCTTGGCCAGGCCCAGGCCGATCTTGACCGCCTCGGGATTGGCCGAGTCGACCGCCACGGGTGTGTCGGTGTTGGCCTGGACGAGGTCCATCAGCCACTGCATGTTCTTGGCTTCCTGGCCTTCCTTGGGGCTGCCGCCGTTGATATCGATATAGTCGGCCCCCGCCTCGGCCTGCTCGGTCGCCGTCTTGATAATGAGCTCGGCGTCGCCGGCCTCGATGGCCGCTCCGATCGCCTTGCGGGTCGCGTTGATCTTCTCACCGATGATGATCATCTGCCTCTCCTGTGGCCTGTGGTGGTTCTTCTCGCCGGTGGTCGGCCGGCCTGTCCGGTCCAAACGCGATACTCCATAGTCCACGGGCGCGGCCTTGGCAAGGATGGATTCGGCGCTTTTGCCGCCCGTCGGATCGGCCTAGTCGGCCCCGCCGGCCTGGGACGCCCACTCGCTCAGTTGGTCCAGCGAATAGGCGCGACTTTCCCCTCCCGTTCGCTTGGCCAGGACGCTGGCGCTTTCGGCGACGTCGGCCCGGTAGCCGGGCACGATGACGATGATGACAACGCCCCGCTGCCTGGCCCGGTCGGCCAGGGCCAGAAGGGAGGCGTCGTCGACATATTGTCGTGTCAGCAGAACGATCGTCTTCGGGCTCAGGGCCAAGGCCGCCTCCAACGCCTCGGCAATATCCGCACCCCCGGCGGGCCGGATGGATTCGATTAACCGGCTCGCCGCGGCCCGGCCGGTCGGCATGGTCACATACCCCCCCGAGATCCCCGTCGGAGCTTCTTCGGCGCCAACAATGACGCCGGCCTTGGCCCCACCCGGCAGCGACGCCAGCGACGCGTCGATCATTCGCCCCCCATACGCATAGGCCGCCTGCATCGACCCGCTGGCGTCCAACACGTAGACCACGGGCGGCCGCACGGCGATATCGCCCACCACCATCGCCCGATCGGCGGGGATGAAGGGATTGCTCTGGACCGCGGGCGTGCCGTCATCGGGTTTGCCGTCTTCCGACCCGACGATCTTCACAGCGATAAACACCCCCCCCGCCACCATCGCCAGAAGCGCCACCAGCAGGACGATCCCCGCGATGCCCTGCAGCGCAACACGGTCGGCCACGGGAATGTCGGCATCGGGCTTCTGTCCGGCCGCCTTCACTCGGCCCGCCGCCTTCGCTCGGCTGGCCACCTTTCGCGCCGGCGTAGCCGCAGGCGACGGTGACCGCCCGCCGGCCAAATGACCGCCGGGAACGTTGTTGATCGCCGTGCAGTACGGACACCGGCACACGCCGCCGGCAAACGCCTCGTCGATAGAAATGCGCTTCGCACATCGGCTGCAACGGACCTTGATTGACATGAAAGGAATGTCCTTCTCGACACGATCGCCCAGACTCGCCCAACCCGCTCCATCGGGCAGGCCGGCCGATTATAGCACCGAGCCGCCCCAGCCTGCAAGATTCCCGTCTTTCGAACACCCCACACCAACCGGCCAGGCAGGTCTGCGAAGATTGATCGACCTGTCGGTGTTGGACAGATTCGTCGCCGGGAAGTAGGGGCCAGAGACGGCCGCCGCTGGTCGTTTCATCGTAGCTCCGGCGGGTCGCGTTGCCCCGGATAATGCTGCTGGGAATGTCTTGCAGTAAAGGGTAGCCATGGTACAATTTGCGTACTGCTCGGCGGTTACGTCCTTCTATGATGGGGCTGTACAGATTGAGGCAGCCGGAGGGCGGAAGCGACGAGAGGCAAGCTGACGGAGGCCGTTGGCAGTGCGCGGCTCCTGCGACAGTGGGATGCGGGCCCGGGCCTTTGGTAGAGGAGATGATGGGATTGTCAATCACGGGGATGTGGCCATTGAACGGGTGCGATATGGACGGACACGGGGCCGCCACCAGATCGCCGGCTGGGGATTCTTCGAAAAAAACACCGACTTCTCGTGGGAGGCCATGCGTCTAATACGGGGCATCGCTATAGGGAGATTGTCATGAAAGGCGAAGACAGACGGGATTGTCCAAATCGACCGGCCTTTGAGGCCCTCGAACCACGTTTGCTGCTAAACGGCACGATCGAAGGGCAAGTCTGGGAAGACCTCAACGGCAACGGTTTTCAGGACCCCGGCGAGCCCGGTTTGAACGGCTGGACGGTAGAGCTGGTCGACGTGACGACAGGCGCGGGGCTCCAGTCGATGAGTACGGCCGACAGTGATCGCAATGGCGATGGCGTGATAGACCCTGTCACCGAGGCCGGCTGGTACGCTTTCGAAGGCCTGACTATAGGCGAATACCAGGTCCGCCAGATGGACCAGGCTGGCTGGACGCAAACGTCCCCATCAATTCCCACAGGCCAGCTGGCCCTCACACAGGTGCTGTTGGATGGCGTGGACGACGTCGACGGGTTGGACTATCCAACACGCGTGATCAATTCCCCGGATGGTCGTCACATGTATGTGTTGTCCTGGTACGACCAGGCGATCGCGGTTTTCAGCCGTGATGGACAGACCGGTGAATTATCGTTCGAGCAGAGCATATCGCACGAAGATATCAACATGCTGTCCTATCCGACTGGCATGACAATGGACGAAGCCGGCAACCATCTGTTCTTTGGCAGCACTTCCAGGATAGTCGTCTTCGACCGAGACGCGGAAACCGGTCGGCTTACATTTGTTGACAGTTTGGCCGGCAGCGACGGCAACGATATTCTCATCAGCCCTGATGGCGCCAACGTTTACGTGACAGGTTATAACGACCGCATTACTGTTTACTCGCACGATGGGTCGGGCGGGCTGACCAGTCAGCAAGTGATCGCCAGAGGTCAAGAGGGTCTGGCGGACCTATTCAACCCCGACTATCTGGCGATGAGCCCGGACGCCACGAGCGTGTATGTGCTCGCATCGGATCAATATGCATCGTACTCCCCCACCTTGATTGTATTCGCCAGGGACATCGCGACCGGAAACTTGACGTATGTGCAGACCCTGGCCCAAGGCGTAGCCGGTGTGGACGGCTTGAACGCCAGAGACGTCGCCATCAGCGAAGACGGCAAGCATGTCTATCTTTCCGGGACGGACAGCGTCGCGCTGTTCCAGCGTGATCCAGCGACAGGTGAGCTGACCTTTGACTATAAGTATGAGGACGGCGAGGATGGCATCGAGGACATGTACAATGCCATCTCGGTCGAGGTCAGCCCGGACGGCCAGCATGTCTTCGTCGGCACGGAGTATAACCCAGGACGGGTTGTCAGCTTCCGCCGCAACGTAACTACCGGCGCGCTGACCTACGTGACGACATATCGTGCCGCCTCTGGCGTGAAACTGGGAGCGATAGATGATATGACAAGCAGCGCTGACAGCAGATTCCTGTATGTTGTCAGCCACAACAAGGATTCCATCGGCGTTTTCGAGCACGTCTTCAACGATTACCACACCTTCCTGATGGGCGGGCCAGGCGGCGCGGCGAATGCCAGCTTCGGCAATGTGCAAACGATCGGCGAGATCGCCGGGCAGGTGTTCAACGACGCCAACAACAACGGTCTGCGAGATCCCGCAGAAACGGGCGTCGATGGTTGGCAGGTGCAGTTGATCGATACGACCACCGGCTTCGCTGTCGAGAGCATGATAGCCGATCAAAGCGATCTGGACGGCGATGGCGTGATCGACCCGATGACCGAAGCGGGTCTATATTCTTTCCAGAACATTTGGCCGGGCGCGTACGAGCTGCACTTGGTCCTGCCCGACGGTGTCGCGCAGACATCACCGGCGGGGGGAGCACATCTGTCACTGGTGTCCGGTGGGGCGGACCAGACGGACCTTGACTTGGGCCTGTTCGTCGCTGTTCTGGGAGAAATCCATGGTCAGGCGTTCGACGATCTGAATGCGGACGGCGTTCACGACGTCGCAGAACTGGGCGTCGATGGCCGGACGGTTGAACTGTTCGACGTCGTGCTGGGGCGCGTCGTGGCGACGGGCGTCTCGGCCGCCAGCGACCTCGACGGCGACGGGGTGATCGACCCAGCCACCGAGGCCGGGCTTTACAGTTTCGCCGGCCTCGCGCCGCGCGAATACCAAGTACGTCAGGTCCTTCCCACCGGCTGGCAGGCATCCATGCCGGTCGGCGTGCCGGCCGATCTGACGATCGAGCAGATCCTTGCCGATGGCGTCAATGGAATTGACAACCTCAGACGGCCGGAGGAGTTGGCCGTTTCGCCTGATGGGCGGCATGTCTACGTCGCGTCGAGTGACGGGCTGACCGTGCTCAGCCGGGATCCCGTCTCCGGAGAGATGACCGAAGCGCAGGTCCTCCCGCACGTCGCACGCTTCTTGGCGGTCAACCCGAACGGCCTATACGTATACGCGCGTAGTTCGTCGGGGGACTACTCATTACTCGTGTACCGCAGAGATGTGGCCACGGGCGAATTGTCGCTTCTGCAGACGTTAACGGAAGGCGTAGACGGCGTGGTCGGCCTGGGCACGCCTAGGGATATAGCCCTCAGCCCTGATGGTCGTGATGTGCTTATCGCCAGTTGGGACGACTCGCTGGCCATATTCACACAGGACCCCACCACTGGGCTCCTGTCGCAGGTACAGGCCGTCTTCAATGGCGCCGAGAACGATGACGCCCTTTGGGGACCCCATGGCCTGACCGTCTCGCCCGACGGACAGTATGTGTACGTCATCTCCGACGCCTATTCTTACAACAGACCCAACGGAATTCTGGCAACCTTCAGTCGCGATCCGGCCACAGGCATCGTGACGTACATTCAGAAACTTTTCGGTGCAACTCCGAATGGACTTTACAACCCGTCAGACTTGGCCGTCAGCGGCGATGGACGACACATCTACGTTGTTGCCACCGGAGGCAACAGCATTGCCCTCTTCCTGCGGGACGAGATAACTGGCGAACTGAGTCGCGGGCAGATCCTACAGGATAGGTCAGACTGGATAGACGGCCTGGAGACGCCCTATGCTGTCTCCGTTACCTCGGATGATCAACATGTGCTTGTCGTCAGCTACGACGATGGCTCACTGGCCATATTCGATCGAGATGCTGCCACGGGCGAGCTGGCCCTGTCCCAAGTAATGGACAACATATGGCAACCCAATTCCCTCGCCATCAGCCCGGACAATCAGCACGTCTTCGTCACGGGCTACTATGGCCTGACGGTGTTTGACTTCCCGCATGGCCAGTACCACCAGGTCTACCTCGCCGCCGGAGATGTCATCAGCGGGCAAGACTTCGGTTCGTTCCTTTCTGTCGACGTGTCCGGGCAAGTGTTCCATGATGACAATGCCGACGGAGTGCGGGATGTCGGTGAGGAAGGTGTTGGCGGCCTGTTGGTTGAGCTGATCGACAGCGAGACGGGCGCGATCCTTGGCCTGACTCGAAGCGGCCCGGTCGACCTGGACGGCAACGGTTCTGTCGACCCCGCCAGCGAAAACGGTCTGTATGTTTTTGCCGGTCTTCGGCCGGGGAGTTATGAGACCCGCCTGATTGTCCACTCGCAAGTAACGCTCACTTTGCCCGCCGATGGCACTCACAATATCACCCTTTTCTCCGGCGATAGCGGCGTGACGGACTTGAACTTCGGCGTGGTCGTTACCGATCCTTCTTCCATTAGCGGCCAAGAGTTCGAAGACCTCGACGCCGATGGTCAGCGGGACGCCGGCGAGCCGGGCATGGACGGGTGGGTGATCGAACTGACCGACACGGACACCGGCGGCCTGATAGCCACGGCTGTTACGACCAGCATGGACCTCAACGGCGACGGCTCGATCGATCCCGAAACCGAGGCCGGCCTCTACACCTTCGATCATCTCCTGCCGGGCGATTACGAAATCCACGAGGTGGCTCGGCAGGGCTGGACTCAAACGGCTCCCTCCCAGGAGGCAGCACAGCTAACGCCGATCCAGCAAGTGCCTGACGGCACGGGCGGGCTGAACGGCGCCGCCAGCTCGGCCTTGTCCCCCGATGGCCGACAGCTTTACGTGACCGACAACTTCGGGGACGCGTTGGCTATCTTCCAGCGCAATCCTTACACCGGTCAGTTGACGTTCGATCAGGAACTCCGGTCAGCCGGCCCCGACGCCTTCAACCTTGCCGCAAATGTCATCGTCAGTCCGGATGGTTTGTTTGTCTATCTGACTGAAGTTGATGCGTTCTACGTGTTCCAACGAGATCCGGCCACTGGCGACCTAACGTTCTTGCAGACCCTTCGTGATGGTGAGAACGGCGCATCTCTGAGCTACCCCCGAGGCCAGGCGATCAGCCCCGACGGGGCATTCATCTATGTTACGGATGAACGATTCCGCGGCGCGGTAACCGTGTTCCGTCGGGATCCGGCGTCCGGCTTGCTGTCTGTCGAACAGGTTGTGGAACACGACACGAACGGCCTCGATGATTTCAATGCGCCATACGTCATTCGTATCTCCCCGAATGGGGCTCACGCTTTCGTCAGTGCCCGCTTGGTGGACGGTGATGAGGCCCTTTACGTATTCACACGCGATGCGGTCACCGGGCGCCTGACTCATCTCCAGACCCTCTACGCCAGCACCGACGCGCCGCAGATGGGCAAACCAACGGATCTGGCCTGCAGTGTGGACGGGCGACACGTCTACACGGTCTCACCCGCTGAGGACGCCGTGACGATCTTTGCCCGCGACGAACTCACCGGTGAACTGTCGCTAGTGGGGTCTGTATACGCCGACGCGGTTTACGCCGTGACCATCAGCCCTGACGGGCAGTTCGTCTATGCGGCCGGGAGCGGCAATTCCCTTCTGTTGTATCACCGGGATGCAGCGACCGGCGAACTGACGCTGGCTGACCAAGCTGATACGCTCGTCGGCACCTGGGCGCTGACGCTCAGTCAAGACGGGCGATTCCTCTACACCTCAGCCTGGGCGGACACGTCGGTTATCGATGTCTTTGAACACGTCCATACGGTCGGGCCCATCGAACAGACGTTGGCCGCCGGCGAGATTGTCAGCGATGCCGATTTCGGCAATGCGCGGGTTAGCGCATTGAGCGGCCAAGTGTTCGTGGATGTCAACAACGACGGCGTCCTTAATGCCGGCGAGAACGGCGCCAACAGCTGGGTCGTCGAACTGATCGACCTTTACGGCATTGTCGTCGCTGCCGCCGTGACCGTTAGTGAGGATCTCGACGGTGACGGCGTCATTAACCCGGCCACGGAAGCGGGATGGTTTACCCTCAATGAAATCCTGTCGGGCGATTATGAAGTCCGTGTTGTCCTACCGATCGCCTGGGCACAGAGTACCCCCGAGGGCAACTACGCCCTGTCACTTAACGGCCAGACGGTCGAGGACCTGGACTTCGGTGTTTTCATGCTCGCCGACATTTCCGGACAGGTGTTCGCTGACCGTCACCTCGACGGCGTGCACGATGCCGGCGATCTCGGCCAGGACGGTTGGACGGTTGAGCTTGTCGACCCGACCACCGGCCTTGTAGTGGGCGCCACAACAACAGCCAGCATCGACCTGGACGGCAACGGCGTCATCGCCGCCGACACCGAGAGCGGCTTGTATTCGTTCGACGACCTGATTCCAGGCGACTACGAAGTGCGACACGTTCTTCCGGCCGGCTGGACGCAGGTTGCGCCAATCGGCTCGCACCTCGTTTCGCTAACGATCGGCGAGGATGTGGCCGGAGTCGACTTTGCCGACATCGCCTACGGCGACATAGAAGGTCAAGTGTTCGATGACATCAACGACAACGGCGTCCAGGACATCGGCGATGTTGGCGTCAACGGCTGGACCGTGGAGTTGGTGGATGTGGCCAGCGGCACGGTGGTCGACACGCAGGTTACCGCCAGTATCGATTTGGATTCCAATGGCACGATCGATCCGCAGACGGAAATGGGAGTGTACAGCTTCGCCAGCGTCGCGGCCGGAGATTACCGAGTGCAGCCGGTTGCCGCCCCGGATTGGCTACAGAGCATGCCCCACGGCGGAACGGGCGAGCTGGTCTTCAGTCAGATGCTGCGAGACGGTGTCGGCGGCGCGGATTACCTGGACGGCGCGCGCGTCCTGACCGTCTCGCAGGACGGCAATCACCTGTATGTCGGCACACGGTACGACGACGCCATGACTGTTCTCCAGAGAGACAGCCTGACGGGCGAACTGAGTGTCGTACAGGTCGTTGAGGGCAACAACTACAACGCCGTCGAGGAGACAGTGTGGCTGGCCATGAACTCAGACGGCGGGTCGCTGCTTGTCGTCGGGGGCGACTATGAGGGCCTGCTGGCTGTCTACGACCGCTCCCGCGATACCGGCTATGTAACGAGGGCCCAGGCCATCCGGTCCGAGTCGGACTTCGTGCTGGACCACGGCATCCCCAGGGCAGCGGTGGACAGCCCCGACGGCAATTACGTCTACGTCACCACCAGCGGTGAGGCGAACGACAGCTTGCTGGTATTCGTCCGCAGTGCGACTACGGGTCTTCTGAGTCAGCACCAGGCACTGGTCGACGACGTTGACGCTCCCGGCCTGTCCGGTCCGGGGGCGGTGACGGTGAGTGCTGACGGGCTAAACATCTATGTTGCATGCAGCAGCCCGGGCTCTCTAGTCGTGTTCAGCCGGGACGCAGCCACGGGCCGCCTGACACACGTCCAGACGCTCTACGACAATCAGGACGGCGTCGACGGGTTGGCCGGCGTCGGCGACCTGCTCGTCAGCCCGGATGGCTTGCAGGTCTATACAGCCTATCCCGGCGACAGCGCGGTGTCCGTGTTCGACAGGGACCCGGTCACCGGTCTGCTGACGTACGTGACGAGCTACGTCGACGGGCAGGGGGGGATTGACGGCCTGGCAGCAACGCGAGCGCTGGCCATAAGCCCGGACGGCCGGCACGTGCTGGCTGGCGGCCATGATGACAATGCACTTGTCGTCTTCGAGCGGGATCTCGACACCGGCCTGCTGGCTCTGCAGGAGATCCATCAGGACGGCGTGGCCGGCGTCGACGGGCTGTATGGCATTAGCGACGTGTCCGTGAGCCCCGATGGCCTGTATGTGTATACAGCCGGAGAGTACGACGACGCCGTCAGCGTGTTCCAGCGCGTCAACACCGGCTACCCACAGTTTGTCACCGTTGCGGCTGCAACGGTCAGCGGGGTCGACTTCGGCCTGTTTGAGCGGGCGTCGGCCGCCGGCCAGGTCTTCGACGACGCCGACTACGACGGCCTTCAGGGCGTCGCTGAGAACGGCCTGAACGGCTGGACCGTCAAGCTAGTCGACGTCGACACCGGCGGAATCGCGGCCACGGCAATCACCGCCGACGTGGACCTGGACGAAAGCGGCTCGATTGATCCACACACGGAGTCGGGCCGATACGCCTTTGCCGGCATCAAGCCGGGCAACTATGAGGCCCGCCTGGTCATGCCGGAGTTATGGTCGCAGACCTATCCGGCGGCGCCCGGACACACCTTTGCGGCGCTCAGCGGCCAGACATACGGGGATGCCTCGTTTGGCGTCGTGTCGCTGCCGTCGATAGCGGGCCAGATATTCAGCGATTCCGATGGCGACGGGCTCCACGGCCCTGCCGAAACTGGCGTGAACGGCTGGACCGTCGAACTGGTCAACACCGCCACCGGGGATGTGGTCGCCACGGCCGCCACAGCTGACCAGGACGTCGACGGTAACGGCTCGATCGACCCCGTGAGTGAACGCGGCACGTATCGCTTCGAGGACCTGCAGCCGGGCGAGTATCTCGTCCGACAGGTCCGGCAGAACGGATGGACCCAGACCGTTCCCGCTGGCGTAAGCTATACGTTTGTCGTTGCCGTAGCCCAGCACGAGACGGGCGCCGACTTCGGCAACCGCCCGGCCAACGGCGTCGCCGGCCAGAAGTGGCACGATGTCGACGGCGACGGCCTGCGCGGACCGACCGAGCCCGGACTTGACGGCTGGACGATCGAACTGGTCGATCCCAGCACGGGGGCTGTCATCGCAACAACCGTCACGGCCAGTGCGGACCTCAACACCGACGGGATGATCGATCCGATCACCGAAGCCGGCCTGTACGCCTTCACCGATCTGCCCGCCGAAGATTACCAGCTTCGCGAAATGCAACAGGACGGGTGGGTGCAGACATACCGCGAGCCGTTCGACATGAAGCTGCACATATACGCTGGGTGGACAAACTTCGTTGTCGACATATTCAGCTACGAGCCCTACTGGCTCGAAGGGTCCTTCCTCGAGGTCGACCCCACGCCCGGATTGTGGAAGGTCAACGATGACGTCTTCCAGGCGCTGCCGAGCGGCTCACTGCACGGCATAGATTTCCCCGCCTATACGCCCGGGACCGATCCCAATCGCTATTGGTTTGTCGTCGAAGACATGAGAATGGGCAGTCAGAAGCAATGGGCCACCGCGGACAAGGACTTCGACGACATCACCATCGAGGTCATCGACGATCCGGTCGCCCGGACCATTCAAGTGTTTGGCCGCACCGGCGACGCCAACCGCGTTTTCGGCCTGATAGGGTCGGACGGCACGGAGTACAGCCCGCAATACGGCAAGATCACCACTCCGCTAGTCTACCTCGGCGCCACATACGGCCCCAGGTCCTTGACCTTCTCGCTGGCTGTAGGTCAGTCGCTTAGCGGCATGGACTTCGCCAATACCGATGCCGGCGTGGTCACCGGCCAACTCTTCAACGACGTCAACGCCAATCTCGCTCGGGACGCCGGCGAAGTTGGACTGAACGGTTGGACCGTCGAGGCCGTCGATCCGATCGACGGGCGCGTCATCGCCTCGACCGTCACCATGGACATCGACCTTGACGAGAGCGGCACAATCGACCCCGAAACGGAGTCGGGCCTATATGTGCTTGATTACGTGCGAGTCGGTACGGTTGATATCCGGGTTGTGACGGCCGAGGGCTGGACGGTCACAGCGCCTGCCGGCGGCATACATACGGCCACGCTGGCGGTGAGCGAAACACTGTCGGGCTTGGACTTTGGGGTGGGCGAACTCGGGACGATCTTCGGCCAGATATTCAACGATCTCAACAGCAGTGGCGTACAGGATGCTGGCGAGTTCGGGATTAACGGCTGGACGATCGAGGTGGTTGATGTCGCCACGTCGGGCGTTGTTGCGACGGCAGTGACCATGGATGTCGATCTGGACGGCAGCGGTTCGATCGATCCTGCGACTGAGAGCGGCATCTATGTCGTTGATGCGCTCCTGCCGGGCGACTATGAGGTACGCCAGGTCGCCCAGGCCGGTTGGTCGCAGACTTTTCCTGTGAGCGAGACATATCTGCTGACTGTTGAAGCCAGCCAGGCATACGAGGGCCTGGACTTCGGCAACGAGCCGGCCGACGCGGAGGTCGCCGGGCAGGTCTTCGGTGATCTGGACGGTGATGGCGTGCGGGATGGCGTCGAGGTTGGCGTCAACGGGTGGACGGTGGAGTTGGTCAATCCGGCCAGCGGCGTGATTGCCACGGCCACGACCGCAAGCGAAGACCTCAACGGCGACGGCATCATCGATCCGGCCACCGAGCGCGGGCGCTACCGTTTCGCCGGGCTGGTGCAGGATGACTACAAGGTTCGTCAGGTCGTGCCCGCCGGGTGGCAGCAGACGGCCCCGATTGGCGTGGAGGAGCGGGCCTTTGCCGCTGAGGTGGTTGGCGGGGCGATGACGATCCACGAGATCGACCCGACTGACGGCAGCACGCTCAACAGCTTTGCCGCTCCGGCCAATCCAGTCAGCGTAGGCTATCAGGGCCTGGCCGTCGGGCCGGATAGCCTGTTCTACGTCGATGCCAACGACTGGTTCACGCCCACGCTGTGGGAGCTGGACCTGGATACCGGGGCGGTGATCGATTCCGATCCGCTGACGTTTGGGGCTATCTATGTCATCAAGGGGCTCGCCTACCTCGACGGGCTGCTCTACATCCAATACATGTCCGACCAAGTAGCTGTGTGGGATCCCGCCAGTGATAGTTTCGTCCGGACGCTGACGATATCGGCTGCGGTGACGGGCGGCCTGACCGGCGCGGCTGATCTGGGTGTGCTGTTTGACAGCAACGCCGCGGGCGAGATCATCGCCATTGACCCGACGGATGGTTCGGTGCTCAGCACCTTCGCCACCGGCCTGGGCGCGCTGGACGGCGGGTTGGCCTATGTGGGCGGCGAGTTGCTGGCGATCGGTTCGGGCATCGGCAGTTTGGTTTATCGCATCGACCCGTCGACGGGCGCGGTTCTGGGCAGCTTTGCCCTCGGCGGCGTAACCGGTAGCGTTGTCGGCCTGGGCGGCGACATGTCGAATCTGTCGGGGCCTGTGAACTACGCGATTTCCCTGGGCCCAAGTGAGGTCGTTGACGGCCGAGACTTCGCCAACCTGGCCCCAGCCGTCGCGGGTGACTTCAACGGTGACGGGCTGGTCGACAGCTTGGACATCGATCTGCTCTACGCCCACCAGGGAAACGCTGCCTTCGACCTCGACGGCGACGGTGACGCCGACGAAGACGACATGGACGTGCTGATCCACGACATCCTCAACACCGAATACGGCGACATCAACCTCGACGGCCTGGTTGATGGGACCGACCTGGCGATCCTCAAGACCAACTTCGCCTCTCAGGGCGTCGGCTGGTCCGGCGGCGACCTCAACGGCAGCGGCCTGGTCGACGTAACGGACCTGTCGATCCTGGCCAAGTACTTCGGATTCAACGCCAGTGCGGCCGCGCCCTCGATGGCGCCGCCCGCGGCTTTGCAGACGCCGGCAGCACCCGTGCAGGTCACGGCCGACACCACGCAGCAGGCGCCGGCCGAAGTCAATACGGCACTGGCAAGTGACGTTGCCGCCACACTGATCGCGACGTCGGCCCCACTGATGCTTGCACCGCAGCCAGACGTAATCGACACGCTGTCGAGTTCAGCTCCGGTGGCCTCCCTGGCAGCCGAACCGGCTGACGAACCGATGGGTGTCTACGAATCGACGACACAGCGGAACCGGCGCCGCCGCAAGCGGGCAGGCAAGCGGCCCCATCAGTCGCAGCCCCGACCGCCCGTTGCCGTCAGCGCGTTGCAGCTTTCAACGGGTGGTGACAATGGCCGTAAGAAGACGGCGCCACTGCCAGCCCAGGGCGCGATCGCTACGACGGCGCCGACGCTCCGGTCAACGAGACGCCAACGCCGAGATGACGATCTTGAAGAGGAGTTCTCGATCCTCCAGATCGATGCTCTGATGAAGGTTAGTGTCTGATATCACTGGAATTGACGCATAATACTACGACACCCAAACGGATTGTGGTGTATAATCGGGCCGAAAGGTCGCCGCGGGCGCGAAGTCTTGTGCCCGCTCGTCGGGTCCGGGAGGCTAACATGTATCAATTGACTTCAACACGCCTAGCAGGAAAGTGCCGCAGGATCGCTCTATGGTCACTGGCGATGCTCCTTGTCACCGCCGCCGGCAGTCACGCCGACACGCTGCTCAGCCAGACGGCGATCTACGACGTATTCGTCACCAACCCCACGCCCGTCGGCACTGGCGCAGAGAGTCTCTACTCGACGACGCTCTACGTCGTCAACACGACGGGCAACGCGGGCCACGACCCGATGGGCTTCGATGGTGTGTTCTTCGGCCACTCGGGGTTCTCCGGCAGCCTGCACCAGCACGACGATCCGATCCTGGGTGTCTACACGCCGACAGCCGACAGCAGTCTGTTCGCCACGGCCATCGACACACACTTTCTCAATACGCTGGCTGAGCTGATCGCGGTGACAGCGCCCTTCGAGACGCGCAACGTCGGGCCTAGCGCCGAGCCAAGCGACTCGCCGCCGCCGCTGGCCCCGGGCGTCGAGACGACGTTCGGCGACCAGCTGAGCGGCACGTTCGCCCTGAGCGGCGGCGCTTCGGGCGACACGTGGCAGATCGCCCAGCTCGTTGCCAGCAGCGGCACGACGATCTCGCTGGACTTCGCCATCTCAGGAATCCTGGAGCCAGGCCCGGCCGGAGACGTTCAGACAAGCTTCCTCGTGCCAGAACTCGCCACGCTGGTGGTGGACATCAAGCCGGGCAGCGACCCCAACAGCGTCAACCTCAAGTCCAAGGGCCTCCTGCCTGTGGTCGTCTACGGTAGTGAAGGCCTGGACCTCACCGAGGTCGACCTGGACACGCTTCTCCTGAACGGCGTTGGGCCCAGAGTAAAGCCGAACGGCAGCTGGCACGTCTCGTTCGAGGACGTGGATGGCGATTTGCTGCTCGACATGGTCATGCACTTCGAGATGCAGGCGCTGGGAATCGAGCCGGGGATGACCGAACTGGCCCTGACCGGCGCGATGATGGATGGCACCGAGTTTCAGGGGGCCGATGCGATACGAATCGTCCCCGACTTCAACGGCGATCTGATGGTCAACACCACGGACCTGGCCATCATGAAGCAATACTTCGGCAACACCGGCATCGGCTGGGCTGGTGGCAACGCCAACGGCGATGACATCGTTGACGCGACGGACCTGGCCATCCTGAAGACTAATTTTGGCTTCGAGGCTCCGATGGGCGCGGTTCCAGAACCCGCCACGCTTTCCCTGCTTGCCCTGGGCGGGCTGGCGCTGCTGCGTCGCAGATCGAAGATCCCCAAGGGGTCGAAGATCCCCAAGGGAAGGGAACTAGCCCCATTGTTCCGCTAGAGACTGGACTCCGCAGATCCCCGGCCCCATCCCCATAGACGGGGACCACCTTCCCGAGCCTGAACTGCACTGAAGCATTGCGTGATCGCTCCGCCCCACTCCCCAAACCACACCTCCCAACGATCATCCAACCACCCCACCCGCCCTACAACGTTCCGATCTTTCGAACACCCCACACCAACCGGCCAGTCCCACCGAAACACAACAAGACCGCCCAAAGCACAGCCTATTCGACATCTCCCCGACTAGGACTTGGACCCGCCGGAGGCGGATCTGCGGCCTAGAACCTAGCGGTTAATCCGCCTGCGGCGGACTTGCTCTACCGATCGTCTCATCCAGCCACAGACGGCCGGCACCGGATTTCAGCCACTTCTCTCGGCGCATAGCTTCGGCTCGGGTGGGATAGTTCTCCCGGTGGACCAGCCGCCACGGGCCGGCGTTTCGGCTCGTGTGTTTGCGTCGATTGTGCTCAGGGGTGTTGTGCTCAACCAGGCGACGCTTGAGATCGGCGGTCTGGCCGACGTAGCGTTTACCCGTGCTCTCGCTAACAAGCACATACACCCAATACATGGCTGACCCCTAAGAAAAGAACTCCCCGACTAGGACTTGAACCTAGAACCTAGCGGTTAACAGCCGCTCGCTCTACCAATTGAGCTATCGGGGAATATTCTGTTGTCACAGCCCGACGAACTCGCGGTTAATCCGCCCGCGGCGGACTCGCTCTACCAATTGAGCTATCGGGGAATATTCTGTTGTCACGGACCGACGCCCTAGCGGTTAATCCGCCCGCGGCGGACTCGCTCTACCAATTGAGCTATCGGGGAATATTCTGTTGTCACAGCCCGACGAACTCGCGGTTAATCCGCCCGCGGCGGACTCGCTCTACCCATTGAGCTATCGGGGGAACTTTTGCGGGGGTCGGACAGCTTGGCCCGCCGCCTTGAGCTTCGTATGATATCGCATCGCGGCGATCAGTCAAGGCCCTGATCGCGCTGCCGCGGCGAGAAGACGACGGCGGGCCGTGGTTCGCTTGTCGGCGTCGCTGACTCGAAGGTCGCTCCCGCTGAGCGGGGGCGACGGTGAGATTGGGCATATGAGCAAGCGTTATCGGCTGTGGATACTCATCGCGTGTGTGGCGGCAGTTTATGCCGCCATCTATGTGGCCGCCGGTGGTCTGGACTTTGACGCGCGCAAGGACGAGGTCCACTTCTGGCCGACGAGCCTGCAGTTCAGCCAGCGTTGGGTTCCGTCGATCGAGCAGTTGCGCGGCTACGACGAACTCAACGCGCCGCTGCCGTTTGTGGTTTTTGGGGGTGTCGAGCGGGCGTTTGGCGGGGGCATCCGCACCGGGCGCGCGGTCAACCTTGTGGCGAGCCTGCTGATTGTGCTTGGCTGTGTGCTGGCAGCGCGAGATGCTCCCAGCCGCGCCGCCCGGGCGATTGCGGCTCTGATGATCTTTCCATACTTCTTCGCCTGCGCCACGCATCTCTACACCGACATGCTGGCGGCGCTGCTGGTGTTTGGCGGGATCGCAGCCTATCGCAAGGGCTGGGGTGCGCTCAGCGCGATCGCCTTTGTGCTGGCGATCGCCTCTCGCCAGTACATGGTGGCCTTTCCGGCGGCCATTGCGGCCTACGAACTCATCCAGTTCCTCAGGCAGCGCCGACGGGGCCCATCCGCCGGGGCTGTCGAGCCGGCCCGGCTGGGTGAGGCGACCGCTAAGACGCGGCCGGTCATGGCGGCCTACTCGTTGCTGGCGTGCGCATCGCTGGGGCTATGGTATGCGCTTTGGGGCGGGTTGGCCCCGCCGGCGGCCCTAGCCCATCAGCCCGTCGAGACGGCCGGAGTGTTGCGCCTGCTGCCGCATAACGCCCTGTACTTCCTGGCGTGCGTGGGGGCCTATTACGTGATCCCGGAGACGCTGCTGTTTTGGCGCCAGCGGCGGGGGCAGCTTGTGTTTCGGCCCGCTCTGCTGATCGTCGCGGCGGCGCTGGCGGGGCTGTTCGTGCTCTTTCCGCCGTTGCGCAATCCACCCAGCTACGGGATCGCCACGATGGGGTACCTGGACAAGGCCTTCTGCGCCGCAGCCGGGGACGGCGTGCGGATGGTGGGCTTCTACGCCCTGGCCCTGCTGGCGTGCGTGCGATTCAGCCGTTTTCGAATCGAATCCGCACTCGTGCTGGCCAACGCGGCGCTGATGATGAAGGCCCACATCGCATGGGACAAGTACGCCCTGCCGCTCCTGGCGGCGCTGTGGCTTCTGCGAGCGATGAACGGGCCGACCAGCGCCGATGGCAGCGGCGAGTGACGCGGTTGGGGTTGGGTTGGCGCGGTTTTCGGCCATCACTCGCCACTTTCAGGGCGATTGTTCCTCGACCTCGTTCGGCCGGACGACGCGACCTATGAAAAGAATCAGTCCCGACTCGTCGTGCCGGATCACGAACAGGTAGGGGTGATCCGCTCTGAACTGGCCCATGTCCACCGGCCCGTGGAGGAAATCCAAGACGCCGGCCGTGACGCCCTCCAGGCCCTTTTCTTCGATCTTGACTCGCGCGACCTGGCTGACCATATCCATCCACGTATCACCTCGCCGACCGACGGCGTGCGAAAAATCCGCCAGGCCCGGATCGAATGCATCGACCAGTCCCATCGCCTTCAAGTGGTCTTGCAGCCGGAAGGTCGATTCCAGATCCAGCTTCGGCAAGTGAACGTCGACTTCCCGGGTCTGCGACGCTTTGAGGCCGTCGTTGAGCTTGCCCGAGATCAGCCAAGCCTCCGCGTCGGCCAAGCCCTCGATCGTATCTGGTAGGATGAACACCGCCGAGATGCCCCCCCAGCATTGCTGTCGGAGCAGCTTCAACTTTTCGACCCGGGCCATTCGAAGCTGGCGCTTTTGTCGCATCATGTTGACGGTGATGGTCTCATCCTCAGAGACGTGGAATCGCTCCGCCTCCGTCCGGACGAACGGCCCCTTCCAACTCGCCGTCAGGTACACCGCATAGGCCAGCACCATGTCCGTACCCGGCCCCAGCCGATCAGCGGAGATCACATCCCCGATTCGCCCGCGGGTCCGCTCGGCAACCCAGCGGTTGATGGCCCGGGCTGCCGCAGGGGCCTCCGCAAAATTGACCTCGTTGAGCGGCCCATCGAAATCGTGTTCGAGCGTTTTCAGGAATGCGTCCTTCCAGTCCAGGCCCTGCTGACCCCACAAGCTATTGGCAACGTTCAGCTCGGTGGCCTCGCCCACTTCCAGGGGGGCCGTATCCCCAACAACCCTAAGCTTCCCAAGCAGTTCACTGCATTCGCCGGGCAGATCTCGATCCGCCATGTCCGTCAGGCGCGTTAGCTGCAGAACCGCGTCGAACTGTTCTCGCGTCCGGCCGCCAGCCCCTTCACGGGCCATCATCAGCCCGAAGAACAAGCCGGTCGGCGAGACAATCACATTGCTCTCACGTCCGTTGCGCAGCAGGGAGGCGTATAAGCGGAGCGCGAAGGCATTCGATGCTTCGGCCAACGTCTCGATCGGTTCGTCGCCGACTTCGGGCAACTCAATCGTTGGCGAAGCTGCATCCGATCGTGAAACCGGCGCAGTATTCTCCGCTGCCTGCCCGTCCTTGGTCGGCTGCAGCCTGGGCCCACAGCCTGCTCCCCACATGGCGACAACAGCCAGCAGAACTGGCCATAGGCCGCTCAGCGAACGTCTTCGATTTCGATGACCCATTCCCATTCCCCTGGTCCTTCGCACATGCTGCGTGTGTCTCTATGTTGGACGTCCCCAGGTCCACATTCCTTCGACGGTAAAGTGAATCACCTTACGGATTGATCAACCCCAGCGCTGTCAAATCCTCTCCCAAGGCGGACTCCTGCTCGGCCGTCAGGGGTTTGAACGGGGGGCGCGGCGGGCCGCAATCGATGCCTAGGAGTTTCATGCAACTCTTGCTGGCGGCCGGATAGCCGTAGCCCTTGAGCGTGTTGATCAGGCGGATGGCCTTGAGCTGGTCTTTCCGCGCGGCGGTCAGGTCGCCGGCGTTGAACGCATCCCACAGCCGACGATACAGCGGCGAGGCGAAGTTGTAGCAACTGCCGATCGCCCCGGTCGCTCCGACCACCAGGGCCGACAGCAATGTCTCGTCGCGGCCGAACAGTATCTGCAGACGGTCGCCGAACTCATCCACGCAGAGGGCGTATTCGTCCAGGGCTTCGTGTGTGTATTTCACACCCGCCAGGGTCGCCACGCGGCCGATCGCTTTACGAAGCAACTGCAGCACGGAAAGCTCAACACCCGTCAGCGACGGAATGTGGTAGTAGAACAGCGGCGTCTGCGGGGCCGCTTCGGACAGGCGCTGGTACCAGTCGACCACCGCGTCGAGATCGGGCGGCTTGAGATAGCTCGGCGGCAATGCAGCAATCGCATCGGCCCCGATGTCGGCGGCATGGGCCGCCAGCCGACGCGCGCTATCGATGCTGTCGCAGCCGACGTGGACGACGACCGGCATCTTATCCGCGGCCGCCTCAACGAACGCCTCGGCCACAGCCTGACGTTCATCTACACTCAGAGCCGGAAACTGGCCCGTTGTCCCACACGGCAGGATGCCGCCCACCCCCCGCTCGGCCAGCAGGCTCACATAATCGCCCGCGACCGCCAAGTTCAGTGCCCCGTCGCCGCGCATCGGCGTAAACACGGCTGCAACAAGACCGCTCAATTCAATGCTCATGCACCGGTCCTTTTCTGAACAACAAGTACGAGCAGGATTTTGGGATTCAAGAGATTACGAGATTATCGTCTGGGGTAAAAGGCCCCATCGCCGGCCACTGCGCTTAGTCCGCATCATCCTCTTCGTCTTCAACTTCCCTGCCAAGGATATTGCCGTCTCCGTCGATTTTCAACTCCACCTCGTGCCCTTCGTGGAGGAACTCGACTTCGTACACGATCTGCGGCGTTTCGAGATCGACGAACTGGAGGGTGGCGCGTATCTCCTCCTTCTCGATCTCCTTGATCTCCGCATCGCCGGCATGCTTGGCGACGGTGGCGGCAACGGCGGCGGGGAGATCGTCTTTGCTGATCTCGTTTTCCGCTGCCACAATCTGACCATCTGACGTGACGAGGATCTCAACTTCCTTGCCGTCGCGGATCAGCTCGACTTCGTAGACAACCACGCTCTTTCTTTCCGGCTCGACCTTCACAATCTTCGCCTGGGGGAAAGCCTTCTCAATGGCTTTCGTCGCCTTTTTCGACAGGATGGGCGGCCTTCCCCTGGCGGCATCAGCTCTCTGCCATGTCGCCAGAACCATCACGCCGAGGACCATTAACACAATCGCGATAATTGACTTGCTCTTCATTGCAGTTCTCCCTTCACGTGTGCACTGACTTCCCTGATCGGGTCTCGCAGACTCGAACGTCTACGTGGCCCGGCATCGATTCGCCAACGGCGTCCGTTGGCCGTCAACAGTAACATACACCCCCGGCTCGAGATTATCCACGCAAAAGGCCTCGAACCGCCCCCACGAGCGATCCTGGTACAACTGCTCGCCCGGATAGTCCACCGCCCCCCCCATGTGCGCCCGCTCCCAGGAGATGAATGCACTATCGGCGACGGGAACGTTCTCAGCCGCCACAAACTTGTACCCACCGGCCGGCGCCTCGACGACAACCCGCGTCCGTGTCGTAAACGGATCGTCGGTCGAACTGGCGATGACGGCCTTCCCGTCAGCCGTCGCCGACCCGGTCGCCCCACAAAGCGTGCAATGAGAGTAGTCCATACCCGTATGCTTCGCGCGGCGGCCTGGGGAACCCGCCGCACATTCATCATTCAGCACCTGCCTGCCGGCAGGCAGGTTCATCATTCGTCGTTCTGCACCGTCGCCCACATGTCCCGCACGGCGGACCTGATGATCTCTTCGATGCCGACCTGCAGGGCGACGCGGGTGGGAACGATCAGGGCGCAACTCATCGTCGGCCAACAGCCGGCCTCGTAGCCGCCCTTGTCGCCCATGGCCAGATCGGCGTCACAGGCGATGTAGCCGCCGAAGTTGTTGGCGTAGGCGCCCACGAACGTGTGGGCGAAGGGGGCGTTCTCGTCGATCCACAGTTGGTACTCGCAGAACACCTCGCCCGAGAAGCTCACCATGCCCCACTCCTTTCCGAGCGAGACCATCGCCATCGCCAGCCGAAAGTCCGGCCGCTCGCCGAAATCCATCATCCCCAGCAGGTCGGTCATCGCCTCGATCTCATCGCAGGCGCCCAGCCACGCCTGGCCGCCCTCGGCCTGCTCGGCGATTTGAGCGTTGGCCTTATCCAGCTTGGCCTGGACCTCCTCGCGCGGGGGGAAATCGATACACGGCAGGTCCACGCGCTTGGTGACCGTCGTGAGCGAATCCGCTTGGATCACGTCAGCCGACTCCAGCGCCGCAGCCACCGCATCGCCCAGCTTGTCGCCGGCGGCTTTGGCCTCGTCGAAGCCCTTCGCCAGCGGATGGCCGTTGATGTTCGCCCCGCAGCCCTGCACGAAGATCGGCATCACATCGGGGCCCAGCTTCTCGCGGATGCGGGCGGCGGCGAAGCCCGGGTAGTCGGCGCTGATTTCCGTGCTGGCCGCGTGGACGATCACCGGATGGGCCGCGTGGCCGTACAGGACCGCCATCGGCGAGCCGTCCTCATGATAGACGCCCAGCACGTCGGTCCACGGCACGACCGGGCCGTCCTCGTTGACGGCCATATGAACGAAGCCGTTATCGCCCACAACGCGACGGTTAAAGCCCACCTGCACCTTCGCCCGCCCGGCGCGGAGTTCGACGGGTGTGGCGCTGTCGGCCGCCTCCTTGACGATCCGCGGCAGCGACTCCCGCAACCCGTCGCGCCAGTCGGCCAGCAGCTCGATGTCCCTTTTATAGATGCTGGTCATCCACGTCGGCGGGAACGGGGCGCTGTGCGTGTGGCTGAATTGCAGCAGCACGACGTCCACGCCCGCCTTCTCGCGGATCAGACCGTTCAGCTCATCGGCCAGCTCCCACCCCATACCGATCAGGTCGATGCCGAGGATAGCAACCTTTGTCTTGCCGTCATCCAGCACCAACGCCCGGGCCATCAGCGGGTCGTGCACACCCGTGCTCTGTGCGACCGGCCCCAGAATCCAACACCCCACCGGGGGGGTAACGTCGACGTGAGCAACACCGGCTTTCATAGACATCTCCTTTGGCTTGGCCGCCGCGAGAATATCCGAACGATCATCCGGGAGCAATGAAACGCCGGCCCGACATATCGACCTGAATAAATCGGACGACACCTTTGACATTGGGCCTTGGACATTGGACATTGGGCATTTCCAGTTGGAGACCGTCCATGCAAGCCGGAGCCGCCTCAGTCGACATCACCCCCCTGCCCGACGTGCACCACACGTTGGAGAAGAACTTCCTGAACCAGGCGCATTGGCGGACAGCCATCGATCCGCTACACGCACAGGCGCTCGTTCTGGAAAGCGCCGGCCCCTTCGACTCGGCTCAGGGCAGGAAGAAGCTCTGCATCATCGCGGTCGAACTCAATTCCATCGACAATCGCGTTCGGGATGAGCTTCGTCAGGCCGCCGCGGACCGATGCGGCATCGAGCCCGAGGCCGTGATGTGTCACGCCCACCAGAACCACTCCTGCCCGCAACTGGGCTATGTCAAGAAGACCACCGAGTTCTTCCGCAAGCCCGCGGCGTTCTGGGATGAACTGTCGGCCGGAGACGACCGCTACCGAGCGTACGCGATGGAGCGAATCATCAGCGCGGTCGAGCAGGCCAACGCCAACCTCGCCCCCGCCAAGCTCGGGGCCGCCAGCGGCGTCGAGGGTCGCGTGGCCTTCAATCGGCGGATGATCATGAAGGGCGGCGGCATCGGCATGCCGATGTTCATGGACCGCAACCAGTATCGCTACATGGAAGGCCCCATCGACCCCGAACTGGGCGTGGTCTGCATCCGCGGCGAGTCGCTCCAGCCGTTGGCGATGCTGCTCAGCTACACCGCCCATCCGGTCAACCTCCACCCCACGCGGATGGAGTACATCATCTCAGCCGACTGGCCGGGCGCCCTGTCGAAGGAGATGAAAGGCATTTACGGCCAGGCCTGCACGCCGCTGGTGCTCAACGGGGCGTGCGGCAACATCAACCCGTGGGACCCGTGGGATCCGGACTTCGTCCGCGACCACAAACGCATGGGCCGCATCCTGGCAAGCACGGCCGAGTTGGTGGTCGACGAGATTCTCTACTCCGACGACGTCGAACTGGACTTCGCCGTCCGGCACGTAAAACTCCCCTGGCACGACGGGCCCGACACGGGGCTCGAGAAGGCCCAGGCATTCATGGCCAAGCACCCCGAGCCCACCTGGGCCGACGACACGCACCGCGCCGTCGATCCCGAATGGGTCAATGCAGCCTGGCGGCTGGAGACCCACCTGTTAGCCGAACAAGGCAACTACGAGTATGAGATTCAAGTCCTTCGGATCGGCGACGTGGCCATCGTGGGCCTCCCGGGCGAGCCGTTCGTCGAGGCCGGGTTGGAGATCAAGATCAACTCCCCCGCCGCTTTCACCTACGTCGCCCACCTGCCGGCCTGGCCCGACGTGAGCTACCTGCCCACAAAACGCGCCTTCGACAACGGCGGCTACGAGATC
>DRGC01000010.1 GCA_011050235.1 Phycisphaerae bacterium | reverse complement strand
CGTACCCGGCCACCGGTGTGCCGGCTGAGGTTGTCGAACGTCTTGCCGCAACCAGGACTGCGTGTGAGGCCGCGGAGACGGCCATCAAAATGATGATTGAGTTCGTTTCTGATGACCTCGCGGTGCAGGAGGGGAAGCGGTGAGTAGATTCTTCCCGGAAAACCCAAAGTGTCCGAAGTGCAAGAGCGGTAAAACGCGGTGTGTATTCAGGCGACGGACGCAAAAGAAGCCTAGCGGTCGCTGTGCGTTCCGCGGAACCGATCACTCTGATGTGGATCAACAGAAATGCGAGAGCTGCAGGCACCAATGGACCGTGCTGGACCAATTGGACGCGGAAAAATGACCTACGCCCGCCTAGACCGCTGCGATGGCCCGCCTTGCCCGAACTGTGGGTGTGCTGACGCCGAGATCCTCGAGCAGCCGAAGCCGGCCGCCGAAAAGAGCTGGTGGGGATCCGGGAAAGCAGTCTGCCGGCAGTGCGGGACTGAGTTTCGATTCAAGGAGGCCCCCGACGTGGAACATCAAGAGCCGATCATTGAGACGCCGCAGTTGCCGCCTATTGAGCACCAGGGCGTGATGCTCAGCCCAGCACCGGTCGACTACAAGCTGGTGAAGGTGCCTCTCTGCCCGGCCTGTCGAAGCGAGGATGTACGGGTTACGACCACGCGGGCCAATCTGCGGTACTACAAGTGCCAGTGCGGCGAGACCTTCAAACGGGCGAAAGACGCGGAATGATCCCCTGCCCCCTGGGGGTTTGTTACAGAGGCTAGTATTTTCGGCTGGCCGGTCTTCTTTTTGGCGTGTTATACCGCTCGGTATGAGCATTGCGGAACTAGACGCCCTCTACGCCGCGGCCGTGGCCGCCATTTACGACGCCGACTACGCCACCGCCATCCAGAAGCTGATGGCGATGAAGGCCCGGCTGGCCTCCACGCCGAATCTGACGCGGTCCCTGGGCGGCGGCGGAAGCCAGTCGATCTCGTGGAACCCCAGCGAACTCGACAGCCTGATCAAGGACTGCCGACAGCAGCAGGCGGCGGCCGCAGCGTCAACCGGCGGCATCTTCCAGACGTCGAAAGTCACTTACGCACGGGCAGGCACGGAATGACCCAAGCCTCCGCCAACCTGACGACCTCGATCGACACCGTCGATATGGGCACGATCCCGGCGTTGCCGGCGGTCGCGCCGGCCCGGCAGTCGTCTTCGGCATCGTCGGCGTCGCAATACATCACGCACCCGACGTGGGGGCAGTCGCAGCGGAGTTTCGAGTCGGCGGGGACGACCCGGCTGAATCAGGCCCATTGGCGGGACGCCGACGATCGGTCGGTCAACGTCTGGCTGGCCTCGCAATTGGCGACCGTCCGGAGTCGCGCGGCGTACGAGGCCCGGCAGAACAGCACGATCTTGGGCGTGATCAACACCCACTGCGACGATATCGTGGGGCCCAGCGGCCCGACGTTGCAGGTGATCAGTGGCGACAAGGCTTATGACGATGCGCTCGAGGCCGCCTGGCGTCAGTGGTTCCGGGCCCCGACGCATAAGCGCAACGTGAGCGGCGCGGCCTGGCTGAAGCTCTGCATCCGATCGTTGTGGAAGAATGGCGAGTTTCTCAACCAGATCATCACCGACAAGAACGCGGATAGCCCGGTCGAGATGCGGGTCCGGCCAATTCACCCCCGACGGCTGGTCACTCCGGTCGGCATGACCAGCGACCCCAGGGTCTTCATGGGGATCCAGTTCGATTCGCTCGGCCGCGCGGCGCGCTACTTCGTTCACAATCCGATCGCCGACGTCCGTGGCGGGCTCGACAAGGTCAACGATTACAAGACGATCTCGCCTGATGACATCATTCACGAGTTCCTGCTCGAGGAAGAAGACCAGGCCCGCGGGATTCCATGGTCGAACACATCGCTCGTTCCGGCTGCCGATCTGCGTGATTACGACGACCAGGTCCAGGACGCGGCCCGGCAGATGGCCGATCAATCGGTGTTGCTGTACACGAATTCGGTCGACGTGCCCGTGTGGGATGTGCCCGAGTCGACGACGATTGAACGCCGGACGATCAAGATGGCGCCGCCGGGTTGGCAGCCGGCCGTTTATCCGGCGACCCAGCCGCCAGTCCAATATCCAGAGTATCGCGGAGAGCGACAACGCGAGTTCGGCCGCCAGGTCGGGATGCCGTTGTTGATGGTTCGGCTGGATTCAGGGAAACACAACTACTCGTCGGCGCGGCTCGACACCCAAGGTTACGCTCGCGCTGTCGCTGGAATCCAGCAGTGGCTCAGCGGCGACGAGCAGAACGTCGGCACGTTGAGCCGGCTGGTCGACGAGGTGGCCAAGGAATCCCGATTCAGCGTTCCAGCCCTTCGTAGTCGCCCAGCGACCGTCAAGTACGTCTGGACGTGGCCCCGCCGGCCTCATGTCGATCCACTCAAGGAATCGCTAGGCGAAATGACGTCGCTCAACAAAAGCGGAACGATCACCGGAATCGACGCCCTGGCGGACCGCGGCGAGACGCTGGAGACCCACATCGCCAAGCAGATCCGGGAGCGCGACGCTTATGTCGAGGCTGGTCTGCCGGTGCCCGCGCGATTGCGTGAGG
>DRGC01000009.1 GCA_011050235.1 Phycisphaerae bacterium | reverse complement strand
GGTCTTCCGCGAGCCGCAGATTGAGCCGCCGCCCACAATCGCACTCCCGCCCACGGTCGAGCCCCAACCCGCACCCGAGCCCGAGGAAGTGCTCGGCTCGGTCATCTACCAACTCCTGTGGCTCATCAAGCCGCTGGCCCTGGTCGTGCTGGCGATCTGGATCCTCGCGGTCTGGAAGCCGTGGCTGTCCATGCGTGTGGCGTGGGGCGCGTCGCTGGGGCTGGGCGGCCTGATCGTGCTGGCATGGCTCGTGGCGTACCTGGCGAAGTACAGCGACTGGGTGATGATCGGCGGCGGGCTGGCCGCTCTGGCGATCTGCGTGTGGTTCTACTGGCCGCTGGTGAAGGCGCTGCGGGCGCGGCGTGTGATGCGAGAGAGCGTCAGGGCGATCGAACGCGGCGGGCACGGCTTTGACATCGGCATGGCGAGACTCGCGGCGGCCGGGGTCTGGGCTGCGAACGGCGGCGACAAGGTTCGGATCGGCTGGCCGGTGTCCAAGCGGGTGAAGATCGGGCCGAGTGCCGAGCGGCTGCGGCCGGACGTGGACGTGGGGGAACGCCCATGAGCCTCCCCGCCCAGATCATCGCGTCGGTCTGCCTGGCGTACCCGGCCGCGTTCGTGGCCGCGTGGATCGTGACGGGGTGGCTGCCGAAGCGGCGGAGGGGCGGGTAGTGGCGTACGTCCGCACGACATGGCGATGCCCCGAGTGCAATCACCGCTGGTCGCTCTACCACACCTACTGCGGCGCGTGCCTCAAGTACGCCAGACCTATCGAGTTCCGATACGAGCCGGACCCAGATGATTGCGAGATAACGGTGGTGTACGACCCCGCCACTTGGACCTGCACGCCGGCGGGAGCAACCGCATGACCGCGCGCGCAACTGTCAATCTGAGCCGCATTGTGTTTGGCTATCAGTTGCTGGCCGAGCGGGCGGAGGTGACGGCGTGAGCGAATACCCCAGCCACGTATGCTCGACGCATCGCAACCCGAATTATGACCCGGAGTGTCCGCGATGCAATCCGGTGCTGGGCCGCTTGAAAGCCAAACTCGCCGCGGCGAAAAAGCGAATAGGTGAGTTGGTAACGTGGAAAAACGTACACTTAGACGACGCCACCGACCTCGCCGCGGCCGCGGCCGAGCGCGACGAGGCGCTGACAGACCTAGAAGCCACGCGGGTGGCGCGCGACAAGTTCGTGGCGCACGCCTGCGGGTATCGCGACGAGCGCGACCGGCTGCGGGAGGAGGCGAGGCGCTACGGGCGACACACACTGATGTGCCTGTGGGATCCCGATGACGAGACCGACTGTGACTGTGGCTGGCAAGAGATTGAAGACAAGATGAAGATGGAACGCACCAAATGACAACAGCGGCGGGGACAGTGGGCGTAAGCGGTAAGCGCAATGGCCGAGGCTGCGCCGCCCCCCCGCCGTTCACCTTCGAGCCCGGCAAGTACGACCCCAACGTCGCCATCGTCCACTGCAACGTCAAGAGCATGACCACCTTCGAGCAGTGGTTCCTCTGCTTCAGCGACCAGCACTGGGACAACCCGTTCTGCGATCGCGAGCTGCTCACCCGCGTGTTCGACCAGGCGGTCGAGCGCGGCGCGGGCATCATCATCCCTGGCGATTTCTTCTGCGCCATGCAGGGCAAGTGGGATAAGCGCGCCGACAAGTCGATGCTGCGGCCCGAGCATCAGACCAGCGCGTACCTCGACTCGCTGGTGACGACCGCCGCCGACTGGCTGGCGCCGTACGCCCACAACCTGATCGTGTTCGGCTACGGCAACCACGAGACCTCGATCCAGAAGCGGCACGAGACCGACCTGCTGGAGCGGCTGGTGGCAACGCTCAACGACCGCACGGGCTCGCACATCCTCACCGGCGGCTACTCGGGCTGGGTCAAGTTCAGATTCAAGCGCGACAAGCAGGCGCTCAGCCGCAACCTGTGGTACTTCCACGGCAGCGGCGGCGGCGGGCCGGTCACGAAGGACATGATCCAGCGCAACCGGCAGATGCAGTTCGTCGGCAACGCGGACATCATGTGCAGCGGGCACACGCACGACCAGTGGTCGGACATGAACGTCGTGCTGCACCTGAACGATCAGGGTCGGGTCGAGCGGCGAGAGATGCTGTACTTGAAGCTGGGGTGCGCGAAGGACGACTACGGGTCGGGCGCGAAGGGGTGGCACGTCGAGACGGGCAAGCCGCCGAAGCCGCTCGGGGGGTACTGGCTGAGGTTCTATTGGGATGGCAGGCGCGGTCTGTGTATGGAAGAAAGGCGGGCGCGATGAAGGCACCACCGGGCGGGTCCGTGTGGACGATCGAGCAAACCCTGACTGAATACTGGGTCACACTGTACCGCGACGGCCCGCCGGTATTCACCATCAAGGTGTGGGCAACCTGTCCGGAGGCGGCGGAGGTGTTTCTCAAGCCGCACACACTGGGACCGATGGCGGCGCGTTCGCGGATTGGCGTTGCCGAGTGCGAACCAGAACCCGAGGCGGGCGCGATGAACGGGGCGGAAGGTTGACGGTATGCGAATAGGACTCCGAGGCGTCGCGGGCTGCGGCAAGACGACGGTGGCGAAGATCCTGGGCGTGCGCACGGGCTGGCCGGTGGTGTCGATCGCGGAGCCGATGCGGGCGGCGCTGGAATTGATCGGCGTGCCGAAGGAAGGCAATCCAACGCTGTACCGTGCGCTGATGCAAGACATCGGCGCGAAGTGCCGCGAGAACGACCCGGATTGGTGGGCGAGTATGTTCCATGAGGCCTACGAGGGGCAAGGATGCCTGATCTGTGACGACGTGCGCTACGAGAACGAGGCGGGGCTGTTCGACGCGGTGTTCTATTTGGAACCGCGCGGATGGACGCCGAGCGGCGAGGGCATGACACCCAGCCGAGATCGGCATGAGTCTGAAACGTGGAATGCGACTGTGCCCGATTCTGTGATCTTCAACCACGACGGGCGAGTTATGAATGCGGCCGACGCGATAATCGCGAAGATTGAGCGGTGGCCGCATAAGCCCGAGCGCCCCACCCGCCACCGCATCTATGTCGCAGGCCCGTACTCGGCCGACAACCACCACGATACGGCCGCGCACGTACGCGAGGCGGTCAACGCTGCAGAGCGGTGCTGGGCGAAGGGACACGAGGCGTACTGCCCGCACAGTCACAGCCACGCGATCGCGTGCCGGTCCACGTACGAGAACAGGTCGATCACGTACGAGCGGTGGATGGCGCACTCGCTCGGGATCATCGACGATTGGGCGACGGCGCTTCTGCATAACGCGCAATCACCCGGGGCCGATCGCGAACTTGAGCGCGCGCTCTTTCTTGGCCACACGATCTTTCACAGTGTTGACGAGGTGCCGGATGTTTCAGAACAACGGTCGCAGCGGCAGGGGGTGCGGGAAGATGCCGGACGAGAAGGATCCACTGGAGCCGAAGAAGCCCAAGGCGAAGAAGAAGGCGCGCCGCATGATGACGCCGGAGCGGCAAGTGCAGCGGGCGCTGGCTGTGCTGGCCGAGCACCTGGGGGAGATTGCGCTTGTGTATCGCGATAAGACCACCAAGGGCCGCCCGTATTCGCGCGTGCGTGGGGCGGACGGGGAGGACGAGCGTGCGATGGGCTTAGTGAAGGCGTACGACATCGAGACCCAATCGGACGCGGAGCGCTACGACGTGGAGAACGCATGATGGAACGCGACGAACACACGGGCCTGTATCTGCCCGCTGGCGTAGACCCGCCCGCGCCGCAGACCGGCGGGTGGCCACCGCGGATCGTCATCCCAAAGGACGTGCGGGCGGACGAGGTGAAGGTGCCATCGATCTGGGAGTATCGCGGATTCAGCAACACGAGGAGCAGGGGTGACACGACTACTGGCGGGGCTGATTGACAAGATCGTGCGCGGTTGCGCGGGTTTGGGGGCGGGGTGAGGACGACTGACGAGCGGTTGGGCAACATCGAGC
>DRGC01000008.1 GCA_011050235.1 Phycisphaerae bacterium | reverse complement strand
GGGTCAGGCTGTCCATGTTGGGCCAACCGGCAAGGGCGTGCTAGGCCAGCACTTCGTCCAGCGCCGCTTTGAGGTCGCTCTTTTGCTGAAGTCCGACGAATTTCTTGGCGACCTCACCGCCGTTGAACAGGATCAGGGTTGGGATGGCGCTGATGCCGAACTTCATCGACGTGTCCCGGGCGGCGTCGGTGTCGAGCTTGCAGACCTTTGCTCGGCCGGCGTACTCATCGCCGAGTTCCTCGATCGTCGGCGTCAGCATCTTGCACGGCATGCACCATTCCGCCCAGAAGTCCACCAACGTGGGAATGTCGGACTGGAGCACCTCCTGCTCGAAGTTGACGTCGGTGACTTCGACCACATGTTCGCTACTCATGTCGAACCTTTCTTGTTCATCCGTGATGACGATAGCTGGATCGCGGGCGGCGGCGCCGGGCCCGCACCCCAGCATCCTACGGATGGCCGGGCGACCTTGTCAACCCGGCGACTTTCCACCCGCCCGCAGCGCGGATAATTAGTGACACCCCGGCGGGCGGAAGGTATAGTAAGTATACGCGCGGGGCGTAGCGGAGAACCCGCATTGGACAGGGAGATATTATGATTCGGGATCGACACGTCGTGTGGTGCTCGTGGCTGTGGGTGGTGGTGGCCTGGGCGATGCTGCTAGGCGCCGCCGACGCCCAGATGCGACAGGAGCGGGACGAGGACAAGGAAGTCTCGCTGGCCTTGATGAACGGGGATCTGGTCGAGGGCGATTTCGTCCGTGCCGACGAGAAGGAAATCGTCATCAAAGTCAACGGCGTCGACCGCGTCGTCAAGGTCGAAGACGCTCACCCGACCGATCTGTTCGATCTCCGCGTGTGGGTGATGGCCCGCGACAACCCGCGGATTTTCGTCGAATATGGGCGGCGGTACCTGGCGGGCCGCTATGCGGATAAAGCGATGGCCAATGAGTGGTTCGGCAAGGCCCTGGCCGTGGACAAGTCCCTGCAGACGCTGATCGATGAGGTGCGGCAGAATCCCGATCGGCCGGTGGACGTCAATCCCGACGCCAAAGTCGAGGGCCAGAAATTCCGCCAGTCCGACCCGGAGATGGAAAAGGCCGTTCTGGAGGTCTCCGAAGGCTGGTACCGGCTGATTAAGAAACGCGTCAACAAGAAGTGCGCGCGAGTCGAGACTGAACACTTCCTGATCTACACGACCTGGAAAAAGGCGGACCACAAGAAACTGGGCAAACAGTTGGAGAAGCTCTACAGCACGCTGTGCCGCAAGTTCGACATCCCCAAGGAAGAGAACATCTGGACGCCCAAGATGCCCATCTACTGTTTCTGGAAGCAGAGGGATTTCCAGCGGTTTTATGTGGAGGCCTTCGATCGCCGCTCGCCACCGGCCGCCGGACTGTGCGGGCATCGGCTGAGCTTCTCCTATGTGATCCTCAACCAGATGCGAAACCCCGGGCGATCGGTGAAACAGGACCGCCAGTGGTTCTACGAGGTCCTCGTCCACGAGACGACGCACGCGTTCAATAACCGCTATCTCAGCGACATTCATCTGCCGACGTGGTTCAACGAGGGCATCGCCGAATACATGGCCGCCTCGCTCGTGCCCGGCTGCATGGCCGATGGCGACTGGCGGGTGGCCACACGGTATGTTCGCGACGGGCTGGTCGATGTCAGCCACAACTTCGAGCGGTTCGGCGGCAGACGTCTTGACTATGCCGTCGTCCAGAGCATGGTGCGATACATGCTCCACAAGAAGAACAAGAAGAAGTTCATCAAGTTCTACAAACTGCTCAAGGCCGGCAAGAGCCAGAAAGAAGCCCTCGACGAAGCCTACGGCTGGGACGAGGCCGAACTGATCGATCGCTGGATGAGGGCGTCCCGGAAAATGTAGGCCACATCGGCCGCCATGTCATCTGCTCGGCGCGATGACGCGGCGATTTGAGGATGTGGAGTTTCGCCAACCCCCTGCCGAGGCCGGCCAATTCAACTGGCCCGGGCGGGATTTGAACCCGCACGTCCCGAAGGACAAGGGATTTTAAATCCCTAGCGTCTGCCAATTCCGCCACCGGGCCGAATACTGTCTCGAAGTATGCCACATCGCCCGCAGCGGCCGCAGAAAAATCCCTAGCGTCTGCCAATTCCGCCACCGAGCCGAATACTGTCTCGAAGTATGCCACATCGCCCGCAAGGGCTGGAAACAAATCCCTGGCCTCTGCAATAGCATACCGTGCTGTCTGTAGAATCCTATCGGCTAACGTTGCTGCGGGGGTCCCTTGATCTTCAAGAATCGTCCGACGTAAGATGCCCTCACCGAGTCGTCGCCCATGCCGGGACGGCGACGTTTGTTGGAGGCCGCGATGACGCCCCGCGAACGGATGCGAGAGTTTTATGCCGGCCGGCCTGTGGATCGGGTGCCTAACGGCCTCGGCGGCTGCGAGACGGCCGGGATGCACGTGCTGGCCTATGAGAAGCTCAAGGGCGTTCTCGGCGTCAGCGACCCGACCAACCGCATGTGTACCTTCATGTGCAACGCCGTCTTCGAGCCGTCCGTCATCGACGCCATGGACGGCGACCTGATCCTGCTCAATAGCTGCATGTGCGGCGCGCCCTTCCGCGGCCCGCTGGCCGAGGGCCGGTGGCGCGAGCAGACGATCTGGGATACGACCATCCACGTCCCCAACGACTGGACATTCCGCCGCGACCGGGACGGGACCGTCTGGTGGGAAGACTTCGGCCTCAAATGCCCGCCCGGCGGCCTGTACTTCGACTGGCCGTCCACCACGGACTCCCACACCGAACTTCCCGACCTGGACGACCTCCCCTCCCCCGACGATTTCAATCCGTCGCATGATGTGCCCGACGACGTCCTGCGACAGTTGGAGACGACGGCCCAGTGGCTGTATGAGACGACCGACTACTCGATCGTCGTCGGCGAGACGATCGGCGACCTTCAGGCCAAGCCCGGCGGCCTGCAGGCCTGGTGGATGCGGATGGTGGTCGAGCCCGATCTCTGCCACGCCTTCCTGGACAAGATGGTCGAGGCGTCCCTGGCCCAGTTGCGGCAGGTGCACGATGCGGTCGGCAAGTATTGCGACGCGATGATCTTCGCCGACGATATCGGCGACACTCGCGGCGTGACCTGCGGGCCCGACCTGTGGCGGGCGATCTACAAGCCCCACTACAGCCGGCTGTGGAGCCAATGGAAGACGATCACCAATATGACCAGCATGCTGCACTGCTGCGGGTCGGTGGTCGACATCATGGGCGACTTCGTCGACTGCGGGCTGGGCATCTTCAATCCGATCCAGGTCTCCGCGCGCGGCATGGAGGCCGAATCCCTCGCCGAGCAGTTCGGGCCGGACCTGATCTTCTACGGCGGCGCGCTGGATGCGGTGCTCACGCCGCCGTGGGCGCCGGTGGAGGAAGTCTACGAACAGGCCAAGCGCGTCATCTCGGCCTTTGCGTCCAAAGGCCGATACATCTTCGCCGGCGTCCACAACCTCCCACCCGACACCCCCGCCGAACACCTGGAAGCGATCCTGCGAGCTTACCGCGACGTCCGCGAGCTGCCGGCACAGACCCAGGCCAAGGAAGCATCACAATGAAAGCGTTTTCGATTACGGATTTCGGGGCTGTCGGTGACGGCAAGACCAAGTGCACCGAGGCCTTCAAGGCGGCGATCGACGGGGTCAAGAAGGCCGGCGGCGGGACGGTTGTTGTGCCGGCGGGCGTGTTTTATACCGGGGCTATTCACCTGACCAGCCACATGACGCTGCAGTTGGAGTCCGGCGCGACGATCCTGTTTTCGGGCGAGTTCGACGATTATCCCTTCGTCGAGAGCCGCTGGGCGGGCACGGAGCTGTGGATGTTCAGCCCGCTGCTGTTCGGCAAGGATCTGGTCAACGTGACCATCAGCGGCAAGGGCACGATCGACGGCAACCCGCAGACGTGGTGGGACCACTTCGACAGGGTCATGGCCTCGGGCGACACCGAGCCGATCTGCGAGCATGGGCGCAAGCTCGCCAAGTTGAACGCGGGCCGATACGAAGATACCGACGCCGGCGGCGGTGGGTTGTTCGCCCAGTTCCTGCGCCCGCCGCTGGTGCAGCTCAATAACTGTCGCGACGTGCGGCTGGACGGGTTCGTGGTGCAGAACTCGCCGTTTTGGAACACGCACCTGGTCTACTGCACCAACGCGACCGTCCACGACGTGACGTTTCGCAACCCCAACGGCGCGCCCAACGGCGACGGGCTGGATCTCGATAGCTGCAACGGCGTGCGGGTGAGCAATTGCTGTTTCGATACGAACGACGATTGCCTCGCGCTCAAGAGCGGGATGAACGATGACGGCTGGCGCGTGGGCAAGCCGACCCAGAATGTGACGATCACCAACTGCACGATGCTCCGCGGCCACGGCGGCGTGGTGATGGGCTCCGACGGGGCCGGCGGCGTCAGGAACGTCACCGTCAGCAATTGCGTGTTCATCGGCTCGGACCGCGGTATTCGGCTGAAGTCCAACCGCGGCCGCTACAGCGTGTTCGAGGACCTGCGGTTCGAGAACATCATCATGAAGGACGTGATGTGCCCGTTCGTGATGAACCTCTACTACACGTGCGGCGCGACCGAGCGGACGCGCCAGATTATCAGCGACCCCAACGCCCGCGAGATCGTCGATTCGACCCCGCAGATTCGCAACATTCACTTCGCCAACATCACCGCGCGCGGGCGCACCGCGGCGGCCGGCGTGTTGCTGGGCCTGCCCGAGCGGCCGATCGAGAACGTCACGTTCGACAACGTCGTGATCGACGTGACCCCGCGCGACTTGGCCTACTGCCCGGCGATGGCGTTCAACGTGCCCACCGACATGAACGCCCAGGGCCTGTGGGGCCGACACGTCAAGAATCTGACCATCCGCAACAGTTCAATCACCGTCGACGCCCGCTCAGCCATCGAACTGCACGATAGCGACCGCATCCAACTAACCCACACCCGCCTGGAAACCCGAGACCCCTCCGCCCAGGCCGTCCTCCTGGACAACGTCACCGACGTCGACATCCACGCCTGCCGGCAACGCCCGGCAATGTAGGTCGCGCCCGGCCGATGGGCAGAGGCGGCGGGCGGTTTTTCAATCGACATTCGGCAATGGGCCATCGACAATCCCCGCCATGCTGGGCATGTACGTACATACGCACTGGGGCTACAACCACCCCTACGCCGCGCGAACGTGGACCATCGACGACTGGCGGGGGTATCTCACCGGCCTAAGCCGCCTCGGCTACGACACGGTCATGATCTGGCCTCAGTGCGATTCCATGCCGCCTGAACCGACCGAATCGGACCTGGTGTGGCTGACCCGCCTCGGCGAGGTCGTGGACATCGCTCATCGCGAACTGGCCATGAAGGTGCTGATGGTGCTCTGCCCCAACACCATCGGCAATGAGGCATCGGCGACGTATGCCTTCACGGCACGCCCCTACTTCGTCACCGAGAAGAAAATCAACCCCGCCGACCCCGCCGAGCGCGAGATGTTCATCGAAGGAAGGCGGAAGCAGCTCTCCCCCATCGCCAAGGCGGACGCGCTGGTCATCATCGACAGTGACCCGGGCGGCTACCCCGGCGCGACGGGCGAGCAGTTCGTCGATTTGCTGGTTGATCAGGTTGAGGTGTTCCGTTCTTTCAATCCCGCCGGCGAGTTCGTCTATTGGATGTGGTCCGGCTGGGATGCGACCTGTCGGTTCTGGGCGGCGGCTGACGAGGACGGCGAGGCAGACCACCCGGCCCAAACGGCTGATGAGTTCGTGCAAACACTGCAACAGATCGCTGAGCGCGTGCCCGAGCCGTGGTGGGTGCTCGCGAGCTTCCCGTCCCACAACGAGGCGCTGGATGCGACCGGCCTGCGCAGCAAGGCGATGTGGAACCCCTACGGCCTGATCGAGGGCGAGCCCACTTTCCCGCTGACCAACTACCACGTCGACAAAGTCGCCGAGACCGTCACGTCGGCGGAACTGGCCCGCTATCCGCTGGGCGTGATGGGCAACAGCCAGACCCACTGCCTGCAATTGCCACTGACCTACGCCTTCAGCCGGCTTGCCCAAGGCGCGCCGCGGGACGAGATCGATCTGAAGGGGTTCGCCGAGCGACTTGTGCCCGGGCTGGGTCAAACCATCAGCGCCGGGTGGGAGTTGATCGAATCGGACGACGCCGACGCCCAACGAGCGGCCGCCAAGCGAGTGCAGGATGCGGTGTGGTCGGTCGACGGGATCGGGGCGTTGGGCGGGCTTTTGTTCGGTGGCCCCGAGCGGTTCATGACGGATCTGGCGATGAATCTGGAAGTCCGCGCGGCCATCAACGACCTGACGCACTCCGACAGCCCCGACCACATGGCCGGCGCGCTGCGAAGCATGCTGGACGTGGTAACCCCCTATCAGCGGCGACTGGGCTTTACCGATGCCTGCTACGGCCCGCTGTATGCCGCCCTGAGTGACGTCTTGGGCAAGCTCGATGACGACGGCCTCAACACGGCTTTGGCGCGATGGACCGATTGGTCCGACCCAACCGTCCGCAACGGCGCCTTCGTCGCCTTGCTGGATGCCGCCGAGAGTTTCTGCCGCCGCAGCGGCAGCGAGATGGAGGCCAAATGACCGGCCGCGAGAGAATGCTGAAGACACTGGCCTTCGAGCCGGTGGATCGTCCGCCGACGTTCGAGAGCCTGTTCGATCTGACCGAAGAGAAGTTCGGCCTGCCCTGGCCGGACGTGGACTGGGAGAAATGCTCGCGGGACGATAAGCTCCGGGCCGTCGATCAGTGCGTGCCCATCTACGCGAAGATCGTCGAGGCCTATCAGTGGGACGCGATGATCGTGTGGCGTCCGTGGTCGGATCCCCTGGCCGTCAAAGCTGTCAAAGAGGCAATGGGCGACGAGGTCCTGGTCGGCACGATGGTCGGGCCTAGCGGCTGGGGGTTCGACTACATCTCGGGCTTCCATGATTGGGAGACCTTCGCCGTTCAGCTCCACGAGCGCCCGCACGAGCTGCACGACATAGCCGAGAAGATGACACAAGACGTCTTCGCCCTGACCGACCAACTCGCCGACGCGGGCTGCGACTTTGTCCTGCTGCTCAACGACGTGGGCTGCAACCGAGGCATCTTCATTCGCCCCGAGCAGTTCGCCGAGCTGGTCACGCCCTACACGCAGCGCCAGGCGGAGCACATCGCCCGGCGCGGCATGATCCCGATGTGGCACAGCGACGGGAACCTGATGAGCATTCTGGATCAGATCTTGAGCTTCGGCGTCAAACTCCTACACTCCATCGACCCCATGGCGGGCATGGACATCGCCGAGGTCAAGCGGCTGACCTACGGCAAGATGGCCATCATGGGCAACGTGCAGAACAGCCTCCTGCAATACGGGCCCAAAGAGGCGATCCGCGAGTCGGCTGAGTACTGCCTGACCCACGCCGCCCCCGGCAGCGGCTACGTATTCGCCGAAAGCAATAGCGTGTTCAATGGCATCCCGCTGGAGAACTACGAGTACATGCTCGAGGTCTTCCGCGAGTTTTGTGACAGACAAGACTAGAGCCCCGCGCCGGCCGCCGCTAATCGAGAATTGGTGACCCATGACCATCCCCCGCCCGGAGTATCCGCGACCCCAGTTTGTGCGAGAAGATTGGCTCTGCCTCAACGGGCCATGGCAGTTCGAGATCGATCAGGCCGATTCCGGCATCGACCGCGGCTTGTTGGATCGTGAGCTTGAACGTGAAATAGTGGTCCCCTTTCCGCCGGAGAGCGAAGCCAGCGGCATCGGCTGCTGTGACCTTATGGAGGCCGTGTGGTATCGGCGCGACGTCGATATCCCCGCCGACTGGGCGGGCCGAAAGGTGCTGCTGCACTTCCAGGCCGTCGGCACGGATGCGACGGTGTGGGTCAACGGGCAAGAGGTCGTCCGCCACCGCGGCTGCTGGACGGGGTTCGTCGCCGATCTGGCTGGCGTGGCCGGTCCCGGCGAGCGGGCCATCATCGCCCTTCGCGCCCGTTTTGACACGCGCACGACCGGCCCCCACGGCAAACAGCACAACGCCTCGCCGACCAGCATCGCCAGCCACGACTGTTGCCGCTCGACCGGCATCTGGCAGACGGTGTGGCTCGAGCCGGTCAACGAGCTCCATCTCAACCGGCCCCGCATCACGCCCGATGTGGCGAATCGGAAGTTCCGAATCACTCAGCCCGTCAGCCAGAACCGCAAGGGCTCGACCATTCGGGCGACGCTGTTGTGGGAGGGCAAGGAGCTTTCGTCGGCGGAGGTGGCGGCGGATGCGGATCTGTCGCCGTCGCTGGACCTGGTGGTCCCCGAAGACCAGCTGCACCTGTGGGATGTCGGCGAGGGCAATCTGTACGACATCACGCTGGAACTGCTCGACGCCGACGGGACGGTCGTCGATCGGGCAGACGCCTATGCCGGTCTGAGGAGCGTGACAATCGACGGCATGAAGGTGCTCATCAACGGCCGGTCGGTCTTCCAGCGATTGGTGCTCGATCAAGGCCAGTACCTCGATACGCGCCTGACGGCCCCATCCGACGAGGCGCTGCTCAAGGACCTGGAGATCACTCTGGCGGCCGGCTTCAACGGCTCGCGATTTCACGAGAAGGTCTTCGAGGAACGCTCGCTCTACCACGCCGACCGGCTTGGGCTGTTGGTCTGGGGCGAGTTCGGCGACTGGGGCTGGAACTTGCAGGACCCCAACATCGAGATGACCACCCAATGGCTGGAAGAGCTCGAGCGCGACTACAACCACCCGTGCATCATCGGCTGGTGCGGACTGAACGAAACCGTGGAGGAAATCAGCGACGAGATTCGGCCCATCGACGACATCACGCGGGCGATGTTCCTGGCGGCCAAGGCGATGGACTCGTCAAGGATCGTGCTGGACAGTTCCGGCCACGCCCACCGCGCGGCGGCAACGGACGTGTGGGACAGCCACGACTACGATTTCGCCAGCAAGCCCGACGAGTGGGCCGCCCATCACGATCAGCTTGCCGAGGGTCAGCCGCACGTCAACGCGCCGAGCTGGCTGAGCAAGCCCATCAACGGCCCCTATGGCGGCCAGCCCTACTTCTGCAGCGAGATCGGCGGCGTCTGGTGGGCGCCTCGAAACAAGGAGCTGGGCCGAAGCGAGTCGTGGGGCTACGGCGAGCGACCCGAGACGCTGGAGAGGTACCTGGAACTGTTCAAGTTCTACTGCGATCGATTCCTGGACCATCCGTTGATTTTCGGTTACTGCTGGACGCAGCTGACCGATACCGGCTCGGAGCAGAACGGCGTCGTCTACCAGGATCGAACGGACAAGCTGGATCTGGATCTGCTGCGGGAGATTCAGTCGCGCCAGGCGGCCATCGAGAGCGGCCGGGAATAACTCGCCCCGGTGCGGTTACCCGCCCATTGGATCCCAGTATTTCAGATCGTTTTCGCTGCCGGCGTCACCGGGATCGATCTCGTCGGGAGCAAATGTAGCCGTTCCCCCGTCGCCGAATAAGACGTTGAGGTCGCCCAAGTGGCGGGTGGGGGCGCGTTCGGCCCAGTCGTCCTTGGTGGCCAACGTGCCGCCGACATGAACGCCTTCGGTATCGTAGTCCAGCAGTACGATCTTGCGCACACCGCGCGGAATCTTCGCCACGCGCCAGTTCATTCCGTAGCTCAGCATGCTGGCAAAGGAGAATTCGAAAGGCCCGGAATTGCCCGGGACCCCAAGCGTCTCGGCGTTTGGGTCGCCGATCTGTTCGCCATCGGAATCGAACAACGCATAGTTTGCATAGTACCATTGCTTCTCGAACGTCATCGAGAACCGGTTGTTGTCCAGTTCCGTCACGTGGACGACCAGATCATCGTAGTCGTAGTCGCTGGCAGCTTCCTCGGCCTGGAGCCCTTCCTCGATCACGAGCCAATACGATTTTGGGTTCTTGCCTGGCGTGTATTGGGGAAGCAGAGCGGTCGCGTCCATGCCATCGGGATTGGTGGTGAATGTCTGGTAGTCCTCGTCGTTGAGTTTCCACACCCCCGGGCCGGGCGGGTCGCAGGCCCCCTCGTCCCAATATGGGTACCGGCCAAACAAAACCCGTGAGTTGGGCATGTGGTCGCTGCCGAGGCCGAAGTAGCTCACGTCCAGCCTCATATCGGGCATTCCGTGATGCGGAAAGTCATCCTCGGGACAATGCAGTGATTGTCTGTTCTCGCCCAGGTACGGCCAGAGCGATTCGGACCACGCATACGGTCCCAGATTGGGCCTGCCGACCGAATTGGAGCAAAACGCCGTGTAGGCCTGGCCAAGGTAATGAAGATTGGCCAAGCAATGCGCCCGTCGGGCAATCGCCGGCATGCGGATCGCCGTGGGGACGATCATGCTCACCAGTACGCCCATAACGGCCAGGACGATCAGCATTTCGGTCAGCGAGAACGCCCGCGTTCTTCGGTTACGCATTACGGAACCTCAGTCGATTCTATACCGAACGTATTATACGCGAACGCCCCGTGTTGTGCACTGCAGCTAAGACATTTGTCGACAACAGATCACTGGCGGCGGCAGGGAAATCGATCGGCCCGTTTACGCCGCCGCGCCGGGACGCTATGCTTTCGACCCGCAGAAAGGAGCAGCATGACGCCCAACATCAACATCCCACGCGGCGAGCACCCACGACCCCAATTCGTCCGCGACAGTTGGCTGAACCTCAACGGCCAATGGCAGTTCGAGATCGACTCCGGCGACAGCGGCCTGGAGCGCGGCCTGAAGGATCGCGACCTGAGCGGTGAGATCACCGTGCCCTTCTGCCCCGAAAGCGAGCTGTCGGGCGTCGGCCACGTGGACTTCATGAACGCCGTGTGGTATCGGCGTGCCGTCAACGTGCCGCCCGACTGGGACGGCCAGCGCGTGTTCCTGCATTTCGGGGCGGCGGACTTCGATACCACCTGCTGGGTCAACGGCCAGGAAGTGGGCCGACATCGCGGCGGATGGGTGTCGTTCACCTTCGAGATCACCCACGCCGTCGCCGCCGGCGGCAGCGCCACGATTGTCGTCCGCTGCCGCGACAAGACGCGGGGCAACCAGCCTCGCGGCAAGCAGTGCCCCGACTTCGCCTCCTACGGCTGCTTCTACACCCGCACGACCGGCATCTGGCAGACCGTCTGGCTGGAAGCGACCCCGCAGACTCACATCAGGCGACCGCACATCGTGCCGGACCTGGCCAACAAACGGTTCCGACTGTCCGTGCCCCTCAGCAGCAACCCAACCGGCAGCAAGCTTCGTGCGACGGCCAGCTTCGACGGCAAGCAGGTCGCCTCGGCCGAGGTCGCCGCCGACCTGGACCTCTCGCCCATGCTCGATCTGGTGATCCCCGACCGCGACGTGCACCTGTGGGGCCCCGGCGCGGGCAACCTGTATGACATCACGCTTCAGCTGCTCGACGCCGACGGCGCCGTTGTCGACAAGGCCGACACCTACGCCGGCCTGCGGTCGATCGCCATCGACGGCAAGAGCGTGAAGATCAACGGCAGGAGCGTCTTCCAGCGGCTGGTGCTGGACCAGGGCTACTACCCCGACGGTGTGATGACGGCCCCCACCGATGCGGCCTTGCGGGCGGACCTGGAGCTGGCGATGGCTGTCGGCTTCAACGGGGCGCGGTTCCACGAGAAGGTCTTCGAGGAGCGGTCGCTCTACCATGCGGACCAACTCGGCTTTCTGATCTGGAGCGAGTACGGCGACTGCGGGTTGGAGATGACCGAGCCGCCGATGATGATGACCACCGAATGGCAGGACGCCATCCAGCGCGACCGCAACCACCCCTGCATCGTCGGCTGGGCCGGCCTGTGCGAGACGGTGCTGCCCATGGAAGACAACCCCGACCAACTGGACGACCTGATGCACTCGATGGTCCTCAGCGCCCGCAACGCCGACCCCACGCGGCTGGCGCTGGACAGCTCGGGCGGCTGCCACCGGGTGCGCGATATCGACGTGTACGATTATCACGACTACAACCAGGACCCCGCCAAGATCGCCGAGATGCTCAAGACCGTCAGTGACGGCAACCCACCGACCGACTGGCGCGGCTACGACAAGGAAACGTGCACCCCCTACCGCAACCAGCCGTTCTTCCTCAGCGAGTTCGGCGGCACGGGCTGGAACCCCGCCAAGGCCGAAAGCGACGAGGCCTGGGGCTACGGCGACCGGCCCAAGAACGTCGAGGAGTTCTACGAGCGGTTCAAAGGCCTCTGCGACGCGGTGATGGACAACCCCGACATCTTCGGCTACGTCTGGACCCAGATCGTCGACGTCCACCAGGAACAGAACGGCATCTACTTCTTCGACCGCACCCCAAAGTTCGACGCAGCCCGCCTCAAACAAATCCAATCCCGCAAGGCGGCGATTGAAGAAGATTAGCCACAGAGGCGCAGAGGACACAGAGAACTGAATAGAAGTAGCGACACCAAGCGTGGCATCCGGCCCAACGCGGAACATTGGACCCAGCGCGGCGGGGCTCCTGTCCCGCCGCGTTTTTCTTCAAGGGATTGGGCTAGTGTCCCCCCTTCATTCGAGCGCCCCAAGCCGTCTCGCCCAGGTGAGTGCAAAGTCTTCGGCCGAATCCTCTCGCCGCTTCCACGAGTTGTGGAACGGGTGGTTGAAGTGGCCTACTTCGTGCAGCAGTAGATGGTAGAGGTAATAGTGCCGCAAAGACGCCATGTCCCACTGAAGGATCCACGACGAGCCCTTTTGGACCCACTCGTTACACCACGGGGCATAGTGACGCAGAACAGCTTCGGGCGGCTTCCTGCGCCACGGCATCTCCAGATTCCTCGGAAAGGCGTTGAGGATGATGCATTGATAGCGTTTGCGCGCTTCGACGCCGTTTGTTTCATCACGTTGCGGCAGTCTCCTCAAGACAACGGCTCGGATGTCTTCGGTCAGGCTCGTCGGCAGCTTCTGCAGGACCTGACGGACCTCGTCTGAACGACATGGGTGTAGGTGTCCCTTGGATGGATTCTCCCTTATGATCAATAATTCGCCCGTGTGCGCACTGAGTCGCTCCCAGGTTGTTTGCGTAAACCAGCGGGACATCTTCTCGATTGCCCTACCCGCCTTCACTCGCCCGCCTTGGGTCTTACCTATCTTCCTGCTCCGACGAATCGGATTGCGCATTTGCTCCTCCCTCGCAGCTTTTGCCTGAACTCGCTACGCGGCGGGACAGGAGCCCCGCCGCGCGATATCGCGGCAGTCGGCCCAACGCTGAACATTGGAAATTGGTCATTGGGCCTTGGTCATTTCTCCCGCTTCCACCCGATACAGCTCCAACTGCCCCGGGGCTAGCCAGGGGGCGGAGCGGACGATGCGCTTGTCCGGATTGGAACTGTCGATGAACATCTTGTCGAGGTCTTCGACGGACTGCCAGCCGACGCGGTGGATGGTGGGTTGGCCGTGCCAGGTGATGCGGGCCTGGCCGTTGGTGGCGTGGGTGTTGTTGACGATCGCCACGTAGTCGCGGCCGGTGGGGTCTTTGAACTCCGAGATGATGGTCGGGAAGTCGGCGTCGACGTGCTTGACCAGTTCGCTGTCCAGCGTGGGCGCGTAGCCGCCGTAGGCATGGCCGATGTGGCAGGTCTTCTGGAATGTCAGTTGCGTGAAGGTCGCGCCGTGCATCTTCTGGAAGGTGCGGTTGACGCGGCTGAGGCGGGTGTACTGCTGGGTGCGCTCCCAGTGCTCGTCGATGGGGATGGTCGTGTAGTTGGCGTGCGGGGCCTGCATGTAGAACAGGAACCACCCAATGCCCTGGGCCCCGCAGGCGGCGGCTGTGTTGACCTGCCAGCGAAGCTGATCCTCGGTGGGCGTGGCCGAGTTGAAATGGCCCGCGCAAAGCAGCGTCACCCAGAACCGTGTGCCGTTTCGCTGGGCGGCGTCGGCCACCATCTTGGTCGCGCGGAAGTAGTTGTCGATGGGATCTTCCGGGCCGATCACGGTGCAGCCGCCGTTGTTCATATGAATGAAGCGCGGATTGGCGTGCTCGCAGAAATCGTCCAGGTAGCGCCGATAGCTTCGCAGGCCCATCCACTCGGCGCCGTGGGGCGAGTAGCCGCCGAAGCTCATGAAGTGCGTCAGTTCGGGGGCCATTTCGCGGTGAATGGCGGCCGTCCGATAGGCGGGCCAGATGTTGTCGCGGCTGGCCTCGTCACCGGCCTCCAGGCCGAACGTGGCCGGGTGGCTGCCCCAGTCGGCAATCGCCTCGGCCATGCCCTGCCGGAACCCCTCCTCGCCCTTGGTCTTGTAGGCCGGGTAGTGACACCGCGTATCCAGCACGATCGCCTGAATGCCGGCCTCAGCGCACGCGTCCAGCAGGGCCAGCACGTCGGCCTTGTCGTTCCGCTCGACGACGAAGTTAGGCAACTGCGGCAGATTGATCCCACAGTCCACCCAATCACTCACAGCCGCCGGCACACCGCCGGGCGTTCTGTACTTGCTATAGTTGAAAAACGAAATCGGGAAGACCCGACGCTCGATCATCTGTTCGTAAGTGTTCATGACCAATCTCAAATGCCGACTGTCGAATGATCTTCGGCGAGGCCTTGCCCATCGCGGCGGTGGGGGATATTACTTCGGCATTCGCCATTCGACATTTGGCATTCCGCCGGCTCCGGCAGCACAATAGCGGCCCCGGCCAAGAGAGGCAACGACTATGACGATCAGCATGGACGCAATCAGCAACCCCATCCTCAACGACATGCCCGAGTTTGCCATCCGCGATCCGGCGGTGGCGTTTCGCGGTGGGCGGTTCTACGTCTACTACACCTACGTGGACTTCCGGCGCGAGGGGAATATCTACATCTCCACGCACATGCGGACGACCGAGGATTTCGTGACGTGGTCGCGCACCCATGAGGTCTTCGGCGGGCCCAACCACTACTCGTCGCCGGGCAACGTGTTTCGCCATCCCGTCAGCGGCAAATGGGCGATCTGCATCCAGAGCTACCCGTTCGGCCCGGGCAAGGGCATGGGCGACGAGCGTTGCCGGCTGTTCGTGGCCGAGAGCGACGATCTGGTGACGTGGTCGGCCCCGCGCGTCCTCGTCGAGGCCGGCGCTCAGCACACCTACAACGACAGCGTCCGGCAGATCGACCCGTACATCGTGCTCGACGGCGACCGCGCCTGGTGCTACTACAAGACCGAGGGCGAGCTGGGCGTGCTTGTCAGCGACGATGGCCTGGAGACCTGGACCGAGGCCCTGCCCGACCGCCCCGCCATCGGCCGGGCCCACATGCCTACCGGCGAAACCGTCGAGAACCCCTACGTCGTTCGCCACGACGGCAAATGGTGGCTGTTCGTCTCCCCCTGCAGCGCCCCGCGCAAGATCGCCTACGCCGTCTCGGATAGCCTGACCGACTGGCCGAAGGTCGAGTATCTGGACTTTCCCGACCTGCCCTGGGCGCCACATGGCCCGACGGCGCCGGCGATCGTCGACCTGCATGAGATCCGTGGGGCTGGCAATCCTGCTTCGCTAGAGCTTCGCAGGGCGGGGCTCGCCGATTCCACCGGCCTGCCCCGATGGCTGATGCTGTTCCACGGTGACTGTGAACCGCGCAACACCGGCCACGAGGCAGCGCTGGGATTGGCCGTCAGCGACGATTTGGTTAATTGGACCGAGCCCGGTGGGGCAAAGACGGCATAAAGACAGAAAATTTTGTCACATAATAGGTTGTGTTCACAAATACCTGTTGACACGCTCTCGGGTAATCTCCTACAAGAGGTCAAGTCTGGCAAGGTGAAAGTGCTTCGAACGCCAATCGGCCTTCGGCGCCATTTCGTTGCGAGCTACGATGACGGCTAGAGAGCATTTCCGGAGTATTATGGATTTTCAGCCGGCCGATGGCCTGCCCCTGATGGAGATCGAGGGCTACGAAGAGCCGACCGTCCAGCGATGGCACAACGAGGGCCTGCCGGCCGACAAATCCCCAGGCGAGGTCCTGGGTATCGGCGGCATTCAGTATCTGCCGATCAACATGTACCCCGAGCCTCCCTTCAAGGAGGAGATTGTCTCCGAAGACGACGACTACCAGTTCGTTCGCAACTGGTTCGGCGTTGTCGTCAAGCGCCCCAAGGACCGCAGCGAGTATGCCTACGAAGGCTACATCGAGATGCCGGTCAAAGACCGCCAGAGCTGGGATGCGTTTCGCAAGCGGGCGTTCGAATGTCCGATAGTCGATCGTTTCGGCGACGCCTGGGGCCCGGAGTTTTGGGAGACGCTCAATAACTCCGACCAGCCCGTCGGACTGCTTCTCCATCCGTTCTTCTTCCGGCTGGGGTTGTACTCGCTGGGGTTGGAAGATTTCATGCTGGCCTTCTACGAGCAGCCCGACCTGGTGCACGAGATGTTCGAGCATCGCGCGCAGATGACGATGCAAATCCTCGACGAAGTTCTGCCCCATGTGAAGCTCGATTGCGCCGTGATTGCCGAGGACTTCGCCTACCGCACGGGTCCGCATATCTCGACGCAGATGTACCGGGAGTTCTGGGACCCCCATCAGCCTCAGGTCATGGACCGGCTGCACGCCGCCGACATTCCCGTCATCGCCATGTGGTCCAGCGGCGATTTGCGGCCCATGATTCCGACGCTGATCGATGTGGGCTTCAACGCGATGTGGCCTTGCGAGGCGTTCTGCGGCATGCAGGTGACGGAGCTTCGCAAGCAGTACGGCCGGGACATGCGATTCGCAGGCAACATCGGCATTCGGGCGGTGGCCGCCGGCAAGGAGGCCATCGACCGAGAGATCGAGACCAAAGTGCTCCCACTTCTCGACGAGGGCGGCTACATCCCGACACTGGACGATCAGGCGCCGCCGGAGATTTCGTGGGGGCATTATTCGTACTACGTCAATCGGCTTCGAGAGCTCGGCTGAGGAACAAGCGGGGCCGGACGGCGTGCGATATGTGCGGCTCGCCGGCCAAGACTGAAAGGATGCTGCTATGAGTGACACGTCGGATGCGCGGCATATCGCCGAGATTTTCGACCTCAACACCCTCCTCGCCGCCGATGCCGCCTGGGCGCGGCTCCTGGCCCGGCGAGGTATCCCCGCCGACCAGGCTGACTTCGGCGCCGTCACCCAACACGATATCCTGGCGGTCTTCGGCCACAATGGCTCGGACGGCCTGCCCGAACTGACCACGGGGGTGCTGGCGGGGTTCCTCTACCGCGATCACGACGGCGACGGGCGCTACGATCCCGGCGAGGCGATCACCGCGACGCTGCTGGGCCTGCCGACGCTGACCGGCGCCGGTGCGGCGGAGATCCACAGCTACGGCAACTGTTTCTGGTTCGGGCCGCTCACCGTCGGCCAGACCTATACGCTGACCTACGACGTCGACGGCGTCGAGGCGTTCTCGCAGGAGGTCACCATCGACGCGGGGCTCAACCTCCTGCACGTGCCGGTCGAGCCGACCAAAACGCTGGTCTACATCGTGCCGCACTCGCATTTCGATCCGGAATGGCGAAACACCTACGAGGGCTACCTCGATTACGAACTGCCCCAGTTGATCGACCGTCTGCATCTGCTGCGCCGTCAGCCCGAGCACTGTTTCAACATGGATGAAGAGTGCGTCGTCCGTCCGCTGGTGAAACGGCATCCGGAGCTCGTCGAAGAGTTCCGCCGGCGCGTGGCCGAGGGGATGGTGGAGATCAAAGGCACGATCACCGCCGGCGAGTTGACGATGCCGCTAGGCGAGTCGATGATCCGCCAGATGACCGAGGGCGACTTGCTGATCTCGCGCCTGCTGGGGATGGAGCTTCGGCCGACCACGTTCTGGAACATCGACTGTTACGGGATCAACTTCCAGTTGCCGCAGATCCTCGCCAAGGCCGGGCGAAAGTACTTCGTCATGGGCGAGTACAACCATTACATGGGGGCCAAGATCGTCCCGTCCGACCTGCCGTTCTCGGATGAGGAGGCCTGGAAGCATCCGGAGTTCTGGCTACAAGGGCTGGACGGGTCGAAGGTGCTGATCCACCACTCGCCCTACGGCACCGAGCCGCGCGGGCCGCAGTTCTTCAACGAAAAGGTCCGCTCGCACCAGAGCGTGTTCAACTTTGAGGGCGGCGATTTCTGTCCACCCCGCTGCGATCTGCCGGACCTGCTGATCGAACTCAACGATCCGCAGCGGGCGGCGAAGTATGAGAACCTGACCGACACCTGGGGCCGGCCTGTGATGACCCGACCCGCCGGTGAGTGCACGTTTATCATCGCAACCGGCGAGCAGTTCTTCCGCGCCATCGAACGCGCCGACGATCTACCGACGATCCGGACCGAATCGCGGATTGGATTCTGGACCGGCGCCTATGAATCGCGCGCCTGCGGGCGGCTGTTGAACCGCCAGGTCGAGGGGCTGTTGCTGACAACCGAATCGTTGGCGACGGCGGCGATGCTGGCCGGCATGGATGATGTCTGCGAGGACCTTCGCGAGGCGTGGTACCTGCTGCTGATCAATCAGCATCACGACCCGCAATTGACGGCGATGGGTCCGGGGCTGTTCGACGAGGTGCTCGACCGATATGTCGACTCGCGACGCATCGTGCGAACCGTCTGCGACCGCAGCGTCGCCTTCCTGGCTTCGGCCATCCGAACCGACCAGCAGGACGGCCATCCGGTGGTGGTGTTCAACCCGTTGGCGTGGTCTCGGGCGGAGGTGATCGACGTGCCCCTTTCCGATGGCGTCGATGCCAAGAGCATTCGCGTTGTGGATGCCAACGGCAAGGAGATGCCCGCGCAGTTGTCCTTTGAGCCCAACGAGCGCGTCGTCAACGCGATGTTCCTGGCCGACGAGATGCCCGGGGCGGGCTGGCGGACATACTATCTGCAACTTGACGGTCGACCGACACTCGAACCGACGTTGACGGCGACCAAGGACCTTCTGGAAAACGAGCACGTCCGTGTCGAGCTGGACAAGGGGCTGATTCAAAAGATCGTCGAGAAGTCTTCCGGCCGATGCCTGTTCGAGGCCACCGACGCCGCGGCCGTCAACGAGGTGTTCATCTGGCAAGACGATGGCTGCGTCTCACAGATTCGGCCGGTCGATTTTATGGACTCGGCCAGGCTCGTCTGCCGATCGTCTCAGGTCAGCCGCACTGCCGAGGTGATCGCCACAGGCCCGGCCCGGGCGATTCTGGAAACGCGATTCGAGATGGACTGGGGCGCCTTCCGGCAGTTGATTCTGCTGGATGCGGACGCTCACTGGGTGGACTTTGTGACCATCGTGGACTGGCGGCCGGCGCCCGAAGGCGGCCGGCGCGTTCGCGTGGCGTTTCCCTCGACGCTGACCGGGGCCGACGTCTGGCGCGACATCCCCTTCGCCGTCCAGCCGTGGCGGCAAAGCGATGAGATTCAGCCCATCAACTCGTGGCTGGGGATCGCCGACGCCGAGGGGACCATCGGGGCGGCGATGGTTCACACCGGCATGTGCAGCCAGCAGGTCCGTGACGATTGCCTCTGGCAGACGCTGTTCCGGTCGGTTCGCCTGCCCGGCGACGTCTCCGACAACAAGAGCGATCCCCCCTGCGGGTGGGACCTCAGTGGGGACAAGGCCCTGGAGGAAGGGACGGCCAGCTACGTGTATCGGCTGGCGGTGTTTAGCGGAAGTTGGCGCGACAACGCCGTGCCGCGACTGGCGATGGAGCTGATCGGCTGCGCTACCGCGCGGACGACGGACCGTCACGCCGGGCGTCTCAGCGGCGATCAGGCAAACCTCCAAGCGACCCCGCACGAGATCGTCGTCAGCGCGTGGAAGAAGGCCGATCATTCCGATGCCACCATCGTGCGCCTCTACAACCCAACGGGTGATTCGATCGACGCGGCGCTGGAAGTCGGCTTCCCCGTCGCCTCGGCCGAGGAGACGGACTTCCGCGAGATCCCGTGTGGGCTGCTGCAGGTGGCCAGCGGTCAGATCGCGCTGAGCTTTGGCCCTTACGAGATCAAGACCGTTCGACTGATCGCCCATTGTGACTAGGCCGCCCGCGCGGGCGCCTCTGCGCGCCATCCATGGCGGTAATACTGTTGCTTGACTTGTCGGCCCCTTTGATGGAAACTACTCCGTCATGGGGTCGGGCCCTTGCGGGCCAGTTATCAAGCGGGTCGCTTGTCTCATTGCCGGGTTCTGGAGGAACCCTTAGCGAGCGCACTCACCGCGTGTCATGATGCCACAATTCCGGCGATCGCCGGGCATTGCGGCCCCTGGGAGTGCTCGTTAGCAGCTAACACACAAGGCGCTATGAGGGATCACGCGCTGGCTTCCTCGATGTGTGTTTTCGTGTGCCATAGGGTTGACAGGAGACAAACAGATGGCTAACATGCCCGACATCGGCGCATCCGGCCCAACGCGTCGCTCATGGCAGCGGCTCAGCCTCGGGCACGGCCGACCGGTTTCTCACGGGGTCTACGACCTGTCCTCTGGTGCACCTCCTCCCCACACCGATGACGCTTTGCCGATGCGCAGCGGGCCCACCCCCACCATGCCCGCCGACGCTCCGCCAGGCGGGGGCCCGGGCCCGGGTGCGGCAGCAATCGGTTCGCACACTACCGCTCAGACCGCATCGCAGACCGAGGCGCCCCCCGACTCAGAGATCCTTCGCCAAGCGCGAGATGAATTGGATCGGCTGAAGCGGGACCAACTGGAAGAACTGGTGATGGTTCTTCTGGACGCTATGCCGAAGTCTTACCAGTGGTCGGTTGTCTCTTCGATCCGCCGCGAGCGACAGCACCAGCCGCCCGCTTGCCAACCTCGCCGGCAGATCCCTTGAGACGCCCTGTGCCCGTCGAAACCGGCGGGGCATGGTACTGGTCGTAAACCTCACGCAGCCACGCGTGCTGGGCGTCGGCGTCCGCGCTGAGAAATGCGTGCACCGCCGCCGCAATCGCACGTTTCTTGGTCACGCCCAGACGGTCCACGCACTGATCGAACGCGTCAATAAGTACCTGGGGAACTTCGCCCGAAATCTGGCTGCACGATTTCTTTTTGTCCATAAACATCATTGATACCTCTAGCTTACACTCGGACAACGATAGAATTCTATTGTTTTCTATATTTTTCTATTGAATGCGACGGGCGCCAACTCTACCATACCACTACCTTGCGGGGAGTGGCGCTCATCGGGACCCCCCGCGGAGGTCTGGATGATGACCTTGACCTCTTTGCCATCATGGCTCCCCGTCATAAGGCTGACGTGGCCCGTTGGCCTGCTCGCAAGGCCCCAGGCCGACAAGTCGTCAGTCCGTTGCCCTAATCGAAGCAACTGGTGCGCGAGGCTGCCCATAGGCCCACTGCCTCCGCCTGCAACGAGACGTCACCAAAGCGACATCTCGTCCGGCACAGGCACCCTAGGCGAGACGGATGCCCCAACAACCTGTGTCCGCGGCCCCCGAATCCACGACCGTTCGCGGCGCATGCCACGAGGCTTTGCGCCCAATTACAGCGTCATGACAGCGACTCGACGGCCCGCAAATGAACAGGCCGAAACCCAACCCCATACTGGCGACGATTGTATCCAAATCCATTCGCTGCCGCCAGCGGTTTGCCGGGATTTGTCCGCAGCGCAGGGCTCTTGCGACGGGCTCCGGCTCCGCCCGGCGCTGCTTGGTGACCGGCGGCTAGCGCAAAGGATCGCCGCCGGCGAGCGGACCACCTGGGAGTATGCCCGGTTCTGCAGGCGCCGCGCGGTCGCGGACTCCGACGGCGTCTTCTGCGTCGGCCGGCCCGACCCGTTCGCGTATCGCCGGCCCGTTCACTGTCGCCAGTGCGGCGAGATATTCGAAACCGACGCCCTCGTCGACAACCCGGCGGCTGCGGTCTGCGTGCTGGCCGAGCGTTGGGGCGATCCGCAGGTCGCTGAGCCGGCCGAGTGGTTGGCCTGCTGTCCGAGCTGCGCAGCTCATGAGAGCTTCACTCCGACGGTCGTCTGCGAGGCGTGCGGTGATTTTCCGTGTACGTGCAGAGAACACGACGAGTTGTAACCGAATGGATATCGCGCCGCTCGCCGGACCGACGGGGGGGGCGGCGCGGCTAGGGCCGTCCCGGGCATCGCGGTCAAGACTGCGGGCGGGGGGCGACTCAGCGCGGCGGCGAGGAGCGCCGGCCCGACAACCAGGGCGGCGCCTCCGCCGCGCCACCGCACAGAATATCGCATCTGCCCCACTGTAAAGGAGCACACACACGGAGACAAACACTTCTCGGGAGCCAACAGCACGTCGGCTTGAAAGGATGGGAAATCATGGTCGATAGCACCGTCTTGCAGCATCAACTGGACCGGTACCGGGCTTATTTTCGCGATCACAGCGGCCAGCTCGAACTGCTCAGCGAATCCGCCGACGAGCTGCTGCAGATGGTGGCGGCCTATATCCTGGCGGACCTCACCCTCGAGCGCCATATCGTTGTGCTTTCCGACGAGCAGTTCGGGCAATTGATGGCCCGCTCCGCTCAGGCGGACGCGCCGGTTGGTGAGGCAAGGGCGACGGCATGAGGCTTCGAACGAACAATCTCGAGCTCCCCGATCGCCCCGCCCCCGGCGACAACCCGGCTGGCCGGATGCGGGTCGAGAAAAGCGTCCCGCGCGAGGTGTACTGCCCTCGCTGCGGCGGGCAGATGAGGCCGACCAGCACGCCAAAGTCCTTCCGATGGTTCAAGTGTCTCGCTTGCGGCCAGACGCATCGCCTGTGGCGACAGTTTGAATGGGTCGCATTCAGGGCCCCACGCTGATCGGGCGGATCGCTATGCACAGCATACTCATCCCCCACCGCAGCCGCAGCCGCCATCTGCGCCTGTGTGTCTGGTCGATCTGTCGGTCGGCCCGGCAGTGCGGCTTGGGCGTCCCCCCTGCCGGACGGGCAGATTGGGAAATCATCGTGATCGACAACAGCACCCACGGGTCTGCCCCCGATCAAGCGGCGCCCGAGGCCGAGTGCAGCCTGGCTGATGTGGGTCTGCTGGACCGCCGGGTCACCATCATTTGCGACAACTCCGAGATGCCGATCTTCAACAAGTCGGTCCTTTACAATCGTGGGATCGAAGCAGCCGGGGTCACCGATGCCGCCGACCGGCCCAGGCAACGGTGCGGCAACGATGTGCTGACGTTCCTGGATTGCGATGCGATTGTGGGCCCCGAATGGATGCTGGGCGCACGAGCCCTGAGCGACCGGCGGATCACGAGGCTGTGCTATCGCGTTCGCTACCTCAACAGCGGTGTTGGGCAAGGCCTGCTGACGCAGTGGCCGCTGGAACGCGAACGGATCGACGATCTTTTCTCCCGCTACAACGAGCACCGGCTGGGTTACGAAGCCTACGGCGACGCCGACCGCAACCACCCCTCGCGTCGCGGCGGGCGAGGCCGAACGAGCGACTACTGGCGGGGCCGCCTGCGCGATAACGGGTCCAGCGCCCTGACCGACGGCGAGGACAATCCGCACGGCAACAGCCAGTTCTCAATCCGCCGCGATGCCCTGGGCGATATCCGTTACGACGAGGCCTACGTTGGGCGAGGCTTTGGCGATCTGGACATCAATCGTCGCATCGCCGCCGCCCATGGAGAGAACTACCGCGGGGCCATCGACTATCGCCCAGCCCGGTGTCTGCTGCACCTGACGCACAGCTACCTGGCCGACTGGCGGACGAGCCAGTCCCACCAGAAGAATCGTCTGCGTTATCGCCAGCTCAAAAGGACATTGGCCCAGCGGACGAGCGTATCGGTTCCGCAGCCGGCGCCCGCGCAAAGGACCGTTGATGCCTGAGCCGAAGGCCATCCAGTTCGGCGTCGCCCAGTTCAGCCGTTTCGCCAGCGATACCGCCCACCTGTTGCAGCGCGGGCTGGAGATGATGGGGTTCGACACCTACGGACGCCACTTCCCATCGCCCAGGAACCGTGTCGACGTTCGCGCTGTCTGCCGGCAGGCGCAGCCCGATATGGTCTTCCTGCAAGGCATCAACATGTGGGATGCCGCGATGCCCCAGCCTCCCAGCAAGGACCTGACCTTCATCAACTGGCCGTGGCTGGGCGAGCAGCCGCACATCTACCGCCTCACCAACCTGTGCGACCCCTGCAGCCATCAGGACGCGCACCGCCGCTTCCACGATCGCCTGCGGCCGGATGCGGTGCTGACCCGCTACGACCTGACCAACGTCAGGGCGCACAATCCGTGGATTCCCAACGGCCGCCTGCTCCGTATCTACCATTCGGTGACGCGCGAGTATTGCCCGCCCATCGCCCCGCGTGATAAACCGGCGATCCTGGCCGGCTGCCTTGGCAGCGTGATCTATCCGATGCGGACCCGCCTGGTTCGGACCATTCGGCGAAGCCGCGTTGCTCGAAAGATATTCACCCTGCGCCAACACCACGGATACGCCCGCACCAGCGGTTCGGCCGTGCCGACATTCATGCAGGCCCTGGCCCAGCACAAGGTCTGCATCGTCGGCACGTCGCGGTGGCGATGGGCCCTGAAGAAGCATTTCGAAGCCACCGCCGCCGGGTGCATCGTTGTGACCAACCTGCCAAAATCAGAACGCCTGCCCGTCATCGAAAGGAACCTGGTGCGTATCGACTCGGACATCGCCCTGGGCGACCTGATCGATCTGGTGGGCGAGTTGGGCAGGACGTGGGATCTGGACCGCCAGCGCGACCTGGCCGCCAGGTGCATCGACAGATACGACTACCGCGTGGAGGCCCGTCGCATCCACGGACTGCTGAAAGACCGTTGGCTCGCAGGGGACAGACTATGACCGGCCGCATCGAAAAGTCACCCGAGATCCAAAAGCGTCGCCAGTTCGGCTCTCTCTGCAACCGACGGCAACTGGTGCGGCACGCCGTCGAGATCGGCACGGACCGCGGCGTGTTCGCCTCGATGTTCCTGGACGACTGGCGAGGCCGGTTGCTCTGGTGCGTGGACCCGTGGACCGACGAGTTGGCCGGATACGAGGACATGATCCGCTGGCCGCGGCTGCCGGACTTTCTGACGGCCGTCGTGGGGCTGGCGGTTCGGCATTTCGGGCGGGTTCGGTTCCTTCAGACGACCAGCGACCGAGCGATCGACTTGCTCAGACGAGCGAATGCTATGCCGGACTTTGTGTACGTCGACGGCAACCATGCCCACGACGCGGCCCGAGAGGACATGGAGCGATATTGGGCCATCCTGTCGGACAACGGCATCCTGGCTGGGCATGACTTCGAAATGGTCGAACCAGTCGTTCGTGAGTTCGCCGATCGCACCTCACGCCGTGTCTACGTGACGCACGAACCGGCGAACAGGAGCTGGTACATCTACAAACAGCCGAACACCAGGCCGCTAACCGGCGCGCCGTAATCGGGGCCATCATGCGCGCCATTCGCCACATGCGGAATATCCAGATCGACGTGACCAACCTGTGCGACGGGCCCAAGTGCTCCAACTGCACTCGGATGCTGGCCCATCACCGCCGCCGGTTCATCATGAGCTTCGAGAACTTCAAGATCGCCGTCCGGTCGCTGGCGGAGTTTCCCGGCGTGGTGGGCGTTTTCGGTGGGAATCCGTGCATGATCGGCCAATTTGAGGCCTACTCGCGGTGGTTCGCACGCGCCCGGGCGGGCAAACGACGGCGCGGCATCTGGACGAACAATTACGGCCCCCACGCAACGCTCTGTCGCGAAATATACGGCACCCACAATTACAACCCCCACCGCAGCGAGTGCTATCACTGTCCGACCATGGTCGCCATCAAGGACGTTGTCGCCGACGCCCGCACAATGTGGGAGCTCATCGATCGCTGCCCGATCAACCTGACATGGTCGGCCTGCATCACCGAGATCAACGGCCAGCCGCGAGCGTACTTCTGCGAGATCGCCGCCGCCTGGGACCACGTCTACCGGGAGGACAATGGGCTGCCCGTCGTCGACGGCTGGTGGGAGTGGGACCTGTCCCGGTTCGATCGTCAGATCCGCCGGTGGTGCCCCAACTGCGGCATGGCGTGCCCCCTGCCCGCCCGCCGCGATATCGACCGGGTCGATGACGTCTCCGACACCCATCTGCCGGTCGTTGCCGCCGGGCGCAGCGTGGAGCGGTTCGACCCGGCCGGCTACGATCTGGCCGAGCAACGCCGCCGCTGGCGCCATCCGCTGGACTATCTGCTCCTGCGAAGCGACAAACGGCGCCGCAACCTGAGGAAGTCGCCATGATGATCGAGGGGCTCTGCGCGTGCGTGGACTATGCCGATATGCTGCGGCTGACCTTGCCGCGGTGGTCGGCCACTCTCGACAGGATCGTCGTCATCACCGCCCCGTCCGATCGCCAGACGCCGCAGGTCGTAGCCGGCTATCCCAATGCCGCCATCCACGTGACCGAAGCGTTCTATGCCCACGGAGCATCGTTCAACAAGGGCGCGGCGATGGAAGAAGGCCGGCGCCTTCTGGCGTGGACCGACTGGGTGCTGCTGCTGGACGTCGATATTCTCCCGCCGCTGAACTGGGTGGGCCAATTCGGCGCCAGTGCCCCACAGCCCGGCTGGTTGTACGGGTGCAGTCGCTATCAAGTCGATGATGCGGGCCGGGGCATTCCCGCCGACAGCCAACGCATGCCGGGCAGCCGGTGGGCGGGCTACTTCCAGCTATTCCACACCAGCGACCCGCGGGCTCAGCGGGACCCATTGCTGACAACGACATGGCGGCACGCGGGCGGCTACGATTCGGACTTCGAACGCCTCTGGGGCGACCGAAAGATCCACCTGCCCATCCGTTTGGGACACCTGGGCAGGCGAGGCGTCAACTGGTGCGGCCGCAGCGAACGGGGCCGGCGCCAACTGCGGCAACTGCTCGACCTTCGCCACAACCAGCCGGCCGCCCGTCGTCATGCCCACGAACACATCCCCCCGCCGGCGCATCATCCTGAGATGGGGCCGACGTAACGACTTCACAGACGCTTACGCATATGTAAGCCATCCGGTGGGCTTGGGGCTCGCCCCTCGCGACAATGACAATAACACGGGGGGGCGAGGCGGCCCCCCGCACATCGCGACTGCGATTGTTTTCCAGCGACGTTCTCCAAGGAAACGAAAGGACATCTCATGCCTGTTCAAAGCGGCCAATGGGTCCCCGGAATGTGGGTCCACGGCGAAGCCATCACCAACGACGCCCAAAATGGCGCACCCGTGACACTGTACCAGGCCGGCTCGACCACCGAGACCATCACACTGACCGAGGCCGATCAATTCGTGATCACCGATGTGATCCTCACCACGCAAGTCAATGGAAACGTTTCGTTGATCATCGACGTTGATGCGGACACCTCCGCCGATGCCGGTGAACTGATCGTCGGCGGCAACGTCAACCTCCTGGGCCTGATGCACAGCTTCATCACCCCGTATGTGTGCCCGGCCGGCACGATGCCCACGTTGATCGCCGAATCGTCCGGGGCTATCATGTGCGTGGTTCATGGGTATATCCGCCGCGCCGAGTGATCGGCCCGGACGGGCATACGCCCAGGTCTATCCATGTCGGCCCCAAACGCCAATCCCCAGCCCACCCGATGGTTCCGCGGGCGTGTTGACAGTGACAACGCCACCGCCGGCGTGTCGCTGCGACTGATTGAGCCCGACTTGAATGTCGAGACGGCCATCGCCGCCGTCGAGCGGCTCGTCATCACCGAAGTGATCCTCACCAGCGGCGTCGCCGGCGGTGTGCATCTGGTCATGCCGCCGCCGGACGGCGCGCCCGGCGGCAACGAGACGATTGTCAGCGGCTCGAGCCCAAGCGGCGGCCTGCTGGGCCGGCGCCTCGATCCCCCGTATGTCTGTCCCCCCGGCCGGACGCCCGAGTTGCGGGCCGACCATGCGGGCAAGGTCGAATGCATTGTCTACGGCTACCTCCAGCCGGAGTGACCGTCGGCCGTTTTTCCCAATGCCATCTAATTCGCGGCCCAGGCGATACAGTTCACGGCCATGTGGGTCACGAGGCCATTGGGGTCGCCGTGGATTAACGAGGCAAGAGACGCCGGGCAAGCATCTGCCGCCTTCGCTCATCCAAAACGCTTACGGGAGAGTAAGCCATGGCGTGGTCCGCCGGGTGGCCGGGGCGAATAATGGGGCGTGAGTATTCAGAACAGTTCGCAAGCAGGCCCCTCGGGTTCGTCCACCGGCCGGGCGGTTGAGCAAACCGGCGCTGACATGAAGGCCCGTTGCCTTCATCCATCTTCGCCTCTGCAGTGTCGGGCGGGATCGTTTTGGGTCGCCTTCGGGGGCTTTTCGCTGGCGCTGATCGCCACCGTAGTCGCAGCCGTCCTGGCATTCGCGTCGGTCAAGGCCAAGGCCGAAAACAATAGCGCCGTCAACGAACGCCAGGATGTTCAGCAGCGCGAGGTGACCGACCTGCTCCATGAGATCCACAGCAACCAAATGGTCATTATGCACCACCTGAAGATTCGCGCGGGCAGTCGCGACGCCATGCCGCGCTTGCCGCTGTCGGAGGATATGCCATGACGCACCTTTTCGGAACCATCGCGATTACTTTGATGCTGCTGACGGGGGCGGGCTGCGTGCCTATCTGGGGGGCCGATGGCGGCATCGGCGGCAAGGGCATCAACTACGTCCTCGACCAGCGCGGCCATCAGATCGAGCCGGCCGCTTTCACATCGCCGCCCCCATCTTCGCCGCCGCCTGGCGCCGACCTGCTCGTGACGTTCGACCCAAGCGGCGCTCTGCAGTCGATCCAGCCGGGCGACGGGGTGGCCAACATCATCGTCATCAACACCCGCATCGACGATGGAGGCAACCTTTCGTCGGACCCTCGGCCAGCGGCGGCGACGGGCTCGACCTCGCCGCCGGCGCAAGCGGATGGCTCTGGCGGGCCGGGCTCAGCATCGGCGGGGTCGTTGGCATCGCCCTCGCCGGCGTCGGCGGGCTCATCGGACTGATCGTGCTCATCCGTCGGCGCCGCGGCCGCTGAGCGGGCGACGCCAATGGGACAGGTATCAATCGGAAATCAAAACTCGCAGATCAACAGGGGCAGCAGGGAGATCGTCATGTTCGAGTGGTTCAGCGGTAAGAAGACGTATCTGGTGGCCTTGGTAACCTTCATCGTCGGCGGCCTGGAGGCCCTCGGCGGGGCCGGGGTGATCGACTGGCAAACGCCGTCGTGGCTGTACGCCACGCTGGGCTCGCTGGGCCTGCTCGCCCTGCGCGCGGGCGTCAAGAAGATCGAAACCAACAATGACTAGCCGTCCACCTTCCATGAAACAGGAGTCGCCGTGTCCGGCAACAAGAAGGCATTTTGCCCCACCACGCAGATGGAGGACCTGCTGGCCCACATGCAGCGGCAGGACTATGACTGCACTATCACCGACGCGTGCAAGGCCGTCGGCGTCTGCCGCCGGAATTACTATCGCTGGTTCGATCAGCCGGGGTTCGCCCAGTGGTGGGTCCAGCAGCAGGATCGCCATTTCGCCATGGCTATCGGGCGCGTGCAGGCTGCCATGCTAAAGGCCGCCACCAGCGACGGCGCGCCCGGCTCGACCAGCGACCGCAAGCTGTTTCTCGAACGGTTCGACACCCGGCGCAACGGGCGCGGCAAGTCGGCGGCGAGCAAGACGTTCGAGCAGGAACTCGCCGACCTGGACGCCAAAGCGACCGACAAGCCCAACGGCCGAGCCGGCAAGAACAAGACGCCGCCGAATGCGGAGGAGGGGACGACGAAATGACCCGCAACCACCACCACACCTGGAGCGTCTTGATCGCCCTGACGATCGCATCGGCCGGGGCGCCCGCGGTCGGGCCGAACCCACCGGCCGGAGAACAGGAAACACAATCGGTGTCATTCGTTAAACAACTGGATTCGTTCAGGGACTTCGCCCGCTACGCGCGACGGTATTGGAACGTCCTGCCCAAGCGCGGCCCCGCTCGCCCGTTCATCCTCAATGGCCCGCAGCGAATCGTCGATGCCGAACGGCGTCGGCTGATTCGCGCCGGCCGGCAGCCGCGGCTGAAGGTGCTCAAGAGCCGACAGCAGGGCATCTCGACGCTGGCATGCGGCCTCTGCCAGCAGGCCTGCCAGACGCATCACGGCTACAACGCGATCTCCATCGCCGACAAGCTCGAACTGCCCAAGAAATGGCTCCGCCGCGCCAAGCAGTGGCACGCCCAGGTGCCCGCTCACATTCGCCCCCACTTGGCCGCGTCCAATGCGACCGAGCTGTACTTTGACGGCCTCCAAAGCAACTATTGGATCGGCTCGCAGATGGGCCAAACGCCCGGCATGGGCCACACACTCCACCGCGTCCATTGCAGCGAACTGGCGAATTGGAACGACCCGGAGAAGGTCATGAGCGACCTTCTGCCGGCCGTGCCCAAAGGCGATCTCGCGGGCCTGGTGCTGTTCGAATCGACCGGCGAGATGGTTGGCGACTGGTGGCATCAGCAGGTCGTCCGCACGCTCGAGGGCGGCGATGAGTTCGCGCTCGTATTCCTGCCGTGGTTCATCTCGCCCGACTACCGCATGGAGACCTCGCTGACGCCGGCCGACTACATCGGCGACGAACGCGACCTGGTCGCCGCCGCCGCTGGTTGGATCGAGCAACGCTCGGACCACGCGGTGCTGGCGGGCTTTGACGGCATCCGCCCGCCGCAGGTCGCCTGGCGGCGGTGGGTGATCGCCAACGAGTTCTCCGGCGACGTCGAACGATTCCAAAGCCGCTATCCCGCGACGACCGACCAGGCGTTCCTGTCGGTGGGCAACCTCGCCCTGCCGCTGGCCGTCATCCGCCACCACGCCTCGCAGGTGCAGGCGCCGAGTCGCCGCGTCCGGTTTCGCCTCAGCTCGGGCGGCCGGGTCGTCATCGAGACTATCGACGATGACCGGGCTGACGACCTTTGGGAAATCGCCGATGGGCCGACCGCCAACGGGCAGTATGTCATCGGCGCCGATGTGGCCGAGGGGCTGGTCAGCGATCCCCATGATGCCCGCAGCGACCGCGACTACTCGGCGGCGGCGGTTCTGGATCGCGATCGGATGCGGTTTGCGGCCGTCTACCTCGGCCGGCCCAACGCCGACCGGTTCGGCGAGCAATTGATGCTGGCCGGGCGCTACTACAACGATGCGTGGCTGGCGCCGGAGGTCAACAACAACGGCTGGGCGACGCTGGTGGCGATGAAGGACTACCCCAACATCATGCCCCGCAGCCACCTGGCCGAGCGCCTGGAACAGGCCGCCCCACGCAATATCAATGCTCTCGGCTGGCGGACGGACATGAACACGCGAAACCTGCTGATCGACGACTGGGTCCGGCTGTGCCGCCCCGAGCCGCGCACCGGCTTCGATGGGAAGGTCCGGGTCTTCAGCGAGTTGCTCGTCCAGCAGGAGAAGACCTTCATCATCACCTCGACCGGGCGCCGCGAGCATCGGCCCGGCTGCCATGACGACCTGCTGTTCGCGCACATGATCGCCGTGCAAGCCCATCTGAGCTGCCCGCAGCGCGACAGCGGCCCCCGCATCGACGCCGACCCGATCGGCGACGGCCACCGGCCAAGCTGGGCCTACATGGGCGGCGTGGATATCGACACCGACGAGGACGACCAGCTATGACGACACTCAAGACGTTACTGGACAACCCGAACGACCTTGTTTGCTTCGCCGCCGGGGCTATCGCGGCGCTGCTGGGCGTGTGGCTGGGGGCGAGGATCCTGCATCGCGTCCGCGGCGGCGAGCCCAACGTGCTTCTGGACGGCAGGAGTCCGACGATCCAGCAGGACCAGACCGATTAGGACACCCCCAGACCCCGCAGAGGAGACGGACAGATGGCTTCAGGCGATACGAATATCTGGGTAGGCGGCGACACCGCCGGCCCGAACGATCCGGCGAATGACGGCAACTGGGCTCTGGCGACCGCTCCGGCCGACGGCGAGCACGTGGTCGTTCCGGCCGGCATCGCCGACGGCAACCAGATCGGCGGCGGCGACCTGACGGTCGAGGGCGCCGGCACCAACGCCCTGCTGCTGGCCTCGCTGACGGTGGAGGAAGGCTACGACCTGACCGTGGGCGAATCGGACGACTACCTGATGATCGATGCCGATCAGGTTGTCTTCGCCGGCACGGGCGAGGGCTATCTCAACGTCGCCAATGCCGAGCGGATCGTGATCGCCAAGGCCGGCACAGCCGCCGCAGCCGGCCAGCAGATGCTCTACCTCAAAGGCCCCACCAACGCCCTGCTCGACATCCAGGCCGGCAGCGGCGAGAAGATCGGCCTGGCGGGCCTGGCGGGCGAAACCGCGAGCTTCACGACCATCAACATCTCCGGCGGCGACGTCTTCATCGGCGAGGGCGTTACGTGTACGACGCTGAACATCTATGGCGGCGTGGTCGAAAACGCCGCCGATATTGCGACCATCAACGTCTACGGCGGGGTGCTGGATAATGTCGGCGACTGCTCGGGGACGATCACGCTTCGCGGCGGGGTGATGTACTACCGCGGGGTTGGCACGACGCCCAACGTCTACGTCACCGGCGACGGCACGCTCGACATGTCGCTAGACACACAGGCCCGGCGGTTCGGTACGACCGAGATCCATCAGGGCGCAGGCTTTCGCGACCCGTGGGCGACGGTGACCTACACCAACGAGATTCAACTTCGCCACTGCGGCGTCGGCGACGTGACGCTCGACTTTGGTGACCACATCAAGTTCAAGCCGCAGACCATCAGCTAACAGGACCATCGATGCCGACAAGCGAACGCACCACCACCGACGCCCTACACCGCCGTCTCGACGAGATGGTCGGCGCCGCCACCGACGCCACGCGCGACTGGTCGCGAATCTGGCAGGACGGGCTGGACTACGTCTTCGGCAACCAGCTCGCGGGCCAGCGCCGGCGCAAGGGCTGGGACCGCATCCAGACCAACTACATCTACCCCGCCGTCGTCCAGACGATGGCCGTCATCGCCCAGCGCCGCCCGCGGATCGTGGCTCAACCCGTCGACCCGACCGACGCGCCGGCCGCTGCCAAGTGGGGCCGCATTCTCCAGTGGCAGTTCGAGAAGGTCCTCAAGATGACGGCCAAGCTCATGCAGGCCTCCCTGGATGGGGCCGTCTTCGGCCATTACGTCGCCAAGACGCTGTGGGAACCCAAGGCCCGCTGGGACGCCGCCACCCGCCGATGGATCGGCCAGCCGCGAATCGTCATCGTCCACCCGCAGTATTTCGGCGCCGACCCGGAGGCGGAGACCGTCGACGACGCCACGTTCGTGGTCTGCAAACGCCGCGTGCCCGTCGCCTACGCCGTCGCTCGCTGGCCGAACTGCACCGATGCCATCGAACGGGCGGCCGCCTGCGAAACCGGCGACACCTCGCTGTCTGCGGGCGAGCGGATCAACCATCGAATGACGGGCCAATTAGACCGCGACAGTGACGGCGTCGAAGGCCGGCTGGTCGATCTGATCACACGCCGCTTCCGCCCGTCGTCGGCAGTCGGCCCGGCCGGCGGTCAAAGCGGCGCCTACGTGACGATCGAGGAGATCACCTTCCGCGATCTGACCGAGCGCCCCGCGACCGAAACGCGAGAGGTCTCGTACGACCAGCTCGCCGCCCGCGGCCTGATCGTCCAGGACGACGACGGCTACTGGGTCGACGCCGACACCGCCCAGCCGTTCGCCGAGCGGCAAGAGGAGATCGTCCGCGAGTTCGATGAGCCCGTCTACCCGTTCGGCCGCTACGTTCTGCGGATCGGAGCGGGCAGCGAGCGGGTGATCCTCAACGACAGCCGGCAGCGGCAGGTCTGGCCCTACGTGCACTGGCCCTACACCGTCGGCGTCAACGCCCTACTGCCGCACGTATGGCAGGGGCTCAACCAGGTGGAGATGGCCCGCGGCCACCAGGACTGGCTGAACATCACGATGAGCCACATGGCCAACTACGTTCGCCAGTTCGCCGACCCGATCGTCAAGGTCGAACAGGGCGCCCTGCAAGGCAGCGAGGACAACGCCAACATCGCCTCGAAGATCGCCGCCCGGGCCGGGGCGATCTGGAAGATGGCCCGCGGCAAGCTCGACCGGGCCCAGCGCGTCCCGCCGCCGCCGATGAGCGACTCGCTGAGCAGTTTCTACCGGCTCATGGCCGAGGGCATCAAAGACCAGCTCGGCGTGCAGGACGCCGCCCTTGGCAAGCAGACCGCCGGGCCGACCACGGCGACGGAGGTCTGGCAACTGGCCGTCAACAGCCGCCACGCCACGACGCTCAAGAGCATCCTGCTCGATGAGTTCACCGAGAAGGTGATGGCGGCCGTGCTCGAGCTGGACCAGGCGAACATGACGGCCGACCAGCAGCTTCGCATTGCCGGGGTCGCCGGGTCGATCACCGTGACCGAGGACATGCTGACGGGCTTCTACGACGTGGCGTTGGATGTCGCGATGGCCATGCCTTTCGACCAAAACCGCAAGAAGAACGAAGCCGTCACGCTCTTCAAAGCTGTCGGCCCCGACTACCTGCCCGAACTGCTCGATGCGTTCGACGTCGCGAACAAGGACGAGATACTCCAACGCCTTGCCGCTCGCGGAGCAGCGGCTAAGGCGAAGGCAGACAACGCCCCTGCGGTCGCCGACCCAGACAAGCCGGCCGATCGGCCGCCGGATGATGACGACGATCATCTGCCGCCGGCGATGGCCCAGTTGCTCGACGGCAAGCTCGCATAACGGCCACCAGTCCAAATCGATCCATGACATCCCATTAATCGTTGGCTCATGAAGCCGGGCCATCCCAGGCCACAGGAATCCGCCATGCCCAAACTACAACGCTACAATTCGCCCCGTGTTCGCTCGAGCAGCACCGAGACGTTCACCCCCCGCCGCTGGAACCGGCTTCGCCAGAAGAAGAACGTCGAATTGACGGACCTTCACGAGCGGTTGGCCGAGGCCCGCAGCCTGATTCGCCAGCTTCAACAGCAACTGGCCCAGGCCGTCACCGACGACACCGAAGTGTTCGCCGGCCTGGACGCCGGCGACGCGCCCGATCAGCAGCCCGACATCACGACCCCTGAGGCCTTCGATGAGCAGCTCGATCCGTCCACAACGCCCGATGAGGACGCGGAGACGGACGCTCAAAGCCAAGACATCCCGACAGAAGACAACCCGCCCGAGAACCAGCAGGACAATTCGACCGACGAGCCCAACACGGAGGGCTCCCCCGACGGCGACAGCGACGAACCGCCGGCTGAGACAACGCCCGCCGACAAGGTCATCAAAGCCGATGAGCAGCCCGACGCGACCGATGAACCGGTCGACGAGTCCCAGGGCGACGCGCAGGGCGACGACAATCTGACCGAACGGCTGGAAGCGGCCGAGCGCCAGGCCGCCGAGACATCGGCGGAACTGGAGGCCGTCATCCAGCAGCACGCCGAGTTGGAAGCGAAAGTGACCGAGGAGGCGGCCCAGAAAGCCTACATGGCGACCCTGGCGGCGCTGGACCAGCAGTACGGCGGCGACCTTCGCGCCGAAGCCATCGACCAGGCCAATGAGGACCTGGCTGCAATGGGCTTCGACGACAGTCACGCCGCGCCGGAGCAACTGGTCAAGGACCGCTTGGAAATCGCCTATCTCCAGGGGGCCTACCGGCGGGAAGCGGCCAAGCAGGTCTCGGCCGACCCGTCGCCGGAGGTGCTCGACAGCCCCGCCGGCGGCAATGCCGGAGCCTTCGCAGCCGAAGGCACGCTCGAGGAAGTGATCGAAGACATGAAGCGTGCCGGCAAGCTGCGATAGAGGCCCCATTCGATTCAATCTGACCCGGCGCGACCCGCCGGGCGATCAGAAAGGAACTGTTTCCCATGCCAAATGCCAACTTAACCGCAACGACGCGCGAGCTGTGGGAGCGCACGCGGGTCACCGAGGTGTACTACGCCATGCCGCTGTACGCCGCCCTGCTGGACCAGCAGAAGAAGAGCTGGATCAACGGCACGAAGCTCAAGCGCACCGTCATCAAGGACACGCTCGAGTCGCTCGCCCAGAGCTACGATATCAACGAGGCCCTGACCAGCGGCAAGAAGACGATCTACGACACGCTCGAGTTCGATTGGAAACGCTGGCAGTTGCCCGTCAGCTACACCGACGAGGACGCCGAAAACACCGGCGGCGGCGATGCGGCCCCGGTGGACCTGGTCGCCGGGCTGATCGAGGCGTCGCGACACGGCGCCCGTATCAAGCTCAACCAGATGGCCTACGCCACACCGGCCGCCGGGGCGGCCAAGAAGGACTTCCTGGGCCTGGCCGACGCGCTGGACCACAGCCAGTCCTACGGCGGCAAGACGCGATCGGCCTCCACCAACACCTGGCTGCAAAGCGTCTCGCTGGACGGCACGTACACCGACCAGGACGACAACATCACCGCCTCGATCGCCAACTTCCGCAAGATTCGCTCGGCCTGTCAGCAGTACGCCCCGGGCGCCAAGCCGGCCGACTTCGTGGCCATCTGCGGATCGGACCTGTTCCAGGCCTTCCAGAGCCAAATCGAGGCCCGCCACCTGTACGTCCGCACGGGCGAAACGCCGCTGGCGGGGTACGGGTTCAACACCATCAACATCGACGGCGTCGAACTGGTCGAGGATCCCAGCTTGAATCTCGACCTCAACAACGGCACGAGCGGCAACGGCGACTACACGCCGGAGTGGCTGTTCATGCTTCACAAACCGGACTGGGAGCTTCGCCTGCACCCCGATCGCGCATTGGTCCTGACGGACTTCGTCTGGCAGGGCGAGCAGACCGGCGGCAAGGACGAATCGCTGGCTCGCGTGATGGCCAAGGGCAATCTCGTTTGCTGGCGCCCGCGGGCGAGCTGCTGGCGGTCCTACGCGACGGCCTGACCCATCCGACACTGACTGAACGAAAGGATAACACCCATGGCGGTTTCAACGATCAATTACATGAAGTTCATCCTGGTCGACAACTGGCCGGGCGTGCCCGTGACGGTCGCCGACATTCCCAAAGACGGCTTCACCGGCAGCGAACACCACAACGTCACCTCGCCCGTCTTTCCGATCGGGACGAAGATGCAGGTGTTCTGCGATGGCGCGGCCGGGCCGACCGGGCAGGCGACGCTGGTCTACCTGAAGCTGGGGACGCAGGACGCCACGGCCGTGGCGGCCAAGAGCGTGGTCGTGCAGGACTCGGCCAGCAACTGGTACGAGGTCACCAACGACCCCGACTCCTGCATCGCCCTGCCGACGGGCCTGGCCGCGGTCGCCCTGACGGCCATGACCAACGACACCTACGGCTGGTTCTGGTGTGGCGGCGTGTGCCCCAAGCAGTACGTCGCCGCCCTGACGGACGACTTTGCCACCGACGCCGCGCTGGAGGCCGGGCCGTTCACCGGTCATGCCCTCACCAGCGGCGTGGTGGGCTTTGGCCCGATGATGGTCGAGGGCACCAGCTCGACGGTGATGGCCGAGACGCTCTTTGGCTACTCCCTGGCCCAGGACGCGTAAGAAAGGCAGGTGACCCATGGCGAATGCAACCAAAGTCAGCGGCACCGAAGTGCAGGCATCGATGATCGGTCTGGATGTGTACATGGTCCAGATCGTTCTGGGCGGCACGGAGAGTCAGCCGGTCACACTCGATACCGGCTTTCGGTCGGTGGCCCACGTCCAGGCGACCTGGGCCGACGCCGACATCGATGCCGGCGCGCCGATCGTGACGGTTTCGTCGGGCGGTGTGTTGTCGATTGAGTCCACCGCCGACATCACCGGCAGCGGCAACAGCGTGTGGGTCCTGGTGTTCGGCTACCGCGGCTAGGGCCCCTGCCGCACCGTTTGCGCCCCTTCCGGCGAATCCCTCGATGGGTTCGCTGCAATATCCGCTGTCGGCGACGACGGCGGCCCGCTCTCCCCTGGCGGGCCCCGTCGTTCGCCCGGCGGCGGCATGTGTGAGGAGCTCTCGATGGCAGAGCTGTGTTTGACAACCAGGCAGATGGTCGAGCGTGTGCTGGAGTACGCCTTCGCCACGGCCTACGACGACGCGACCGGCGATCAGAAGACCGAGGCCCTGGCGCTGCTCAACGCGGGGCTGCGGCGGTTCATCCGCGGCGGTTATACGGATGAACAAGACGGCGGGGCCGTTCACCGGTGGAGCTTCCTCGAGCCGGTCGCATCGCTGACGACGGCCGCCGGCGACGGGGACTACGACCTGCCCGACGATTTCGGCGGGCTCGTGGAAGACCCCGTCTACGACTACAGCGGCACGGGCATCGGGCCGGACCTGGCCCGCGTCAGCCCCGAAACGATCCGCCGCGCGTGGCGGGACGACAACACGACCGCCCAGCCGCGGCTGTATGCCGTCGAGCCCAAGAGCTTTTCACAGTCCACGGGCCAGCAGTGGCAGTTGCTGCTGGCGCCCGCGGCGGACGGAGCGTATGGGATCTCGTACCGCTACAGCGTCGTCATCGATGCGCTGACCGACGCGACCGATCGCTATCCGCCCGGCGGGGCACTGCAGTGCGATGTGATCGTTCAGGCTGCCAAGGCCGCCGCCGAGTTGACCAGCGGCGACGTGGCCGGGCAGCAGGAGGAGCTCTATCAGCAGATGTTCCTCGAGGCCGTCGCCCGCGACGCCACCACGATGGATGAGGCTGAGGTCGAACAACTGACCGACGAAGACGTCGGCATGTGAGCGGGCCATGATCTGGAAGAAAGACATCCAACGCCTCCGCCAGGAGCAGCGGAGCGAAGACGGCGTGACCTATACGCGTGTGTGGGTGGCGCCCGCCGACGCGTCGCCGGCCGATCTCGGCCTGACGCTTGGGGGGGCTCTGCCGAGCGAGACCGGGATCACCAACGCCGAGATCATCGAGGTCAAGCGGGCCGTCGAGGAGAAGACGCCCGGCAAGATGACGATCACGGTGCGGGCGATTATGCCGCTGCTTTGGGCGGGGGTGTCGTTTACCGACACGGTGCGCGAACTGGCTCACAGCCGCACGATGAAAAAATCGGCCGATTTGGTGACGCTCGTTCGCCGGTTCGAGGTCAACGATTCCGACCTGACCGAAAGCGCCGGCGGCTGGTCGGCCGACGGGCTGGCGACGATGGGAGAGTCCTACCCCACCGGCGTGTGGTCGATCAGACCGAAGGTCTCCTCGATCGACCTGGACGGCACGTACAGCCCGTCCAAGACGCTCGTGACCGTCACCTACACCGGCTACCTGGCCTGGGGCGAGGGCGGCTCGGCCTAGTCGGGCCGGTCGTCAACGATTGGCATTTGGGAACTGTCCATGGCTTTGAAAGAGATCCAACGCAGCCGGACGCAGCGCGGCGACAAGAGCGGCGCTGCCTACGTGTATCGGGCGGAGATCGTCTATACCTGTCCGCAGTCGGAGATCAGGACCCACGAGGGCCGATTGTGGAACTCCACCTATACCGACATCCCGCTGGCTGGGCCTCTGCCGGTGATGACGATCCAGGTCCTCGGCGCCGACGCGAACCAGCCCGGCAACGGACTGATCACCGTCACGTACGGCCGCGACCTGTCGTACGACCCGTCGACGTTCCCGCAGGGCAAGGCGACCATCTCGCTGGCGACCCGCGTCACCGAGCGTCCGCTGACCGAAGGGCCGGGTGAGCGCGGCCGATACATCGAGACCGGCCCCGACAAGGACGGGCTGAGCTGGCGGATCGTCGGCGGGGCCAACACCACGCCGCGCGTCGATGCGATGATTTCCGTCCGGACGGCCTATCCGCCGTCGACGCTCAATTGGCCCTCCATCATTTCGCGGCTGGGGATGGTCAATAAGAACGCGATGCCGGCCATGATGGGCGTCGAGGTATACCAGGCCATGCTGATCCACGGCAACGTGCCGAGCGGCTTTCGGTTCGGCGACCCGACGGACTCGATCCCGATCGAGTATGTCTTCTGGGTCAAGCCCACCGGCTGGATGGGCCGGACGCTGATGCAACGGTTCGTGCACCTGCCGATCAAACGGCCCGTCCTGCACGCCGACACGCTCGAAAAAGGCGAACTGCTCTACCTCGACGATAGCAGTGAGATTCCCCTCCGCTCGAAAACGCTCGCTCGGATGCGCGAGATGGCCGGGGCGTATGCGTTCGGCAAGTTCGTCCCGGTCGGGAGCAACCCCGAGGCGGCCTTCGATGACAGCATGCGGCACCGCCGGGACCCTCCGCCCAACCGCGGCGACCCGGCCGCCATCCCCGAGCCGCTCGAGGATGCCGACTTCACCGACATTCACGAATTGATCCGGCGGTGACGACAGCGAACGGACCCCCGATACTTTGAGAAAGGCTATGCCATGAACACGACGCCAACCCCCTCCGATCCGACCCCGTGGGCGGGCGGACAACGAAACAACAATCTGAAGCTGCTGGGGCTGGATATCGCCGGCGCGGACGAGCCAACGCCCGGCGACGCCCCCGACGGGGCGCCCGCTTTGCCCGACGAGATCGAAACGATCGACGACTATCGCCGATGGGCGAGCGGACAGGCCGCCGATGATGGCGCCGGCAACGTCTTGCCGAACCGTTCGGACTGATCGCGCCGTGAGTCTGGGCGACCAGGACAAACTGGAGTTGATCATCTCGGCGCTGCAATCGATTGCGGCCTATCCGGATGTGAGCAGCATCGGCGAGTTGCAGGCCGTGGTGCGCCAGCGGCTGTCGGCGATCCCAGCCCCGCGGCATGCGCCGGAATCGGTGGATGTGATCACCGAGGAGTATCATCCGCGGCACCTCCCGCCCACGGCGCTGCCGCCGGCGCCTCGGCAGCGGCAAGGATTCGCCGATCTGACGCCAACGGTGTGTCTAGCGCCGGTGTGCTGCGGTGTCTACTTGCCGCCGGCCTGCTCGTGCACTTACCTCCAAGGCCTGACAGGCTTCAAGGTGGACGAGTTCGGTCGCCTGCAGTGCCTGCAGTATGTCCTGATCTCCCTGTTGCAGTAGTCGCCCGCCCACCTGCCCGGGCGGCAGGCGAGTTTCATTGAATGGGATCCATGATGACGCTCAACGCGAAACTCGATCGGGTTATCGGCATCCTGCAGGCATTGGCCGACGCGCCCGAGGCCGCCGATGTCCGCCGCCTGCAAGGGCTGCTGCGGGAAAAACTCTCCCTCCTGCCGATGCCCGAGCGCCCGGCGGGGACGAAGGTCGACCTTGGCCGAACCGGATCGAATCTTGGCCAGTCGCCCCGCCACTCCGCGGATGACGGAAACTCGGCGGGGGAGCCTGCGGCTGGGCGACTGAAGGCGCGCTTTAGCGATACGCCCGGGCTGCGTGTGACTGGGCCTATTCGCAAACAGTTCCAGATGCCTGATATCAGTGTCCCGCTGTCGCTGATCACTGGCTTCAAGCGAAGCGGCGACGGTCGACTCCTGTGCATCCAGGTGTTTCACTCCGAGCTGACGGTGCCGGCGGGCACGCTTCACTGGGCGCCTTGACCCGCCAATTCGCATCGTCCAGCTCTCATGCGAGACCGCGATCATGGACCTCAGCAAGAAGATCGACAAGCTCCTGGCGACGCTGCACCAGTTGGCGGACGCTCCGGCGGCCGGCAGCGCGGCCGAGTTCCAGTCGCACATTCGCATCGCCCTGGCCGAGTTGCCGGAGATCTCCAAGGCATCCGGCCGAGATGACGCCGATGCCTTCGGCGCCCGGCCGAGGCGGCGTGAGAACTCCACCGCCAGCGGCGCGACGACCATTGGGACCTCCTATACGCGGTGGCGATTTCGAGGGCTGGGGCCATCACCCGGCGGAGGGGTCGGTGGGGCCGGCAGCTTCGGCGGGGCGCGCACAACGATGGACGAGCCGCAGTTTACTGACATTGTCGGCGGCAGTCCCCGCCTGTGTCCGGCCCTGACAAGCTGCTCTCAGCAGAGGCCGCCCAGTTGTCCTGACTATAAGTTCATCTGGGCCAGCGGACTGAACCTGCATGCCGGCGGCCTGGTGAGCGCGCCGGAATTCTGCTTTACGGACTTTTGCCTTATGGGCGAGTTTCAGTGGCTTTAGACGTTGCGTCGCCACAGGCCGATGCCCGAGTGAATCCCAGGAGGACCGAGTGCCCACCAAGAAGGATATCGCCGTCGTCGTGCTGGCCGGGCGACCTGTAACGCCGGCCCTGATGGACTGGCTGGGCACGTTCCCGCCGGAGAACGTCCGGCCCTGTCACCCATTTGGCTCGCTCGGCGGCGCCGAGATGTTGGCCGTCTGGCGTAACAGCATTGTGTGCGACTTTCTGGACAACGGCGCTCTGCCCTATCTGATGATGGTCGACGCCGACGCCTGGCCGACGAGCGAGAGCGACGGCATCGTCCACGCCCACGGCGATATCTGCGGCGTGCATGCGGTCGGCCGCCACGGGCATCGGGCCCACGCAGGCGACGGAGAGGTCGGGGCCCATTGCCTGCGGATTTCGCGGCGCGCGTTGGAGGCCATCGCCGCCTGCGACGCCTTCGACCCCAACCGCGGCTGGTTTGCGTTTCCCACGATCAATCGCGGCACGGAGATCGCCAACTGTGAAGACGGGTACTTCTGCCGGCTGGCCCGCCAGGCGGGATTTCACCCGATCAAGGTCGCGCCCATGGGCCATCTGGTCCCCGTGGTCGTCAGCCCGGGCGACGGTCCGGATGCGGTCAATTTCCACTTCCCCGCACAGTTGATGCAGGCGACCGCCTCCGCTCAGCGCAGCGACGAATCGGACACCGGAGACCGGCCATGCCTACCCGCGACACCTGCACCCACCCAGGCGAGCCGGACGCCTTGAGCGTTTCGCCGCCCATCGTCCGGCAAAGCGCAGTCGGCGGTACGATCCCGAAAACCTTCCACCACATCTGGCTGGGCGGGCGGCCGCCGCAAACGGTTCGGGACATGATCGACACCTGGCGGCGCCATCACCGAACATGGGAGTTTCGTCTGTGGACGGAGCGCGATCTGCCGGAGATGCCGCGACTGGGGCCCTACTTCCACGCCGCCGAGGCGTATGCCGTCAAAGCCGACATGGTTCGCCTGGAGGCGGTCTTCGCCTGCGGCGGAGTCTATGTCGACACGGATGTCGAGTGTCTGCAACCCATCGACGATCTGCTGGCCGGCTGTCGGTGTTTTGCGGCCTGCGAGTACGATGCGGCCACGTACGGCCTGTCGGGACCCAGCGGCATCGGCAACGACATCTTCGGCGCCGCTCCCGGCCACCCCGCCATTCTGGACGTTATCCAGCAGGTGCCCAACGTCTTCAATCTGGCTAATCCGCTCGCGCACGGCCCGGGCCTGTTTCGTCACGTGATGCACGCCCGACCCGACGTGCGGATCTTCGAGAAAGACATCTTTCACCCGCTGTTGCCCCACCAAGCCCGCAGCGGCGACCGAGTCGCGGGCGCCCAGTTTCCAGGCGCCTATGCCGTGCACTGGTTCAACCTTTCCTGGGCCAAGTAGTTTGAAGGCCATACGTCTGCACCATCCAACCAAGCAGGACATGCTGATCGTCCCCGAACCGGCTTCGGCGATGCTGTTGAGCTGGGGGGGGGGCTTTGGGTGTCCTGAGATCATATAGACGCAAGCTTCTTCGTGCTGCTTCTCACATCGGCTGAGCAGCCAGCGATCTGCTTAACTCCTTCCGCATAACGGGCGGGCCCACCGGGCTCGCCCGTTGTGTTGCGCGTGGCCGGCGGCCCGCAAGAGCCCCTTGCATTCGAATTGGCGGCGTTTAAGATAACTTTCCTGAGCGATTCCGATCTCCATCGGAAGCCATCATCGAAAGGAAGACAGCGACATGGCCAATGCAGACATCGGATTGATCGGTCTGGCGGTTATGGGGCAGAACCTCGTGCTCAATATGGAAGAAAAAGGCTTCACGGTCGCGGTCTTTAACCGCACCGTGGCCAAGGTGGATGTCTTCATCGAAGGCGAGGCTAAGGGCAAGAACATCATCGGCGCGCACGACCTGGCGGAGTTCGTCGGCCAGTTGAAACGCCCCCGTCGTGTGATGCTGCTGGTCAAAGCCGGCGAGGCGGTCGACAACTTTATCGATGCGCTGGTTCCGCTGCTGGAAGAAGGCGACATCATCATCGACGGCGGCAACAGCAACTTCAACGACACCATCCGTCGGGCGGAGCATGTCGAGTCGAAGGGCCTGCTGTACATCGGCACGGGCGTCTCCGGCGGCGAAGAGGGCGCCCGCCACGGGCCCAGCATCATGCCCGGCGGCTCGCCGGCGGCCTGGGGGCACGTGAAGGATATCTTCCAGGCCATCTCGGCCAAAGTTGATGAGATCCCCTGCTGCGACTGGGTCGGATCGGGCGGGGCGGGCCATTTCGTCAAGATGGTCCACAACGGCATCGAATACGGCGACATGCAGTTGATCTGCGAGGCCTATGCGCTTATGGCGGCCAACGGACTGACGGCCCAGGAGATGGCGGGCGTCTTTGCCGAGTGGAACAAGGGCGAGCTGGACAGCTACCTCATCCAGATCACCAGCGAGATCCTCGCCAAGACCGACGACCAGACCGGCCAGCCCATGGTGGACGTGATTCTCGATACGGCCGGGCAGAAAGGCACGGGCAAGTGGACGGCCGTGACGGCGCTGGATCTCGGCCAGCCGTTGACGCTGATCGGCGAGGCGGTGTTCGCTCGCTTCCTGTCGGCGCTGAAGGATGAGCGCCAGGCCGCGTCGAAGAAACTCCGCGGGCCGAAGGTCAAGCCCATCACCGACCCCGAGAAGAAAGCCAAGTTTATCGAGGACATTCGCCAGGCGCTCTACGCCAGCAAGATCTGCTCCTACGCCCAGGGCTACCAACTGCTGCGGACGGCGTCGAAACACTACGAGTGGAAGCTGCGGTTCGGCGAGATCGCCCTGCTGTGGCGCGGCGGCTGTATTATTCGCAGCCAGTTTCTCGGCAAGATCAAAGAGGCCTTTGACAAGCGAAAACGCCTGGTCAACCTGCTGCTCGATCCGTACTTCAAGGCGGCGGTGCGAAGGGCCCAGACGTCCTGGCGGCGGACGATCACGCGTGCGGTCAAGTGGGGCGTGCCCGTGCCGGCGCTGACGGCGGCCCTGGCCTACTACGACGGCTACCGGCGCGAGCGGTTGCCGGCCAACCTGCTGCAGGCGCAGCGGGATTACTTCGGCGCCCACACCTATGAGCGCCTCGACAAGCCGCGCGGCGAGTTCTTCCACACCAACTGGACCGGGCGCGGCGGCGACACAACCGCCGGCACGTATACGGCGTAGTGAATGCCCAATGTCCAATGCCCAATGACCCGTTCCGCAGCCCATTGGCCATTAGGCATTTGGTCCCGGATATCTCATCAAGGAGTCAACGATGGGCTGTAACAGTCTCTTCAGTGTCGACGGCAAGACCGTCGCCATTACCGGCGGGGCCGGTGTGCTGTGCGGGTCGATGGCCAAGGGGCTGGCCGCCGGCGGAGCGAAGATCTGCGTGCTGGATTTCGACGACAATCGAGCCAAGGCCCTGTGCGATGAGATCCAGGCGGCCGGCGGCACGGCGGTATGCGTCAAGACCGACGTGCTGGACCGCGAGCAGGTCGTCAAAAGCTTCGAGTTCGCCGTCGGTGAGCTTGGGCAAATCGACGTGCTGATCAACGGGGCGGGCGGCAACAAGAAACAGGCCACCTGCGTGCCGCCCGAGTCGCTGTTTTTCGACCTCGACCTCGACGCCGTCCGCTGGGTGTTCGATCTGAACTGTCTCGGCACGATCCTGCCGTCGCAGGTGTTTGGCCGGCACATGGCCGATCGCGGCGAGGGCGTGATCATCAATATTTCGTCGATGAACGCCTTCCGTCCGCTGACGCGGATTGCGGCCTACTCGGCGGCCAAGGCTGCGATCAGCAACTTTACGCAGTGGCTGAGCACCTACATGTGCCAGACCCATTCCACGAACATCCGCGTCAACGCCATCGCACCGGGCTTTTTCCTGACCGAGCAGAACCGTTTTCTGCTGACCGACGAGAAGACGGGCGACCTGACCCCCCGCGGCCAACAGATCCTCGACCACACCCCCCAAGGCCGCTTCGGCGACCCCGAGGACCTGCTCGGCACGCTCATTTGGCTAATCTCGGACGCGGCGAAGTTCGTCACGGGCATTGTCGTCCCGGTGGACGGAGGCTTCAGCGCATACAGTGGCGTGTAGCGGACTCAGGAACCAGCTGATCGGAAATCGACAATAGGAGTAGAGAATGGCGGATCATATTGAGGCGTTAAAGGCTTTGGAGAAGAAGAAGGATTTTTTCGTTGGTATTGATTCGGACGGGTGCGCGTTCGACACGATGGAGATCAAGCACAAGGAATGCTTCATCCCCAACATCATCAACCATTGGGATCTTCAGGCGGTGTCGCGGTTCGCGCGGGATGCGGCTGAGTTTGTGAACCTGTACAGCCAGTGGCGAGGCATCAACCGATTCCCGGCGTTGACGATGGCCTTCGATTTGTTGTGCGAGCATCCGGAGGCCGTGGAACGCGGGTACGAGGCGCCGCAGGTCGATTCGCTGCGAGAGTGGATCGAGACGGAGACGCGCCTGGGCAACCCGGCGCTGGAGGCCAAGGTGGCTGAGACCGCCGACCCGGTGCTGACCAAGGCGCTGACGTGGTCCAAGGCCGTCAACGAGACCGTCGGCCAGGTCGTTCGCAACGTGCCCCCCTTCCCGCACGTCCGCGACAGTCTGGAGAAGCTTTTCGACGTGGCCGACATCATGGTCGTCTCGGCCACGCCCAATGAGGCGCTCGAGCGAGAGTGGGACGAGCACGACATCGCCAGGTTTACCCGCCTGATCTGCGGCCAGGAGATGGGCAACAAGAAAGAGCACCTCCAATACGGCGCCGGCGGCAAGTACGACGCGGGCAAGGTGCTGATGATCGGCGACGCCCCCGGCGACATGAAGGCGGCCAAGGCCAACGACATGCTGTTCTTCCCCGTCATCCCGGGGCAGGAGTCCCAGTCCTGGCAGCGCTTCGTCGAAGAGGCCGCCGACAAGTTCCTGGCGGGCAAATACGCCGGCGACTACGAGACGTCACTCATTGACGAGTTTCTCGGCTACCTGCCCTCGATTCCGCCATGGAAGGCGTGACCCTCGCGCATTGCCGGCATCGCGACAATGACTAGGTCGGCCGTAAATCTCGATCAGACGCCCCTGCCCGGCCCCACGCGATACGACGCGCTGGGGTGGGTCTTTGTATTGGGCGGCTTGGCCCTGTCAGCCGTGTTGAGCGTGTTCAGCGACGGCATCTACATGAACGATGACGCGACGCATTACATGATCGCGCGGGACGGCTGGGGTGATCTGTCGATCCTGCTGCACCGTTGGGGGCGAGTCGGGTATACGGTTCCAACCAGCCCGGTGGCCTACTGGTTCGGGTTTGGCGGATGCCGGCTGTTCAGCGGGGTCCAGACGGCGTTGATCGCACTGTTGGCCTGGCGCACGGCCCGGCGCCTGATCGGGCCGGGGCTCCTGGCGGCGTTGGCGGCCCTGTGCGTCTGGCTGCAGCCGTTGACGTTCCGACTGTCATTGACGACCTTGACCGAAACGACGGGGGCGTTCTACATGATGTTGGCGATATTCCTTTATCTGCGAGGGAATCGCCTGTTCGCCTGCGTTGCGTTTTCGGCGCTCTTTCTTGCCCGCGACGAGACGATGGCCCTGGCCCCTCTGGTGGGTGTGGCGCTGATCATGGATGCGTACCGGCAAGCGGGTGGGCGGTGGCGGACAGCGCTGGCGGCGAGGTGGATGTGGGGCGGCTTTGCTTTGCTGGCGGCCGGGCCGGTGCTTTACGTCTTGGCGTCAATTCCGGTTGACTTGCCCCCCCATGGGGATCCGCTGGCAATATTCACCCGCCGGTACACGATCGAATTCGGGACCGGCCCGCTTTACTGGATGGCTGCACGATGGTCCGAACAGGCCACTCCGTTGATTCTGTCCCTGGGCCTGCTGGGACTGGGCCTGCTGATTAGATCGTTATGGCGACGAGAGCGGCTTTGTCGCCAGGCGGGGTCCGTCTGCGGGGCCTGGTTGCTCCCTGCCTGGACGCTGGGGTACTTGGCCCTGCACAGCGTGCTGTTCAATCGGGGGCTATTTGCCCACGGCGGCGCAGGGCGACTCATGGTGCCGCTGACGGGGTTGCTTGGCGTTCAGGCGGCCATTGGCCTCAGGGGCGTCCTGGCCGACCGGCGCGGCAGGATCATCTTGGCTTTTGCAGCGCTGCTGGCCGGCACGATCTGCCTGCCGCTGGTCACCTTCGCATACCTGGTGGACTTCTTGTCCTCCCCGTTGAGAAACGGGCTGCTGGTCGGTTTGTTGGGCGCGGTGGCCTTGACAGGGCTACTGATGTGGCGAAAGCAGCGAGTGCTGCGCCGGGTCGCCATCATGGGGCTGCTGCCGATCGCGGCGGCGCTGATGCTGGGCCAGTTTCAGATCTACTGCCGCCCCCTCAGCCTGGATAACCCCGTCGATCCCATGGACAAACCCCTCGGGCAAGCGGCGAGATTCGTTCGTCAGGCCGATCTTGATGGACGCACCTTGATCGCTAAGCATCCCCTGATTGCCCTGCTGCTGCCGGAGACGCAAATGCCACTGCCGGAAACGCAGTTGCGTGTGGGCGAGAAGGGGGCGATCCAACTATGGCAAGAATCGCCGGCAGGAACCCTCTTCTTCTGGGACAGCAAGAACTGCACTTGGCCGGACCTGATCGAACGAAAAAGCAGCCAGGAATTGCGCGACATGCTCGATTCCCAGGCAGCCGTGCGGGCGCATTTCATCACCGACGATTACATCCCCGGAAAGAAGTGCGAAGTCATCATCTTCGAAAAACTCCCACCCCCACCGCCGACGGAGCGCTAATCCGCCGCGCGACACGGTCGTTTACTTCATCCCGAACATCTCTTCCTTCAGGTCGAGGTAGAAGATGTAGTCGTCGGGGTCGACGTCCGGCGGGCAGCGGTGGTCGCAGAAGGGGATGAAGCCCCCCTTGGCCACGTACGGGCCCAGCGTCTCCAGATACGCCTTGATGGCGTCGGGGCCTTTGGCCAGCTCGAGCTTGTCCACGCCGCCCATGATGCGGAGGTCCGGGCCGTATTTGTCCAGCATCTCGCCGGGATGGCCGGAGGAGTTGACCTCGAAGGGGAACATGATGTTCAGCCCCGCTTCCAGGAACATCGGAATCAGAAGCCGAACGTCACCGTCGCAGTCGGTGTGCCACAGATCCACGCCGGCGGCCTTGAGCTTATCGCCAATACGCTTGTACCGCGGCAGAACAATGTCGCGAAAGAACGGCACGGAGACGATCGGCCCCTGCTTGAAGCAGATATCCTCCCAGCCGGTGGCGAAGTCGAAGTCGAACTCGCCCAGCACCTGGTCCAGGAAGTTCTCCACGAGCTGGCATCGCACCTCGACCATGTCCTCGACCATCTCCGGATAGTCGTACGTCGCGAACGCGAGCCCCTCGAAGGTCAGCATGTCGCGCACGTTGCCGATCAGCGACCCGCAGGCCACGCTCAGAGGGTAGTCGCGGTCGGGCGATTGGTGCTTCTTGTAGGCCTCGATGTCGACGATGCGGGCCGGGTCGTCCAGGTTGAAATGCTCGTCCTTGACGCGCTTCCAGTCCTCGGGCGTCTTGACCGTCCAGTCGATGATGTGCGGAATCGTCGAATGGCCGTCCTTGGGCGATTCGCTGATCAACCCCATGCCGTCGCGGGAGATGATGGTATCGCCCTTGTCCTCGAGAATCTCGTACTCGAAGCCCGGGTGCATGCCGCAATTGCCCCACACGCCGTCCATGTAGTCGAAGTTGAAGAACGCGTCGACCTCGTGGTTGCCGACGATGTCATTGTCCTTGAACAGCGGCCAGAGCTCGAAGTTCTCCGACCAGTAGCCGAACTCGATGTTCACGCTGCGGTCGAACGGCTGGTGGTGCATTTGGGCGTTGAATCGCTCGCGGCCCGTCATGACGCCTTTCCACGGCTTGCGGATGGGCGTGATGGTCTTGTCGGACATCGGCGCTCCTTTCTGTCAGGTCGTCGCCGACCGGCGGACCTAGTGGACGACAAGCCGCTCCGTCGTTCGGCGAACGCTCTGATGTCGCTGCCACGTCGGGTCGGTCTCCGGAAAATCCTCACGATAATGAACGCCGCGCGTCTCGGTCCGTCGCAAGGCGAGATCGCTGATGAGATACGCGGCTGTAAGCATGTTTTGAACTTCCCAACCGGCCGAATCGTAGAATTCCTTGTCCAAAACGTATCGGCCCCAGAAGCCCACGATCTCCAATGTCTCGGCCAGGCGCTGCCCCCGCCGGACGATACCGACATTTCGCCACATCACCGACCGCAAGGAATTGCCGATGTCGGTCAGGTCCAGTTCCGTGCGATCGGAGTGCGGGACGACCCATTCGATCGCCAGCGGGATCGGCGTCTGGCGAATATCGGCGGCGGCTTGGCCCGCCGCTTGACCGCACCGGGCGCCGAGCACGATCGTTTCCGAGAGACTGTTGGAGGCCAGGCGGTTGGCCCCGTGCAGGCCGGTCGCCGCGGCCTCGCCGCAGGCCAGCAGGGCCGCGATGGACGTTTGCCCGTCGGTGTCGGCCCGAATGCCGCCGATCATGTAGTGGGCGGCCGGGTGAACGGGAATCAGGTCGGTTCCCGGATCGATGCCGAACATTCGGCATTGTTGGTCGATGAAAGGAAAACGCACGGCGAACGCCTCGCCGCCGAGATGGCGCACGTCGAGCGACACGTGCGTGGCGTCCGTGGCGGCCATGCGGTCGAAGATGGCCCGGCTGACCACGTCGCGCGGGGCCAGGTCGGCCATCTCATGGTAATCGGGCATAAACCGGTGCCCGGTCCGATCCACCAGGAAGCCGCCTTCGCCGCGGACGGCCTCGGAAATCAGCGACCGCGACGAGCCGGCCACGTATAGCGTGGTCGGGTGAAACTGCATCAATTCCACGTCGGCGACCACCGCTCCCGCTCGAAACGCGATCGCGATGGCGTCAGCGGTCGCCACCGGCGGGTTGCTGGTCTCTCGCCACAGCATGCCGGCCCCGCCGGCGGCCAGGATCGTCTGCCGCGCGAGGATCATCTGCAAGCCGTACCGCTGGTGATAGGTCAGCGCCCCCAGGCACGTCGCATCGGACCCGCCCTCGGGCGGGTCGGTGATCAGGTCCAGGACAAAGCAATGGTCGAATATCTTGATGTTCTCCAGCGCCCGCACGCGTTGCAGCAGCGTCTCGACCAGGACCCGGCCGGTCGCGTCGCCGGAGGCATGGACGACGCGGCTGGCGCTGTGGCCGCCCTCGCGTCCCAGCGCCAACTGCCCATGGTCCATGTCGAAGGCCATCCCCCACTGCTGCAACTGGCGGATGTGCCCAGGCGCCGCCGTAAGGACCTCGCGAATGACGTCCTCGTCCCCCAGGCCGCAGGCCGTGCGGATCGTATCGGCGATGTGGTCGTCCACGGAGTCGCTATCATCCAGAACGGCCGCCAGCCCGCCCTGGGCGTAGGACGTGTTCGATTCCGTGAAGGTGTCCTTGGTGGCGACAATGACCTTTCCGAACTCAGCCGCCTCGATGGCCGCGCGGAGCCCCGCCGCTCCGGCGCCGATCACCAGCACGTCGGTGAAGATGTGGCCGAGCCGACGGGCCTCGAAGCCGACCAGGTAACGGCGTTGGAGGAAAGGATTGTCCATGGCGATGTGAGTCTAGCCGTCCTGGAGACCGGTTTCAATCGCCGCGGCGACGCTGGGCCTCGATGGCGTCGCGCAGGTAGGTCCGTTCGGTGGGCAGGCCGGCCGCCTCCCATCGCAGCGTGATCTCCGCTGCGAGCGAGGCATTGTGGGCCTTGAGTTGCTGGAGCGCCTCATAATCGGCCGATCCCTCTGGGGCCTTGAGCATCGCATCGTGAGCGTCGACGTGAAAAACCGGCGCCCCGTTCGGCGGGTGGGAGATTCGCAGCTTCATGTTCGGATACAGCGTGTTGCCGATCCGCAGGGCGAATGACCGCACCTTCCCCAGCGGCGCCTCGTCATCCGGCGACCGCTCGGCGACGTCGCTCATCAGCCACGCTGCCAGATTGATGCCTGGGGGTGGGCGAAATGTCGAGGCCGAATCGGGCGGCCCGTCCGGGTAGGCGATGGCCAGGTATATCTCGACGGCCCGGAAGACCTGGGCGGCGGGCGGCAGGGCCCCGGCAGTGTCATTTCCTTCGGACATTAGATTTCAATTGTACAGTATTGCAGAGGCTGGGCCGATAAGGTATCTGGTGATGTCCAATTGGCCGGGGCTGCCGTAGCCGGCCAAGACCCGTCGCGGGCCCGAGCATACGCGAGGCGATAATCTTCATGAGCATTCGTCCCCTTGTCATCGTCGTCGAGGACGATGAAGAGATGAACCATCTGGAGTGCGAGTTGCTCCAGATTCACGGCATGGAGACTGTCTCGGCATACAGCGGCGCCGAGGCCATCGAGGTCGCAGGCCGGCATCAGGCCGACGCCATTCTGCTGGACATCATGCTGCCGGAGATAGACGGGTTTGAGTGCTGCCGGCATCTTCGGGCCCGGTCCAGTCGGCGTATGCCCATTATCATGATTACGGCCCTGGACAGCGAAGATAGCCGAGCTGAAGGCATGGCCGCCGGCGCGGACGCCTATTTCACCAAGCCCTTCGATCCGCAGGAGGTCGCCGACACCGTTCGCCGCCTGGTCGATGCGTTCCGCCAACAGATCGGCGGCGGCCACAACGGCATATCCCCTCCCCCTTGCGATCCAGATTCCTGACGCCCATCCCATCGACGATCGGCCCGCTTATGCTTTGTTGCCCTCGGCGTCATCCGGGCGCGGCGGCTTGATCGGCAAGGTTACCACGAACGTGCTGCCCGTATCTTCGGAGGTGACATGCACCGTCCCCCCATGCATTTCGGTGAAATGCTTCACGACGGCAAGCCCAAGGCCCATGCCGCGTTTCTGATAGCCGATGGCTCCGGAAGAATGTCTCATAATGTTGCCCGTCGAGAAAAACGGATTGAAGATATTCTCAATGTCTTCCGCCGGAATGCCGCGGCCCTGATCGACGACGGTGATCACGACCATTTCGCCCAGTTGCCGCCCCGCCGTCACATGGATCATGCCGCCATCGGGGGTGAACTTGATGGCGTTGCCGACGAGGTTCTCGATCACGTCGCGGATCTTGCCGGGATCGGCCGTGATGATCGGCAGATCACCGCTGGGCTCGATCACAAGCGTCTGGTGGCGCTCCTCGATGAACGGCTGAACGTCGTTATAGACATCCTCCAGCACGTCGGTGAGGTTCACGTCGGCCAGGTTGAGGTAGTCGCTGTACTCCTTGGCGGGCATGAGCTTGAACATGGCCTGAATGATGTCGTTCAACCGCTGCGCCTTGGCCTCCATCATCGCCATCCCCCCCTTGAGCTTTTCGACGTCGTCCGTGTCGGCCATCAGCTTTGGCAGCGTCAGGATATAGCTGACGGGCGTTCGCAGTTCGTGCCCAGCGACCTTGATGAAGTTGGTCTTCATCTCGTTCGCCTCCTCAAGCTCACGATGCGATGTCTCCACGCCGTCGACCATGCGGTTAAACTCGTCGGCGAGGTCGTCCAGTTCGTCACGGCCCATCACGTGGCGAATCCATCGCTTCGTATCCACGCGGTGGGACAGGTCTCCCCCGGCCACTTGCTCGGCGGCCAGTTCCAGCCGCCGCACGCGAACGCCGATGCTGCGGTCCACCAAGTACAGGCCGACTATAAAGATCATCACGATCACGCCTGATCCGAGGGCAATCGCCCACCGCGTCAGGCGGTTGATCTTGGCGAGGACCAACGACCGGGGGACCTGCAGAACCAGCATCCACTGGGGCGCGAGGACCGGCAGGCCCCGCAGCTGATCGGGCAGAGCGACCGGCGCATAAGCCTGAACCATCTTGTCGGAGGTCAGCCGCCAACCGGCCTCATTCATCCGGCTGATGTCGGCCCAGTCGAGCAATTGCCTGCGCGGCGCGCGCCGGCGGAGGGGGTAGATCACGTAACCGTCTTTTTCCACCAGCATCCCCTGAGCTGTGGTCGTTTTGGGAAACGCGCCGCTATTGCGGATCCAGTCGGTCAGTTTCAAGACGATCTTGGCGACACCGACAATCCGATCGTCCAGGAACAGCGGCACACAGATGTCAATGCTCCAGACTTCAGCGCTGTCGTCATAGGAGACCGGAGGGACGAACACGCATCCCTTCCCGTCCTTGAACGCCTGTTGCCACCAGAGCTCGTCGGCCTGGTAAAAGTCCGTCGTCATTTGCGATGAAGCCACAAGCTGCCCGAAGCGGTCGGTCACAAAAATCTCCGCAATCTCCGGCATGTTCGCGATGAGAGTGCGCAGATGTTCGGAGGTGTGATTGTCCAGGACCTTGGAGACTCGGCTGTCCTTCTTGTCGCCTTTGTCCCAAATCGCATCGAGCTCATCCAGTTCCAGCGGCGAGAGGGCTTTGTTGTAGGCCGCGAGTTCCTCGGGGGCGTGTGGGTCGTCCTGCAGTTCCAGCAGAGCTTTCTCCATGTCGGCCAGCAGCGAGACTCGAATGCTCGTCGCCCCCGCCCCCGCAACCGACTGGTAGCTCTGACCAATCAGATTCGTGTGAACTTGCCTGCCTTGGACGACAAGCACCATCAACGCCACCGCCAGTGGAATCACCGCCACCGCGATCAGCAGGACCGCCAGCTTCGAACGAATCGGTACTCTCATCAATCTCTCATTCGTCAGTGTCAAGGAGACACTACCATCTTAGAACAACCCATTCGATCCTGGGAAGGTTTTTTGCACCTTTTGCCCGATCTCTTTCTGGGCGAGCCGCTTGCGTCGCGGCCGGCATTGGGCTACCGTGCGCGCTGTTTCGTCCCGCCGCAAGAAAGGAATCACAATGCGAAAGCAATCTCTGGAATTTCTCAAAGAGCTCATGACCAGCCCCACCCCCAGCGGCCAAGAGGCCCCCGGGCAGAAGATCTGGTGCACCTATGCCCGCCAGATCGCCGACCAGGTCCGCACGGACAGCTACGGCAACGCCATAGCCGTACTCAACCCCAAGGGCAGCCCGAAGATCATGCTCGACGGCCACGTCGACGAGATCGGCCTGATGATCAAGCACATCCACGACAACGGCCAGCTTGCTTTCCAGGCCATCGGCGGGATCAACGCCGCCCTGCTGCGCAGCAAGCGCGTCAACATCCACACCGCCAAAGGCGTGATCCGCGGCGTCATCGGCGCCGTTGCGCCGCACTTGAAGAAAGACAAAGACGGCAAGGCCCCGGCGATTCACGACCTGACGATCGACATCGGCGCCAAAGACGACAAGGCCGCCCGCAAGCGCGTCAGCGTGGGTGATGTGATCACATTCGTCGAGACGTTCGAAATGCTGACGGACGACCTGGCCATCGCTCGCGCCTTCGACAACCGCGTCGGCACGTGGGCCGCCTTGGAGGTCCTCCGTCTGGCCAAGGCCGACCGGCGAAAGCTCGACGCCTGCCTGATCGCCTGCAGCAGCATCCAGGAAGAAGTGGGCCTCAAAGGCGCGACCATGAACGTCTTCAACGTCCGTCCGGATGCCGCGCTGGTCATCGAGGTCACCCACGCCACGGACACCCCAGGCATCAGCGCCGCCCAGCACGGGCAAGTCAAGCTCGGCGAGGGGCCCACCATCAGCATCGGCCGGGAGAACCACCCCGCCGTGATCGAAAAGCTCCGCGCCGCAGCCAAGGCCAAGAAAATCAAACTGCAGATCGAGGCCTTCAGCGCCTCCGGCGGCACGGACGCCCTGGCGATCTATGCCGCCGTCGGCGGCGTACCCAGCGCCGTCATCGGCATCCCCACCCGCTACATGCATTCGACCGTTGAAATGATCAGCTTCAAGGACCTTCACAAGACAGTGGATCTCCTGACTGAGACCTGCCTGAATATGAAGAAGGGCGACGAGTTTGCGGTGAAGATCTAGTAGAAATGAGATCCTCGAGCATTGGATGATGCACATGAAGATGATCGCAAGACGTAAGCTGCTGGTGGTCGCTCTGGTGGCTGTCGTTGGGCTGTCCGTGGTTGTTGCTCTGAAACCGTGGTCTAGCCAAAGACACCGGGAGTTCAGGGATCAATTGGAGGCCCAGGGCCTCCGAAGCCGCCAACGGCAGGCTTACGATAACGCTGTGGCGGACGCCACGGCGAACGTCAGAGATGGGAATGTCCTGGCGGCCACCGAGACGCTTGAGACCGCTGTCTTTGATGCGATGGGCGACGGCGTTCTTCCGCAGGCGGGATCACGGCTCCCAAGCTTCGGCGAGATGATACTGTTGGGCCTCTATCGCATGTCTAGCAAGGAAGGGCAATCGGCGCCAAGAATGGCGGAGTTGGACAGCGCGATGCGGTCGGCCTATCGGGATTACGATCCTAAGGTATGTGAGTACTATGTGCGCCGTGTATTGTTGGAAGATACCCCCATGCCTTGGTTTGGCGACGTAGGCGGAAGCAGCGAGGACTAACGCGCCAGGATGGCGGGAATGAGAGCCCATCGTCGCCCGAGAACGCAACTATGCGAGCCGAAAGCGTTGATTTTCTGAGGCAGTACCTCAACACGCCGTCGCCGACGAGCTTCGAAGGGCCCGGCCAGCGCGTGTGGTGCGACTACGCCCGCCCGTTCGCCGACGAGGTCCACACCGACGCCTACGGCAACTGCGCGGCCGTGCTCAACCCCGACGCCACACCGAGGATCGTCCTGGACGGCCACGGTGACGAAGTCGGCATGATCGTCAAGTTCATCACCGACGAGGGCTTTCTCCGCGTTCAGTTCTTGGGCCAGGTCGACGCGGTCCGCATGCCGGGCCAGCGAGTTCACATCCGCACGCGAAAGGGCCCCGTGCTGGGTGTCGTCGCCCTGCTGCCAATGCACATCGCCCGTCAGCTCGCAGACGAGAAGAAGGACCAGGACATGGCCGTCCATGACCTGGCCATCGACATCGGCGCCAAAGATGGGAAAGAGGCCCGCAAACGGGTAGCCGTCGGCGATTCGATCACGATCGCGGCCGATTTCGAAATGCTCACCGATGACGTGTTCACCGCGCGCGGGACAGACGACCGGCTGGGCACGTTCACGGCCATCGAGACGCTGCGCTTGCTGGCCGAGAAGCGCGACACGCTCGACTGCTGCGTGATTGCCCACAGCGCCGTGCAGGAGGAAGTGGGCATGTTCGGGGCGTACATGGCGGCGTTCAATTTGCGCGCCGATGCGGTGATCGCTATCGAGACCGGCATCGCCACCGACACGCCCGACGTGGACCCCAAGCGGTTCGGCGAAATCAACGTCGGCGGCGGCCCGCTGATCCATATCGGCCGGGAGAACCACCCGGCCATCATCGAGCGTCTTCGCGCCGCCGCCAAGGCCAGGAAAATCACGTTGCAGATCAACGCCTTCATGGAAGACCACGGCACAGACGCGTCGAGCTTCTACATGCAAATGGGCGGCATTCCGTCGGCCGTGGTCTGCGTGCCCACGCGCTACATTCACTCGCCGATCGGCACGGCCCGCCTGAGCGACCTGGCCGAAACCATCGAGCTGCTCGAAACATTCTGTTCGAACATCAAGACCAACGACGTTTTCCGTGTGGAGATATAGCGTCCAAAGGAACCCGCTATGGAACGTGGATCGCTGACGTTTCTCAAGAAGCTGCTCACCACCCCCACCGTCTCCGGCCACGAGTCGCCCGGCCAGAAGGTGTGGATCAACTACGTGCGGCGTTACGCCGACGATGTCACCACCGACAGCTACGGCAACGCTATCGCCGTTCTCAAGCCGCGGGCCGCAACAAAGATCGTCATCGACGGCCATATCGACGAGATCGGCCTGGTCGTCAAGTACATCACCGACGAGGGCTTCATTCACGTCCAACGCGCCGGGGGTGTTCACCCGCCGCTGCTGCAGGCCAAGCGGGTCAACATCCACACGGCCAAGGGCATCGTCCGCGGGGTCGTCGGCGCATCGGCCCTGAACCGCAAGGATTCCGCCAAGATCCACGAGGTCTATATCGATATCGCCGCCAAAGACGGCAAGGAGGCCAAGCGGAAGATCGCCATCGGCGATCCTATAACGCTCGTGGACGACTTTGAGATGCTCAATCGCCACGTGGCCGTCGCTCGGGCCTTCGATGACCGTCTCGGCGCCTGGGTGGCCGCCGAGACAATCCGCCGCCTGGCCCCCGCCCGGGCCCGCCTGCGATGCTCGGTCATCGCCACCAGCAGCGTGCAGGAGGAAGTCGGCCTGCGCGGCGCGATGATGAACGTCTTCAACATCCGCCCCGACGTGTTCTTTGCCGTCGACGTCACCCACGCCACCGACACGCCGGGCATCAACCACAGCCAACACGGCAAGACGGCTATCGGCGACGGCCCGACCATCCAGCTCGGGCGGGAGAACCATCCGGTGTTGACCAAGCTGCTTCGCAGCACGGCCAAGCGCAAGAAGATCCCCGTCCAGGTCGAGGCGTTCCTGACCACCGGCGCCACCAATGCCTCGTCCGTGCATACGATGATGGGCGGCATCCCGTCAGCGGTCGTCAGCATCGCCACCCGCTATATCCACACTGCCGTGGAGATGATCGATCTGCGAGACGCCGATCGCGCCGTCGACTTGCTCAAGGCCCTGTGCCTGACCGTCAAGGCGAACCAGAAGTTCAAGGTCCGCGTCTGACCCCGGGCCGCCGCGCGGCGCGGCGTGACAACAGAATGGAACTGCACGGAAAGATCGCTGTGGTCACCGGAGCGGCTCGGCGCCTCGGCCGGGCGATTGCAACGGGCTTGGCCGATGCCGGAGCCGATGTGGCCGTCCATTACCATCGCTCCGCAAGGGCCGCCGACGAGACCGTCCAGGCCGTCCGCCGCGCCGGCGGCCGGAGCGAGGCGTTTCAGGCCGATCTGGCCGACCCGGCCGATATCGAGCGGCTGTTCGAAGCCATTGCCCAGACGTTCAGCCACGTCGACGTGCTCGTCAACAGCGCCGCCACCTACAATCGCACCCCCATCGACTCGCTGACGGCCGCCCAGTGGGACGCCGAATTGGCCGTCAACGCTCGGGCGCCGGCGCTGTGCATTCGCTACGCCCTGCCCCTAATGCCCGACGGCGGCGCGATCGTCAATATCACCGACATCGCCGCCGAGAGAACCTGGCCCGGTTTCCCGGCCTACTGCGCGTCCAAGGCGGCCTTGGCGGCCCTGACGGGCAGCAGTGCCAAGGCCCTGGCCGGCCGGAAGATCTGCGTCAACGCCGTCGCACCGGGGGCGATCCTGTGGCAAGACGATTGCACCGAGCAGCAGAAGCAGAACGTGCTAAAGCAGGTCCCCCTCCCCCGCGCCGGAACGCCCGAGGATATCGCCGCCGCCGTGGTGTTCCTGGTCCGCAACGACTACATCACCGGCCAGACCCTCCGCGTCGACGGCGGGTGGTGCATGCGCTGAATGGCCCCTCCCCGTGGGTAGCGACAAGAAGAATTGCGGCCGAGAGGAGTCGAACCTCCACCTCCCTAAGGAGACAGGCACCTGAAGCCTGCGCGTCTGCCAATTCCGCCACGGCCGCGGCGTCGAGCACTCGACCGGCCAGTGCTCACTGTGTGGGGCTACTCTAGTGAATCGGCCAAAAATGTCAAGACTGCTCAGAGAAAGTGCCTTCTTGGGGGCATTTCCCGCACCCGCGGCGCAGGACGCTTTGAATCGTTCCGGCCGATGGGTATAGTGGGCATCCCATGCTTGAGAATGTTTCGTTTTGGAAACTGACCGCCGCCGGCAACGACTTCTTCTGCCTGGACAATTCCGACGGTCGGTTCGACGACCTGCTCGCCGACCCGGCCCGTAGCGGCCAGTTCGCCCGCACGTTGTGCCGGCGACATACGGGGATCGGCGCCGACGGGCTGATCTTCCATCAGCGGCTCGATACGACCGATGAGGCCGATATCAGCGCCCGCATCTTCGAGGCCGACGGATCGGAGGTGGAGTTGTGCGGCAACGGCACGGCGTGTTACGTGCACTGGGCCTTCGTCATGGGCCATATCCCTCGCGATGAGGTCCGCATCCTGACGCTCGCCGGCGTCATGCGAGGCAGCCCCGTCGACGACGGCTACACGCGCGTCTGCATCTCCCTGCCTGAGCAACTCCGGACCGATCTGCAGGTGCCCGTCGGCGACCAGACCTTGACGTGCGACTTTGTCGTCACCGGCATCCCGCACGTGGTGACCTACGTCGATGACATCGCCGCCGCCGATGTCGCCGGCCTGGGCCCGGCGCTGCGTCATCATGACCTGTTTCAGCCGCGGGGCGCCAACGCCAACTTTGTCCAGGTCCTCGGCGAAGGTGAAATCGCCCTGCGCACGTGGGAGTTCGGCGTCGAGGGCGAGACGTTGGCCTGCGGCACGGGCTCGGCGGCCGCGGCGATGCTGACGGCCAGACGCTTCGACTGGAAGCCCGACTTTACGCCCTGCGATCAATCCGTGCGCGTCCACACCCGCGGCGGCGAGACGCTGCGAGTTTTCTTCACCGTCAACGGCCGAGGCGAGATCGACGACCTGTGCCTGGAGTCGCCGGTGCACCTTCTTTACCGCGGCGACATCTCCAAAGGCCTGCTGGCAGAGGCCCTGTCGGCCGACTCGGGGGGCTAGCCCGCTCCGCCATGTTCAGCATCGACCAGAACTGTCACAGCCTGTGGGACGCCCTGCCCAAGCTGCAGGCCGTCGCCCGCAGCGGGGGCACTGTACGTCACTTCATCGAAGACATCGACGTCGCCTTCACCGCTGTCGGGGCGAGTCCTGTTGACTCGGCGGGTCATGGGGATGGGTCGCTGCGGCTGGCGATGGAACGCTACTACGGCAGCGGCGGCGCGGACTGGGGGGCGGCGCTGTTCTACTCGGAGTTCCTCGGCCGGTTGCCCGTGGATGTTCGCCACTGGGAGTCGCTCACGGGCCTGACGACGGCCGCCCTGGCCCGGCGCCTTGGGGGGACCGTCAACGATCTGTATGACCGCTATTCCCCCGGCGACACGTGGCAACTGATCGGCCCCAGCTATGCGGGCGATCAGGAGCACCATCGCCTGATCGGCGATCTGGCCGTCGCCGAGATCACCGACCGCTTGGCCGAGATGATGCAAATCGCCGAGGCCGACCTGCTCGCGCGCTTCCCCGCCGCCGACTCACAGCAGCGCGTGCGCGACTGGATGCAGACCGAACGCAGCCGGATCGACGGGCTGGTCGCACAGCATCGCGACGGGAGCGTCGTGGATATGTATCGCGACTGGCTCGGCGCGTATGTCGACAATGACCCGGCGGTGACGCTCGATATCACCTCGAATCTTTTCGCCGTCGGCGCCGACCCGGCCCAGACGGAGCTGCTGAATGTGTTCGTCCGCCACTACGATCGAGCGGCGGACCTGTACAACCAAGCCATGGCCCACACTCACACCGGCCTGCACCCGCTAGCGACCGCCGACGGCGAGTTGCCGCTGTTCGCGGCGGTCGATGTCGACGGCCGGCTTGCCCGCACGGAGGTGTTTCTGGAAGGCGACGAGCTGCGGATCGGCCAGCGCCGCTTCCGGTTGGTCGATGGCGGCCTGCCGACTCGCGATCTGCGTGAGGCGGGCGTGTTGTGCCTGACGGGGAAGGCCCCCCTGCTGGTCCTCCAGGCCCGCGTCGCCGGGGGCGGAACGGGGCTGGTCGTGCCGTATCGCGGTTCGTCCTATATGCCGGCCGTCCACGCCCTGCACCGCCGCCTGGCCGCTGGCGGCCTGCTGCCCGAGCCGATCGGGCCGTTGCTGCGGGTGCGGTTTCGTCTGCTGGATCGCATGGAAGCCGTCGATACCCCGATCGCCCTGCCGGCTCATTTGGCCATTGCGTTCGGCCGCTCGGAACTGCCGGCGCGGGAGTTCGCCCACAACTGGCGCGCTGTGTCGGCCGAGGCGGCGGCGAGGCTGGCGAAGTTCAAAACCGAGGACGGCCGTCTGCAATGGCAGAGAATCGCTTTCGCGCACATGTTCGACGAGATCGACGACCTAAACCGCCGCCGCCGTGACCTGGCGACCATCGACGCAAAATCGCCCGAGATCCGCGAACTGTCGCACCGGGCCCGCCAGTTGGAGACGGAGGTCATCACGCGCACGCTCGAGCAGATCGCCGTCGACTGGCAGGCGGCCAACGTGGATTACTGGGATTCGCGCGGAGCGATTCTGCCCTGGTGCGTGGCCCTGGGCGGCGAGGCGTTCTATGATAGCGTCATCGCCGGTGCCGAGCTTTACGAAGAATCGCCGGAGGGCTGACCCGTGGACGACGACCACGTTCGCCGCCATTACGAACCCCGCATCGGTCCCGATCGTCCCAGCCACGAGATCGCCGACTGGGCCGACGTCGCCTCGCAGGAGGCGCGGTTCGGTGTCCTAGCCGATGGCGTGGACCTCGCCCGGCGGTCGCTGCTGGATGTGGGCTGCGGAACGGGGGATCTGGTTGCATATCTGATGGGCCGCGGGGTGGCGGTGGACTATCTTGGCGTGGACCTCATCGAGAAGATGATCGTCGAGGCCCGGCGGCGGCATCCGGCGGCGGCGTTCGAGTGCGTCGATCCCTTCCAGCCAGGCGCCCTGGCTGGGCGACAGTTCGACGTCGTGTTCGCCTCCGGCGTGTTCAATCTCGATGCCGGCGATAACCGCGAGGACTTGCCCCGCCGGGTCGGCCGTCTGTTGGAGCTGTCGCGCGAGGCGCTGGTGTTCAACCTGCTGCACGCCCGGGAGACCGACCGTTACGAGTACTGCTTCTACTGGGATCCCACGGACGTCCGGGCCATTCTCGACCGGTTCGACTGCAACTGGCGAATCATCGACGATTACCTGCCCAACGACTTTACCGTCATCGGCCGAAAACCATAGACAACCGGCCCCACCGCCACTCGGAATATCCGTGCAGTGAGGCCGGTTGAAGAACGTTACTGCTGCAGTGCGCGTTAGCTCTTCGGGCCCTTCCCGCCGCCGGTGAGCCGGAGGCCTTCGTCACTGAATCTGTAGTGGAGCGTGAGTTCGTAGGTCTCATCCTGAGTCTTTCGAATCTTGACCCACCCGACAGATTTCACCACTATGTCTTCGTCTTCTTCCGCCGCCTCAGCGTCCGATTTCAGCACGAACTTCCGCCGGATCGTGCCGTTGATTTCGAGCTCCTCAAACAGAGTCTCGGTGAGTTTCGGCTCGATGAACCCTATGATCGTTGCCGATGGGCGGTCAGGGTTACTATAGTTCAGCGTGACGGTAATCATCTTCTCTTCCAGCAGCACGCTGCCCGTGAACTTGTACGGGTCGCCACGGAACAGTTCACGGCCCACGATCTTGTACCTGCCAAAGGGGCTCTGTGTGGGCCCGTCCGAATCTGCCGGTAGAATCGCGGGTATGGCGACGACGACCGCCAACATCAGGATGATATACAGGTGTTTCATTGTCCAAATCCTTTCCATAGCAGCCGTCCGCACGATGCCCCTACTGCATCGTCATCGCAAGCCCCGAGGGACGCATCGCGCAATGGGGCCGGTTGAAGAAGGTTATTGCTGCAGTGGCAGTGGGCGTTAGCCCTGATCGCCCTTCCCGCCGCCGTTGTGTCGGGCGCCTATGTCGCCGAACTCGTAGTGGAGCGTGAGTTCGAAGGTCTCATCCTGAGTCTTTCGAATCTTCACCCAGCCGTCAAACTTCAGCGGTGTGTCTTCATCCTCTTCCGCCGCGTCGGCTTTCGACTTCAACACGAACTTCCGCCGGATCGTGCCGTTGATTTCGAGCTCCTCAAACAGGGTCTCGGTGAGTTTCGGCTCGAAGAGCCCCACGAAACCCAAGGATCCGTGGTCAGGGTTACTGAAGTTGAGCGAGACGGTTACCTTGTTCTTGGTCAGCCCTACGGTCCCGGTGAACTTGTACGGGTCGCCGCTGTGCAGTTCGCGGCCGATGATTTTGTACGTGCCCAAAGCCTTCTGTGCGGGCGCATCCGAATCTGCCGGCAGAATTGCAGGTATGGCTACGACGACCGCCAACATCAGGATGATATACAGGTGTTTCATTGTCCAAGTCCTTTCCATAGCGGCCGTCCGCACGATGCCCCTACTGCATCGTCATCGCAAGCCCCTACGGACGCGCCACGATATGTCAGATTGTCCATGGTAGCAAGCTATCCCAGGCATTCGGCCACTCCTCATGCCTTGATGCCGGCGCCGCCGCCTTTGATGCGACTGCCGATCAAGGGCCCTTCCGTGAAGACCGCGTTGTAGTAGACCGTTATCTTGTATCTCCCGTCGTTGCGCCTTCGAATCCGAATCCACCCATACCCCTCACACTTGCTCTTGCCCACCTTGCCGGCCAACGTGAGCTTTCTTCGGATCGATCCACCTCGCTTGATCGCCTCCAGCGAGTTCTTCCCCAACTCCTTGTCCCAGGAGAGCGTGGCAACGAGCGTCTTCCGGTTGGTATCGGGGTAGTCGAACCGAATCGTGGCCTTCTGTTTGAAAAGCCTGAGTGGGCCTTCGAACAAGAACGGATCGCCTTCGAACAGTTCCTTGCCGCTGATCTCGTAGGTGCCGAAAGGCTTTCTCGCACCGGAGGTCGATCCCGCCGGCCCCAGCGCAGGCAACAAGACAACCACCAGGCCAATAAGAATGATCTGCTGCATTTTCATCGCCAGACTCCTTCCCGCGACGCTCATCCTACCAGGCCCCGCTCCCACAAACCACCAGCAACAGGGCTCGAGAACACATGCCGCTTGCCAGTTAACCTTTACACCCTCGATTTTTATTATAGATCGCGCCGATGGGGGTGTCTACACGTAAGTTTATTTCTGTCCGGAAATAACGTGGGCCCATTCGCGCCCCCAAACAAGCCTTGCCGCCTGCCGGGCCGGGCCCAAGGAAAAAGTCCCGATCGGCCGTCAGAACCAACCGGGACTTCTCATATGGAGGCGGCGTAACTGTGAGTGAAACATCTACATTCTTGGCCAATATGGCCCTAGTTCTTCCTACGCCGAATTATCGCCAGCCCGCCCAAGGCCAGCAGGCTAAGCGTGGCCGGTTCGGGGATTTCGCCTTCGACAACCCAGAAAGCCATCGAGTCAGTGACGGTGTTCCAACTGGCCCCGCCATCTCGGCTGAGCAGTTCCAGGCCATTGGGGTAATTGCTATTGTTCCATGCTTCACGAAACCACGTGATGTTCGTTGGCCCCTGTGCCGCAAAGTCGACCGTAAAGCCGTACTGCTGGCCGGCGGCCATGAAGACATGGTCGGCGACGGCGAAGTCGAACGTCACGTAGCCAATTTCCGTCGGTATCGAGGCCGGCATGGTCCCGATGGCGTTCAGAAGAATGCTGTTGGGCGTCGCGTCGTTGATATCGTCCAAGCTGAATACCTTCATGTTGAACGACACACCCTCGACGTTCGCTGTCCCTTCCCCACCGTTGTTCAGCTTCAGCGTGATGCTATCGAGCCAAAAGTCCGCCGCATCGTGCCTGAAGTTTTGGCCCCAGATTCTGTGCTGCGCCGACGTCCATTCCGACGCTATGGGCTCCGTGCCGTTGTCGTCCGTGTTGCGGTCCTCGACGCTGTTGTACTCCACCACGTCAACCGAGGGCGCGATCGAAGCATAAGTGATGCTCATGACACTCGCTGCAGCCTCAACTCCCCCTGCGACCAACACGGCCATCGCCGCCGCTATCACTACTGCTCTATGCATGGCATCCGCTCCTCCAGCCGTCAGCGTTCTGGCAATCTTCATCTCTGCCCTTCTTCCTGCCACACTTCGCTCAATTTCGGATTTCCCGTTCCCGGCCACGACCATCGCGGCCCTTTTTAGGTACAAATCCTTATGTCGTCGGCCACTCTCCTCATTGCGCGACAGCCTAGCCCAACGGATGGCCTACGGTGGAGCCAGCTTGAAAGGTGCGAAGATGCGCTGCCGGGCATTACAAACCTACCCATGTACCTCGCATGTCCTTTGCTCAGTCTAGGCGCGGTACCGGGCGAACTCCAAAAAAACAGATCTGGCAAGTGCTGAATATATTTACCGTTAATGTAATTACCCGACAGGCTTTTGCGGCGAGCGATTGCTTAGATCGATGCTAAAACCTGGCCGGATAGAACGCCAAGGGCGCCACGAACAATCACGCGACTGCTTGGCGGCCCCTGGGCCTGCCGGGCCCGTCATGCATGCCAAGAAAGAGTCGGTCCGGACGCATCAGAACCTTTTGTTTACACCAGATATGCAACGAGGCCCATCGGTTGTTCCGATGGACCTCATCTTGCTAGAGAGTGTTTCGCAATGATACACTCACTGGAGCTGCGGGGGATCGAACCCCGGACCTCCTGCATGCCATGCAGGCGCGCTCCCAGCTGCGCTACAGCCCCATCATCGGCCCGCGGGCCGCGATGCAAATTGTCAAGATTGCTTTGTATCACATCCCATCGGTTGGGGTCAAGCCAACCTTAAGAAACGTCAGCCCACCGACTCAACGACCACAATGTTCACGCCCGCCTCGGCCTGGGTGGCGACGGCAAGCGTCTCGGCGACCGCGCCGGCGGACGCGGGGTCGTCGCACAGGACGAACAGCCCGCTGCCGCTGCCTGTGATGTGAACGGGCGCGTCGATCTGGGCCGCCAACCGGTCCTGAAGCTCCGCCAGAGGCGGGCAACATCGTCGGGCCGGCCCGG
>DRGC01000007.1 GCA_011050235.1 Phycisphaerae bacterium | reverse complement strand
GCCCCCGGCCGACGCCCTTGTCAGCGCCCCGCCCGCCGACGGCCCGGCCTCCGCGACCGTGGGCGCGCCGGTGCTCAGGCCGATGCGCTCGCTGTCGCGAATCGCCGCCAGCGATGCCGGCGGGAGGACCTGCTCTTCGAACGCGGTGTTTTCCTTGCTGGTCGGATCTCGCCAGGTCATGGCCGCGTCACCTCGGCCCCGGCTGACGCCCCCGCGCCCGGGCCGGTCGCCGCCGCTGGCATCAGCCAATCCCAAACGGATCACCTCGGCCAGCGACATCCCGGCCAGATCGCCGTCGCCGTCGCCATCGCCGCTGCAGGCGGCCTTTAGAAAATCGGCCAACTGTCCGCTGTCGCACTGGCCCGCCATCCGCTGCAACTGCGCCAGCGTCTGGGCGTCGATGAGCCTGGCCTCGGCCAAACGCTTGAGCGACTCGCCCAGACCGCTCTGAGACTGACTCAACTGTTCGGCCAACTCGCCCAGTTGCTCCGCCGACAGTGTCCCATTCTCACACGCCTGGGCCATCTCATCGGAAAGCGCCTCGCCGGCCGCCTCGCACTCCGCTCGCGCCTCGCTGACCATGTCCGCCAACTCGCCCATCGCCGCCGTCAGCGCCGACGGATCCAGTTCGTCAGCCGTCATGTCCAACGCGTCGGCCAAGGCGCCGGCCTGGCCGAGCTTTTCCGTGTCGTTGATCGCCTCCTCGGCGGCCTGGTCGGCCATGTCGGCGAGAGTTGTCTCGAGGTGGTCCAGCGCCTCCCATGTCTTGACCGGGTCATCCCCGGTCGCCTCGGACTCGATCTGATCGAGCTTGGCCTCCATGTCGGCGGCCTGCTCCTCATCGATGACGCCCTCTTCCTCGAGCGCCTCGATCTGCTCGGTGAGGGCTGCGGCCTGCGAACCGATGTTCATCGTCCGGCCCGGCCCGGTCGTCAGATAACGCTGCGGCAGCATGAAGCTGATCAGCACAAACGCCATCGCCGCCGCCAACAGCGCCAGCGGCCGCCGGCCGTGCCAGCGAAGGGTCAGGCGATCCGGATCCAGCGACGGCGGCCGCCACGCGCCCAGGTCGGCCTCGCGCGACGCCATCACCAGCCCGCCGCAGCGATGCGACCCGTCCAGCGCCGCTCGCACAGCCGTCCGTGAAGGCGCCCGGCGATAGGCTGCGACAATGCCCACAATCAGAATGCCGCCCACCGCCGCCAAGCCCCAAAGCAGCGGCCCCGGCTCGGCCCGGATCGCGTATCGCAGGATCAGCACGCCGGTCCCCCAGGCAAAGCACCACACCGCCGTCCACCGCAGGACGAACCGCAGATACAGCCAGCCCGCCACACGAGAGATGAACGCGTCTACCGCTCTATCGATACCCCTGTCGTCCATAGGTCGTCCCTACCTATTCGACGCGGCACAAGCCGCCCTGATTCGCCGGTTAATCGCGCCTCGGCAATAAATTCCAGCCTACACGCAACTCGCGCGAGAATCAACAGTTTGCCCGCCGCGCAGCTCGATCGCCACAACCTGTTACGCCCGCGTCGGCCGCGGCGTTCGATAGTTTTGACGCACAGACAAGCGTCGAGTTCCCCATGCCGCCCCCCGCCAACGTCATACAAGATGACCCCCGTCAGAGATCAGGATGAGTTCAGGGGACACCGTACAATGGCCCCAAGTTAAGGGATTGGTGGCCTCGATTAGCTTCTTTTCGAGGCCAACGGCCTCATATGTATCAGCCTAGGGCGAAGCCCTAGGACAGCATCATCCAACGGTGCGGAAGCTCTGAAGGAGCGATATGATCGATCGATAACCCATTGCGAATAGCTCATTTCGCCCCGTTGGGGCTTCCCTGTCGGTAATGCCAAGATCCTGGGGCTTCGCCCCAGGCTGATACATGTCAGGCCGTTGGCCTGACCCCTCCGGTATCCACAGAACTCGGCCGCGCCGCATCGTTATCGGCCCGGGGGCGGGGGAGGCCAGGTCTCGCTGTTGAGCCAAAGCGGCCCGCGCTCGGCAATCAGCGATGCGTTGGTGGCGATATAGTGCGGGTCGCCGAAGATGCCGATTTCCGCCCCCGTAATCTGCAACTGGTAGAGCTTCTCGTACCGGCCTTGGAAGCCCGTCCGCCCGGCCGAGGGGGCGTGGCCGCCGTCCACGTTGCCGAAGAAGACGGCCCCGGTGTTCAGCAGATCGTCCTCGGGGTTGTAGACATTCACCAACCCCCGCCGCGTCATACGCAGCGCCGCGTGCAATGGGTAGTCGCTGGAGATACTGGCCGCCAGGAGAAACGCCCCCTCCACCGGCTCGGCCCCGAGCTCGCCCAGGGCCTCCAGCGTGAAGACCACTTCGCCGCCGCCGGCGCTGTGGCCGGATAAGAAAATGGGTCGGCCGGGGAAGTTGGTCTGATACAGCACAATCCGCTCGGCCAGTTCCCGGGCGGCGCGGCGATTGCCGGCCGTGTCCGTCTGGTTCATGAACAGGCCGATCCCGGGCAACGGGAACCCCCAGCGATAGATCGCCAGGGCATAGGGCACGCCCCCCTCGTCCAGCCCCCTGCGGATGTCCTGGTTGGCGGCGCTCTCGCCTTCGATGCCGGGCAGAATGACAACGAGCCCTTTGTCCATCCGCTCGGCGGACGTGTAGTAGGTGTTCAGATCGACCCTCTCACAGCCGATTCCCATCGCTGCCAGGAAAGCGACACACAATGCCCCGCAGACGGTCTTCACCACGCGATCACCAGCGGTCGTGCAGTCCAACATGGTCTACTCCTGGTTCCGAATCGCACGGAAGTCGACGATCCGCCCCGACATTTCGTACTCGTGATGCGCGGTCCTCGCGCGAAAAGACACCTTCACAAATCTCCCCGGCATGTCCGGATGCACAGCCGCACGCCCGACGATCTCTGTCATGGTCCCGATGAACCCCTCCGTCTGCGCGTGAAGCTCCAACTCGCGCACGGGGCAATGGAATACCTGCCCGGCCACCTCGACATCTTCCGTGCCGACGTCGCGGATCACGGCTTTGGGATGCGTGCGCATATCCTCGGTCGGATCGATTCGGGCGTTCTCGACTCGCATCGCCACGAGCGGCTCTCCGCCGGCGTCTCCGGCCGGGCCGGTCGTCCGTTTCAGATAGACGTGCTCGGCGTCCTTGCCAATGAGTTCTTCGGTGATACGAACCGGCTGAACGTCGTCGCCGATCTTTTGCTCACCTTCGAAGATCACGTAAGAGCCGGGCTCGAAACGCACCCACGCGGCGTAATCGGGATTTGTCACCTGGCAGCCGGCCAGAAGCGCCAACAGGGCAACCACAGACAGGACTGAGGGACGGATTCGTAGCATAATCTCGCTCCTTCGTTGGACCGTATCGACCATTCTACGGTTGCCCGGCCGACGGAGCGAAGGGTTTCTTGGTCGGTGGGTCTACCGGTCCGGTCCGACCGAATCGATCAGCCGCTGGGCGTTGCCGGCGAAGATCGCCTCGACGCCGTCGCGGCCGATGCCCGCCTGCTCACACGCCTGGCAGATAGCGGCCAGGGCCTCGTACATGTAGAGCGTGTAGCCGGCCTCGATCTCGGGCGATTCGCGATCGGTGTTGAAATGGAAATCGACGTTCGTACGGTTGACGTAGGTCCGGTCATGCCATTGTCGCCGGCCCCGCATGTACAGGACGGGATTGTCCGTGCCGTAGATAATGCGGCCGGGCCCGAACGTCTCCAGTGCGATGCGGTGGACGACCGGATTGAGCACGGCGGAGTTGTCGAAATAGATTCCCGCGTCGTCGGCCAGCGGCAGCAGGCCTTCGCGGGCGTGGGACTCGGTGTAACAACGCCCGAAGTGGGCGATCATGAGAACGACGTCGGGATAGCGGCGGCGGATCTCGCGGATCTCGCGGAGGTTGTCCGGGTGGCCGAGGCGGTCGGCCTTGGGCACGTGCAGCGTCACCCACGCGCGGCGATCGTTGAGCACCTCCAGCGCGTGATGCGGCAGGAACTCGAAGATGCCGGCCTCGATGTAGCGGTCGCGCGTCTTCAGGTCGCTGCCGATCATCGCGTAGTACGGTTTGACGCCGATCACGCCGGGCTTGTCGAGTTCGGCGGCTACCCGCTCGGCCGACCATTGCGGCCGCAGCAGCGCCAGCGCGTGCCAGCCTCGCTGGAGAGACTCCCGCCGCGCGTACTCGTTGGCGGCCTCGACGTCGAACGCCGGGTCCGGCCAGCCGAACGCGACGTGCGAAACATCCCGGCCGGGAAAGACCACGCGGTCGCAGCGACAGAGCACCTCGGCCTCCAGCGGCTCGGCGACCTCGGCCACCCAGTGCTGGCGACGCTTCTCGTCCGTCATCGGCTCGAGGCACAGAGCGGGGTTGAGCACGTGCACGTGCGCGTCGATGATGCGCTCGGGCAACCAATCGGCCAGGCGTTCATCCCAGAACGCGCGATCCACATCCGTATATTGCCACACGTGCGTCAGCGGAATCGGTTTCACGCGAAAGCCCTCACTCGCCCCGGCCGGCGATGTATGCCTCGACGATGGGTCCGTAGACGGCGCGGTCGCCGCCGGGCTGAAACTGCTTCGCCCCGGGCGCCAGTCGCTCGGAGATCGTCGCCAGGTTGGTTTCGGTCTCGACCAGCCCTGTGGCGATCACGGCCGCCCCGAAGGCGCTGGTGTCGGTCTCGGTGCAGCACGTCAGCGGCAGGCCCGTCGCATCGGCGAGAATCTGCGGCGTCACGCTGCTGGCGGCCGCCCCGCCCGTCATCACAAGACGGCTAACCGGCAGGCCCGCCGCCGTCAGAAAGCCCAGGTAGCGGGCGAACTCGCAGGCCAGGCCTTCGGCCACCGCCCGCAGCACATGGACGGGCGTGTGCGACAGCCGCAGCCCGTCCAACCGCCCGCCGCCCGCCTCGGCCCCCGCTCCCGATGCCAGCGTCGGCCTGCACCGCAGGCCCTGGCAACCGGCCGGGACGTCGGCCATCATTGCATCCAACTCGTCGCCGGTCTTATCCGAAAGCCCCAGCACATCCACCGCCCACGCAAACGCCGACCCGCCGTTGACCATCGACAGCATCTGACCGTAAAGGCCGTCGATCACATGCGTGCAGACAAACGCACTGTCGGTCACCGGCGGGGCCAGCCGATCCGTTGTCGCCAGCAGCACCCACGCCGTGCCGGCCCCGAACATCACGTCGCCAACGTGCACACTGCCCGACCCCAGCGCCGCGGCGTACTGATCGTGCACCGCCGCCGAGATAGGCACATCGGCCGGCAGGCCTGTCTCGCCCGCAACGGACTCCAACAGCCCCCCTGCCGCTTCGCCCACCGGTAGCAGCGCGGGCAATTGGTCCGCACTCACACCGACCAGCTTCAACGCCTCCGGATCGGCGTCGCGCAGCGACGGGTTGTACAGCCACGCGATGGACAGGCTGGTCGCATCGTGCGCCGCCCGGCCGGCCAGGCGCGAGACGATCACGTCGCCGACAAAGCCGATGCGATTCGACCCCGCCAGCAGTGCCGGACTTTCATCCTGAAGCCGAAGCAGTTGTCCCAAACACAGATTGCTGCAGGCGTGGCCGACGTGCTGGACGAACCACTCCCGGCCAAGTCGGTCGGTCAACTGCTGGTTGTATTCGCCCGCCCGGCCGTCAAGCCAACTGATCACGGGCCCGACAGCCTTACCGGCGGCATCGGTGATCTGCATCGCTCCGCCCTGCGAGGAGATGCCGACCGCCCGAACGGCTGCGCGTTGATCGGGCGAGCCCAGACCTTTCAGGGCCGATATCGTCGCCGACCAGATCTCGTCGATATCCTGCTCGACCCCGCCGCCGGCGGTGTGGTTGATCGACACAGGCGACGAACTCCGCGCGACGACCGATCCCTGCGCATCGACCAGCAGCGCGTTGATGTTCGTCGTACCGAGGTCGAGGCCGCAGAACATGGCGTTAGATCTCGCGGTAGTCCGCGCCGAGCAGATCGGCGGCGATCTTCAGTCGGCTGCGGGCATCGCCGAAACACACGGCGTTATGGTGGGGCCCGCCCGCCTTGGCGTAGGCGGTCAGGAAGTCGCGGACGTCGCCGGCGGGCGTGAGCTTGAAGTGCGGCACCTCCATCTCCAGCGGGCCGAAGTCGGCAATCGTCATCGCCGAGACAATCAGCCGCCATCGGCTCTCGGCGCCCAGCGTCAGGGCGCAGAACGTGGCCGGGCCCGGCTGGAAGCACGTGATCAGCTCCAGCTGCCTGCCCTGCGTGCGGGTGATTTGCATCTTTCTGGCAATGAGCGGCACTTTGCGGTCGGTCCGCGCCATGGCGACGTTGGCCTCGCCCATGTGGCTCATGAACAGGCTGTTGCCGGCGAAGTCGATGGTGAACGCCTCGGTGAAGCTCGCCGGCGGGTGGAGCGTGTTGAGGAACGTCGTCCCGGCGGCGGCGATGATGTCGCCCTCGCCGCCGAAGCCGATCCCGTCGGCCAGCAGACGGCTCATCGCCACAAACGGCACGGTCGGCGTGCGCTCGTCGTCGCCGAAGGCCATGAACTGATACGTCAGCGCGTCCAGGCCGTTGTCGGCCACCATGCCGCGCAGGGCCAGCTCCGTCCGCGCCGTCAACGCCAGGTCGTCGTCGGTGACGTCGGCGGCGACGTCATACGTCTGGCGATAGGTGGCGACCAGGTCGGCGGCGTCTCCGTCGGCGGCGGCGCTGCATCGCAGAATATAGTCCTCGACCGTCAGGTGTTGCCACTGACAGCCCAGCGTGGCGGCCATGTGCGTGGTGTCCAGGGCGAAATCGCCCATGCCGGGGAACGGGTAGCCCAGCAGGCCGATCCGCATCGACCGCAATCGCCGCACGGCGGCCGCGGCGGCGAAGAAATCGCCCAGGCTGTCCACGGCGCCGTCGTCGCTGACGTGGCTGGTGACGTACTCGAACGCCACGCCGGCCCGGCCCAACACGTTGCACAGGTCCTGCGTGCCGTGGACGCCGTGGTTGTCGATCATCGCGGCGGTGGTGAAGGCGTCGTCCACAGCCGGCAGCTCCTGCGTGTTCCACACGATGATGGGCAGGTGCGTGCGGATCAGCGCCGGCAGGGCCAGTTGGCTGGGCGAGTAGGTCAGCAGCACCACCAGCAGCGCGTCGACGCCTTGCGACTCGAGGGCGGCGACCTGGGCGTCGATATCCTCGCGGCGAAAGACGGCCTTGTCGAAGACGACCTCCCCCACCGGCGCCAGCGCCGGCAACGCCTGCTCGCGAAACCACGTCTCCCGCTGCAGCCGCAACTCCGGCACGAGCGTTTCGTAGAGTTCCAGCGTCAGGGCCAACACGCCGATTCTTGGACGCACGGGGTTATGGTTGGTCATCGTGTTGACTCCAGCCTAGAAAAACTCGAAGCTCGAAATTCGAAGCTCGAAACAATTTCGAAATACGAAATTCGAAAGAAACAGAACGTCGCCCCGCCGAAGCGCGGTCCGTTTCGTGCTTCGTGCTTCCTGAGAAGCTCCCGCTTCTCAGGTTAGAACTCGTTGAAGACTTTGACGACCTTGCCGGTCTTGATCGATTCGCGGGCCGCTTCGCCGACGGCGACGCTTTTGGCGCCGTCGATGACGCTGGGCGACGGGTCGAGGTCGTTGTCCAGGCAGTCCTGGAAGTGTCGCATATAGCGGATCACCGTCGCCCCGTGGCCGTAAGCGCTGCGGTCGCGCTCGGGCTCGAACGCCATGACCTCGGCCTCCTTCGGGTCCCACTTGTCGAGGATCACGCGGATCTCGCCCGGGGCGTTGTCGGTAAACTCGGCCTGCAGGCTACCTTTGTTGCCGAAGAGGCCGAACTGCATCATGGGCGTCGGCGGGTGGACGATGCCGTACAGCCCAGCCACCCGGCCGATCACGCCGCTCTTGAAGCGGACGTTCAGGAAGAAGTTGTCGTCAATGGCGTAGTCGGCCGTCATCTTGCCCTGATTGCTGAACGCCTGCACCTCGTCGATATCGCCGCCGAAGGCGCGGATCACGTCGATGGAGTGCACGCAGCCTCCGTACATGAAGTCCTGGGGCACGTTCAGCCGCCACGGCGTGAAGTCGAAAATCGGCCGCATGTCGTGCAGGTAGAAACTCTCCAGCGCAATCAGATCGCCCAGCTCGCCGTCGTCGAAGAGCTTCTTGGCGTGGAGGAACTGGCGGTCGAACCGCATGGTTTGGCCGACGAGGAACTTGACGCCCTTGTCGCCGGCAAGGTCGACCAGGCGCTTGGCGTCGGCGACGGAGGTGACCATCGGCTTGGTGCAGACGACGTGCTTGCCCGCTTCCAGCGCTGCGACCGCGTGCTCGGCGTGCAGGTGGTCGGGCGAGAACACGCAGACCACGTCCACGTCGTCGCGGCCGACGAGCTCGCGGAAGTCGGTCGTGCCGAAGGGAACGTTGAACTCCTTGCAGCACTCGTCGACCGTCTCCTGCGGGACGCTGCAGATGGCGGTGATTTCGTAGCGGAGGTCTTCGACGTCGTTGAGCATGACGAACGTCGAGGCCATGTTGTTGAGCCCCATGCCGATAATGCCCAGCCGAATCACATCGTTGGCCATAACTGCACTCCTTTCGAGCTGCCGAACCCAAGATAATCCAAGCCCCGAACGATACGCCCACGGGCAGCGGCCGTCAAGCGCCACAGGCCGCGATTGCATCGTGGCGCGTTTTCCGGTAGCAATAGCGTTTCGCTCAGATATGAAAGGAGCAGGCGATGAATTTGGCCAAGAACCTCGGTGTGCAGACGTTCTGTTTTCGGGAGTTTGATGTTGCGCGGACGGCGAAGGCGGTGAAAGAGTGCGGGCTGACGACGATTGAGTTGTGCGGATTTGGCGTGCACTTCACCTTCGACGACCCGGCCGGCTTCGACACGGCGGTCGCGACGTTCAAGGACGCCGGGATCGACATTGTCGCCATGACGGCGGATTCGTTCGCCGACGACGAGGCGGACGAGCGCGTGCGGTTCGAGTTCGCCGCCAGGGCCGGGGCGAAGGTGCTGATGATCGGCGGGTTCGACATGGACAAGATACCCGGCTGTTTCCGCACGGCCGAGAAGCTGGCCGACGAGTTCGACATGGTTCTCGGCATCCACAACCACGGCGGGCGACACGCGCTGGGCAACTGCGAGATGCTCCGGTGGGTGTTCGGCAACACCTCCAAGCGGATCGGCCTGCTGCTGGATACGGCCTGGGCGCTCGATGCCCACGAAGACCCGGTGGCGATGATCCGCGAGTTCGGCGATCGGCTGCACGGGATCCACTTCAAGGACTTCATCTTCGATCGCAAGGGCGACCCCGAGGACGTCGTGCTCGGCACGGGCGTTCTCGACCTGCCCGGCGTGTTGAAGGCCCTCGACGACGTCGGCTTCGACGGCGCGGCCGTCATCGAATACGAAGGCGAAGCCGACAACCCCACCGCCTCGATCGCAAAATGCGCCGAAGCGATTCGGGCGTTGGTGTAGGAGCCGGGAACCGGGAGCCAGGAACCGGGAATCGGGAGCCGGGAACCAGGAATCGGCAACCAGGAGTCAGGAACCGGGAACTAGGAACCGGGTGCCACGCTTCTGGCTGTATGCAGAAGCGTGCCCGCCAATCAACCGTAAGCGCGCTTTTCCAAGGAGAAGCGTGGCGCCCAGCTTGGGAGTTCGAGGCCGCCATGACACCTCACGAGCGCTATCTCGCCCACATGCGGTTTGAGTCGACGGATCGGCCGCCGCTGATGGAGTTGGGCGCGTGGGAGGCGACCATCGCCGCCTGGATGGATCAGACCGGGGGCGATGCCGACGACGTCATGGCCTGGATGGACCAGCGGGATGCGATCGAGACGGTCGGCCCGGACTTCGGCATGCGGCCGGCGTTCGAGGAGAAGACGCTGTCGGAGGACGGCGAGACCTTCACCATGCGGGACCGCATGGGGCTGGTGTATCGACAGTTCAAGGATCGCCCCGACCGGTCCATGCCGGAGTATGAGAGCTTCCCCGTCGAAACCCGCGCCGACTGGGAGGCGATCAAGACACGCTTCGACCCGAGCGACCCGGCCCGCTACCCGGCTGACTGGGACGCCAAGGTCGACCAGTGGCGCTCGGCCGGGAAGATTCTTCATCTGTACGGGCTGGTGATGAACTACTACGGCGGGCCTAGCTTGTTCGGCTTTTGCCGCATGCTGCTGGGCCCCGAGCGCGTGCTGTATGCATTCCACGACGAGCCGGACCTGATCGAGGACATGATGGAATTCTCGACCGAGCTGGCCACCACCATCCTGCGCAAGGCCCTGGCCGAGGCCCCGATCACCTACGTGCAGCTATGGGAGGATATGTGCTACCGCAACGGCCCGCTGATCTCGCCGGAGATGGTCAAGCGCTTCATGGTCCCCCGCTACAAGCGCATCGTGGATGTGATCCGCTCGGCGGGCGTGGACGTGATCTTCGTCGATTGCGACGGCGACGTCTCGCAGTTGATCCCGCTTTGGCTGGACGCGGGCATCAACGGCGTGTTCCCGATGGAGCAAGTCTGCGGAAACGACATCTACGAATACCGCAAACAATACGGCCGCGACCTGCTGATCAGCGGCGGCATCGACAAGCGCGCGTTGATGACCGACCGCGCCGCCATCGACCGCGAACTGGAGGCCAAGATCCCCCTGACGTTCGAAGGCGGCTACGTGCCCACCATCGACCACTGGATCCCACCGGATATTTCCTACGACAACATCATTTACTATTGGCAACGCAAGAAGGAGTTGCTTGGGGTTTGAGGGGGTCGGCGATTTGATCCCGGCCACGCAGTGGCCGGGCGTGGATGAGAAGACGCGTGCGTGCGAAGCACTCGCCCTACAACTGGCGCGCCGGCGTTGACATCGCCGCCAATCCTGCTCAAATGGTGGGTTACCCTACGTAAACAAGGAGTTGTTCCATGGCAGCACGTAAATCGGCATCGAGCGACGTCACCCGGATTCCCCACGTGGTGGTCCCCCCGCCCGGGCCCAAGAGCAAGGAGATGCACGCGCGGTGCACGACCTACTTCAAGGGCCTCAGCGGGCAGGTGAAGCTCTTTCCGGTGGTCTTCGAATCCGGCGAGGGCTGCCTGCTGCGGGATGTCGACGGCAACACGTACCTGGACTTTTCCTCCGGCATCTACGTGGCGACGCTGGGCCATTGTCATCCCAAGGTCAGCGAGGCCATCGCCAAGGCCGCCCACACGCTGATGAACTGTCACGACTTCACCACGCCGATCAAGACGGCCCTGGTGGAAAAGCTCGCCGACGTCCTGCCCGGGGACCTGAACGGCTTTCAGTTCTACGATTCGGGCACGACGGCCGTCGAGGCGGGCCTGCGCGTCCTGCGCGCGGCGACGAACCACCAGGAGATGATCTCCTGCTTCTACGACTACCACGGCAAGACCTACGGCGGCGTCTCGCTCGGCCACGTGCGGTCGTTCGTCTATGGCCCCACGCGGGCGCCGGGCTTTCATATGGTCCCCCGCCCGGATGTGTACCGCCCGATGTGGACCAAAGACGACGGCACGATCGACACCGACAAGTACATCGAGTTCTACGACGAGTACATCGACAAGGCCACCGTCCACGACGTGGCGGCCTTCATCCTCGAGCCCATCCAGGGCTGGGGCGGATCGATCATGCCGCCCGATGACTTCTTCCCCAAGCTCCGAAAATTCTGCGACGAGAACTGCATCCTGCTGATGGCTGACGAGGTCCTGACCAGTTGGGGCCGGACGGGCAAGTGGCTGTGCATGGAGCACTGGGACGTCGTGCCCGACGTGGTCGCCATCGGCAAGGGCTTCGGCAACGGGTTCCCCGTCACGTGCGTGGCCGTCCGCGAGCCGTACAGGGAGAGCTTCGAGTCGATCTCGGCCTCCAGCAGCTACGGCGGCAACCCGATGGCGTGCGCCGCCGCCCTGGCCAGTATTGAAGTGATCGAGGAGGAAAACCTTCTCGAGCGATCGATGCACCTGGGCGAGTTGGCGATCAAGCGCATGGCGAAGATGAAGGACGACCACCCGATCGTCGGCGACGTGCGGGCAAAGGGCTGTTTGATGGGTATCGAGTTGGTCAAAGACCGCGCCACCAAGGAGCCCTTCGACGAGGCCGGCAAGATGGTCTACCAGAAGGCGTTCGCCAAAGGCCTGGCCTGGATCCCGGCCGGCCACATTCTGCGAATGAGCCCGCCGATCGTCATGAGCGACGAGCTGCTGCTCAAGGGCCTGGATATCATCGACGAAGCCATCGGCGAAACCGAAAAGCAACTGTGCTAAGCAGTCGGGTGGCACGGGTTGCTCGCAACCCGTGTAGCATCCATGGCGACTTGAGGAACACGGCTTGCAAGCAAGCCGTGCCACCCCAGAGGATGTATCAATGAAAACGATTCGCTTCGGCATTATCGGTTGCGGCCTGATGGGGCGCGAGTTCGCCAGTGCGGCTGCTCGGTGGTGTCACTTGCCGGAGATGGACGCTCGGCCGGAGATCGTGGCTGTCTGCGACGCCAACGAGAGCGTTCTCGATTGGTACACCGACAACTTCCAGACCATCTCATTGGCTACCGGCGACTACAAGCAGCTGCTGGCCAGCGACAACATCGACGCCGTCTACGTCGCTGTGCCCCACAACCTGCACCAGCAGGTCTACTGCGACACGATCGCCGCCGGCAAGCACCTGATGGGCGAGAAGCCCTTCGGCATCGACAAGCCCGCCAACGATGCGATCCTGGCCGCCATCGCTCAGCATCCGGATGTCTTCGTTCGCTGCAGCAGCGAGTTCCCGTTCTGCCCGGGCGTTCAGCGGATCGGGCGGATGATCGACGCCGGCGCGTTCGGGCGGGTGATCGAGTTTAACGGCTTCTTCCGGCACTCCAGCGACCTGGACCCGGACAAGGCCATCAACTGGAAGCGGATGATCGACAAGAACGGCGAGTACGGCTGCATGGGCGACCTGGGCATGCACGTCTGCCACATCCCCTTCCGCGCGGGCTGGCTGCCGCGGAACGTTCGGGCGGTGCTGAGCAATATCATGACGACCCGGCCGGATAAGTCCGGCAAGCGCGTGCCGTGCGAGACGTGGGACAACGCCACGCTGCTGTGCGAAGCGGCCGACGGCGACGGCAACCTGTTCCCGATGACGCTCAAGACCCAGCGGATCGCACCGGGCGAGACCAACAGCTGGTCGCTCGAGATCAAAGGCACGACCGCCTGCGCACGGTTCTCGACCAAGAACCCCCGCCGGCTGGAAATCCTCGAATACGACGGCGGCGAGCAGGTCTGGGGGCAGATCGACACCGGCCACGAGACCGCCTTCAAATCCATCACGGGCGGGATCTTCGAGTTCGGCTTCTCCGACAGCATCCTGCAGATGTGGGCCGCCTTCATCCACGAGCTATCGACCGGCTCAGCCCCCAGCACCTTCGCCGCCTGCGCCACCCCCCAAGAGACCGCCTGGAGCCACACCCTCTTCACCGCCGCCCTCGAATCCCAGGCCAACCAGACCGTCGTGGAACTCGAGCTGACGTAGCGGAGGCCATACGTCTTCCCCCCCTGCCAGCAAGCAGATTGCAGAAACATGTGGTCGGCAGGCAGTGCAAGCCTCAGCCCCCAAACCCCAAGCCCACGTCAATCCCCAAACATCTGGTCGAGGCGTTTCTGGTGGTAGGCGAGGCGTTCAGGAGTAGACATCTTGACGGCCGGCCCTGGCCCTGACAATATTGAGATTGTGCTTTTCAGAAAGGCTGTCAGAAGCTACTATTCTAAGGGGAATATGACTAGGGAGACTTGACGATGCCTTTCAGGCCTTGCGATTGGAACGTGATCATACCTGGCAGATGGAACCGCGCGATTCTTAGCCCTGGCGAAATTGCCGAAAACATCTTCGATCTGCAAGACAAGAAGGATCTGCAGGTTGAGGTCCCGATGGACGGTGTTTCCCCTTTCACAGTCAAACATCCGAACGAGCAGATAGCCGTGAGCGGCGCTTCCGGAAAGCTAAGGATTGACGTTCTAGCGCCAACCTACGAGTCGCTGCAGTATGGAATGCAGGCAGGTGTGAAAGCCCTGGAGTGGCTACCCAAGACGCCTGTGGAGGCCGTTGGGTTCAACATTGGCTATGAAGCCGACGAGGTACCTGAGCCAGTTCTTCGGCTGGTGACGTCCGACCTTGATGCCGCGGTCGCTGACAAAGGCTTGCAGGTCACCGCTCGGACGATCAGCCGTGCGGCTCGCTTCGGCGAGGGAGTAGTGAACATAGTCTTGACTGCAGATGATCAGAAATCAAGATTGCTCCTGAACTTCCACCGGGCAAGTAACGATGTGGGAGAGTTGATAGGCTGGCTGCAGACCCCAATCAAGAGCGTTAGAGAAACTGCCGAGAACATTCTGAAGGCACTGTGCGTAGAAGTTACTGAGGAGGAAGAACATGCCGACGAAAGGTCGTGACTTGGATGTGGACACAACTGATCAGAAACGGGATGGTGCAGTAGTCGAAAGGGTCAAGATCGTCGCGGAGATGGCAGGCGAGGCAACGACGGCACCGCCGCCGAAGCCCAGGATCTACACGGTCCCCTCGGCAGTTTCTGAGGGGCCGCTCTCCCTGAGGTACGGCGCAAAGCATGGCAAGACTGGGAGACGGGAATCTTCAACAGAAGGTTAGATGGCCAGTCGCCCCGTCCATCCTGTTTACGCAAGCATCGAGGATCGCGAATGTGATTTGGAGCAGGGGGACATTCTTCAGCCAACTGCCGGACTGCAGGACATCCTTGGACGTTTTCATCACCACTTCATCAACGAGAAGTATAGTGGATTCCTCGTTCTCACGCAGACTTGTGATCTGGTGCGAGGGCGAGGGGACCCCTGCAAAGCAAGATACATCAACCTCGCGGTGATACGCCCTTTGGGCGATGTACTGCACGATCTGCTGCAGACAACGTGCCAGACTATTCAGCTCGCCGATGGGCGAGTGCCCGGCCTGTACAGCTTGGAAACACGTGACAAGGCCCAATTGCTCCTTGAGAGGATATGCAACCAGAACGCACAGACCGAAGGAGTCTTCTATCTTCACGCGGACGCGGGCGTTGGGATCGCCGTTTCCTCGGTCGCGTTGCTTCAAGTGAGCATTGCGGTGCATGCCAAAGAGCATTATGAGGCGCTGGTCCAAGCTCGGTCTGGGCGCATCAAGCGACAGTTTCAGAACAAACTCGGGTGGCTTGTGGGGCATCTGTTTTCCCGTGTTGCCACCGAAGACTGGAACCGCCGCGAAATGAGGCAACACATCAAGCAGGTGCTAGGGGATATCTTGTGGGTGTCGCAGAAGGAGGCGACTCTGGCGGAGGAGACAGGAATTGTGTCGGCAGGCTTGGCGGCAGAAGATGTTTACAAGGCGATCAAGGGAAGCAGGCTGCCTTTGCCGAAAGAAAGGGCCGCTGCGCGAGTTGGAGTGGTGGTAAAGGACGTAATCCCCCGAATCTCGGACCCAGATATCAGGCGGATCAGATCACGATTACTGAGCGATGCTGAGTTCTCTGCGTCATGCAAGCCGCCGCCAGGTGCGTGAGCAGACAGAGGCCCTCGCCCTGTTAGGAGGGGCCAAGTCTTCTACGTACCAGAGGATTGGCTTCGGGGCTCTCGGAGGCCGTTGGGTCCGCCGTCGCGGCACGGTTGCTGTGCCCGCCGGTGACGGATCGCACCCAGGCTGTTGCTTCTTCTTACGCTCAAGCCTCAGGCCCCAAGCCCCAAGCCTGCTTCAATCCCCAAACATCTTATCAAGACGTTGCTGGTGGTAGGCGAGGCGTTCGGCTGGGGTCATTTTGGCGAAGTCCGGTTGGCCGTCGGGTTTGGTGGCGGTGGATTGGGCCGGGGATGCTGGCGTTTCGGTCTTCTTGGGCTTGCCGGTTGTCGAGCGGGCGCCCGGCGATGCTGAGGGCAGGGACGTCGTCACGCCCGAGCCGCCGTAGCTGGTGACGCTGGTGGTCAGCATCATGTCCTGCTGCAGCGGCCGGTGGGGTTTGATACCGAGGCCCTGCAGGACGCCGTGGTAGGCCTTGACGGCCTCTTCCGGCTCGACCTCGCCGTCGGCCAGCCAGCGAAGGAACTGGATGAAGCTCGGCTGGTGCTCGGAGTTGTTGATCCTGCGGCCGAAAAGGGCCGCCCTCGCGCCGTACTTCTTCGCCTCGGCCAGCAGCTTGAACGCGTCGTAGGTCGTCCCCGACGACCCGCCCAGGATGCCGGGCACGAGATGGCGGTCGTAGCCGGCCAACTCCTCCATCCACTTGGGCCCGTGGTAGACCATCTTCAGGAAGATCGGCCTGCCCGGCGAGGCGACGCCGGCCAGCGTGCGGGCGATCAGATCGTTGATGAACGGCCCGATCTTGTGCGGCGGGATCGGATTCACCGGCGCGTTGGGGTCGAAGATCTCCAGGAAGTGGCGGAACCCCTTCGCCTCGGCCTCGACGCGAAATTCCTTGTAGGTCTCGAGGACCTGGTGGTCGGTGTCCACGTCGTTGCTGAATGTCACACTGTACAGGCCCAGGTTCACGCCGCGCGTGCGGTCGCACGACTCGTCGGCGATCTGCCCGCACTGGGCGTGGTCGATCAGCGCGGTGCGAAACGGGCGCGACGCCTCCTTCGGATAGGCCGCTCCGCGAGCGACCCAGATATCGGACGTATCGTTGGCGCGGATGGCGGGCGTCACGGTCGAGCGGTCGAACATCCGCTCGTTCAGCGCGATGAATTCGGCCGTCGAGACACTCATCAGCATGATGTCCACGAGGCCCTGGCGAATGTTCTCGCGAATGTGGTCGCGGTACTCATCGAGCGAACGGAATCCGCCGTCGACGTGCTCGGGGCTCTTGCCGGGGGCCGCCATCCCGAAGGCCATGTCCGCATCCTTGGCGTCGGCCAGGATGAAGTCATTGGCGTTGGGGTCGGCGTGAATAGCCGCGAGCCTCTTGTCCAGTGTCTTGTCCATAGCAGGTCGTCGCCAGGCAACCGGCGCAGACCCGTTATAAGCCAACCGCCATGGGCGGGCAATCCTTTTGCCCCGCCACGAGGCCTACCACCGCCAGAAGTAGTGCCACTCGTAGCCCAGATCGATGCTCTCATCGCCTTTCAGGTCGAACTCCCAGGAGACCTGGCCGGTGGAGTTCACGTGGCGCCACCAGCTCGGCCAACTGTACCAGCGCCACCAGAACGGCCGCGCCCAGCCACTCCCGTGGCGGCCGAGCTGCTTGATCTCGCCGTCGCCGGAGGCGGAGTCGACAAAGCCCAGCACCGACCGGCGGACCTCCACGGAGATCGTCTTATCGCGATGGTTGGTCAGGTGGATCGTGCCGGCGAGGTTGATGCGATCGTAGGAACGGCCGTGCCACTTGTGTGCGTTGGCGTCGCGGCCGGTCTCAGTGTCGCTGGCCTTGACGCCCACGTCGACCGCCGTGGTCATTGTCAAATCGCACGAAGCCCCGGCGGGTGTGTACTGAATCATGCCCTGGGCCATCACGCGTCTATCGCGGACGATCATCGCCGGGGCTGTTGTCAGCGGGGCCTCGGCGGTGTTGGCCAGGCGAAGAACGTGCATGGCCTTGGGCGCATGGAACAGGCGGGCGATTTCGGCCTGCTGCTGGTTGTTGGCGTTCGCCTGGGCCTCGGGCGGTGGGGCGAAGGGCAGATCGAGCACGAACACATCCTTGTACGGCAGCGTGACCTTGCTGATGGGCACCGTCATCCGCTCGCCCTTCTTGAGGGTGATGTTGTTGATCGTGAAGACGTACAGGTCTTCCTGCTTGTCCCCGGCGGCGACATCCGAGCCCAGATCGATCGTCGCCCCCGATGGCTGGGCCGCGCCCCGACGCCGAGGCTGGTAGATGGCGGTCTGGGTCATCATGGCGTTGGAGAAGGCGTATGCCGTCTGGTTGCTCGGCTGCATGACACTCGACAGCCGCGCGACCGTCTCCTGCATGGAGATGGGGTCGGGTGTGTCCTTGAAGGCGAACGTCGGCACGCCGATCACCAGGTGGGCGGTGACGTTGTCCAGGTCGGTCAGCTCGTTGACCAGCGTCGCCTGCAGCGAAAGCGTCGCGTTGCCCTTACCGTCGATGTCTACGCGATAGTTGGGTATCCAGCGCACGCCGCGCTGCACGTAGGTCATGCCGACATTGGCGGTCTTGGCCGGTTTGCGTTTCCAGTCGAGCTTGAGTGTCATGACATTGCGGAACTCGGCGCTGGCGATGCCGGGCTTGAAGTCATCGGCGAACGTCACTTCCTGGATGCGGGCCAGAGGCACCGCCTTCGTGCCGCCCTCGACAGTCAGCAGGACCACCTTCGCCTTGACCGGCAGGGCTGGCGGCGCGCCGGGCGGGGAGGTGGTCTCGATCTCCTCGGTGCTGCGGGTCGGCACCGCTGCGATGGTGGCTGCGTACGGCTGGCCGTCCTTTTCGGTGATGCGGACTGCCGCCCCCACGTTGCCTTCGATCATCTCAGCCACCGTCAGGGCCGTCCGCTTGACCGACACCACGCGTCTAGCGGCCACGACGCCGGCGAGCTTGGCGGCCTTATCGTCGGCGTAGGCCCAGAACGTGCCGATCACGGGGACCGGCAGATAGTCCAGCACGACATTGCCGGCATCGTCGGTGGGCATGGGGCCCTCGTGCAGAACGAAGGCGTGGCCGTCCTTGAACACGGTGACCTCCTTGACCGGCATCCGGCCGATGGCGTGATCGTCGATGGATTCCGCCGAGGCCAACGCCGCCGGAAGGAGTAGACACAAACCGAATGTGATGACATGGTGCGTTCTCATGGCATTCCCTTTCTGTCGCTGCGCGCCCGCGCTCTGGATGTTCTTACCACGGTTGGACGCCCCCGGTAAGCACAAGTTCCCGAAAACCGCCCCCGGCAGGGCGAGGCCGTAGTTGGCAAGATGGTGGCGGACACCGCAGGCCCGTTATAAGCCAACTGGTGCGAACGGGCAATCCTTTTGCCCCCGCCAGGACCGAAAGCTCTCAGGCATGTCGCCTTGCTCGCCGATATACCAAGGGCCCGCCGGGCAGATTGCCGGCCTCCACCAGGCGTGTTTTTCTCGGTGAATTCCGCGTTGGAGGAATTTCCGCGCCTACGATTTTGACGGAACAGACAACACCGTTGCATGCGTTCCATGCGGAGGAGAGAGGTCGTCGCGGGTTCGGGCTTTGATGGACGCTTGCCCCGCGAATACGTCGGGCTGTGCTTGAATGCGCAGCGCAGGTCACTGACCGATCTAACTGCGCACTTGGAGAATGCAGCTATGTTGAAGACAGCCCCGTTGTGCGCTGCCGCCGTAGCGGCAGTTGTGTTGCTCACTGCCCCCCTGTCGCATGCGTTTGTGGTGTCGTACGGCCTGGACATCGAGTTCAGCGGCGGATCGTTGCCCGCCGGCGCGGGCCCATGGCTGAAGGCGACTTTCGATGACGAGGACACCCCCGGGTCGGTCGAGTTGACGCTCGAAGTGTTGAACCTGGTGGCCGACGAGTTCGTCTCGAAGTGGTACTTCAATCTCAATTCGTCTTTGGATCCGAAGGATCTGACCTTCTCGGATCCGCTCAAGATCGGCCTGTTTGACGACCCGAAGATCAACCTCGATGCGGACGGTTGGAACGTCGCCGGCAGCGGCCGGTATGACATCGAGATGGCGTTCGCCACCAGCAACCAGGGCAGCGGTGCGGAACGCTTTGGCGTTGGGGAGTCCGCCTCCTTTACCATCACCGGCATTGCCACGCTGACGGCCAGTTCCTTCGACCTTACCAGCACTGGCGGCGGCAATGGCGCCTATCCTGTGGCCGCCCACGTGCAGGCTATCAATGGCGACGATGGCGGCTGGACGTCCGCACCCGCGGCCGTACCCGAACCGGCCACGCTCGGATTGCTGACCATCGGCAGCCTGGTCATGCTCCGGCGAAGGCGAGCCCGATCTAATCCACCCAGCTACTCAGCGGGCGATTTGCAAGATTCCCCCGTTTTTGATGCGCCATAAGTCTAGAAGTATTGGATAGCTAGCACCCAAATCGGCCGAATTCTGACGGGATTATGCCAATCTGTACAAGTAATCCTACCTTCCAGATATGGGAGACCTAGAATTTCAAGGCTTCCAGTAAGAGCATCGTCTGGCCGGGCGTCCGGCAGACGGGAGGGCAAAGAGCTTTTCACCTCCGAAACGACTTGGGTGATGTGTTTTGTAAGGAATGCCGCGTGCAACAGATGCATGCGATTGAAAAACCAAAATTGAGCGGTCCAGAGGAGGACCCGTCATGTTGCACAACTATAGAGCTTTGGCGCTTGTGATAGTCTTGGCCTTGACGGCCGGGCTGCAGGCGTCCGTGGTGTCATACCCCTTAAGTATCGAGTTCAGCGGGGCCACCCCCCCTGCCGGGGCGGCGCCGTGGCTGACTGCCATATTCGACGATGGGGGCTCGCCGGGGTCGGTGGACCTGACGTTGACGGCGACGAACCTGGTCGGTTCGGAGTTCGTCAACCTATGGCTGTTCAACCTCGACCCCGCACTGAATCCGACGCTGTTGGTGTTCTCGGCGCCGAGCAAGAGCGGCAGCTTCACCAGTCCGACGATCAGCCGGTCTGTGGACGCCTTCAAGGCCGACGGCGACGGGTGGTTTGATATCAAGTTCGACTTCGCCTCAGGCGGAGGGGACGCCGCTCGTTTCGGTCCGGGTGAGGATGTCTCCTACACGATCACGGGAATCGGTTCGCTGACGGCCGGCTCTTTCGATTTCCTCAGCAAGCCGGGCGGCGGACATGGTCCGTTTCCAACGGCCGCACATGTTCAGGGGATCGGCGAGGACAACGCCAATAGCGGCTGGATCACGGTTCCCGAACCGACGTCGCTGGCCTTGCTTGGCGTCGGTGCGATCGCGAGTCTGCGACGCCGAAGACGATAGAGCCGCAATAACTTCACAACAATCCTGCCGAAGGCGGGTGACTATAACGGGCGGCTGGGTCCGTGCGGCCCGGCCGCCCGGATGCTTTCAGCGGCAGCGCCGACCGATCAGAACAACCCCTTGAGGTTCTCGTAGAGCGCCTCGTAGGTGGCCAGGCCGGCGGCGTAGATTTGGGCGTTGTCGGCGTTGGGCTCGTAGCGTTTCTTGATGGCGACCATATCGTTGCTGGCCGCTTCCAGGTCGCCGAAGACGCCCGCCCCCACACCGGCGAGGATGGCGGCCCCCTTGAGGGCCTGTTCGGATTCTTCGACGATCGCCACCCGCGTGCCCATGGCGTCGGCTTTGATCTGACACCACAGATCGCTCTTGGCCCCGCCGCCGAGGGAGCGGATCTCGTCGACCTTGACGCCCAGGTCGGCCATCACATCCACGTTCTTGGCGATCATGTAGGCGACCGATTCCATGATGGCCCGAACGAAATGGCCCTTGGTGTGCTTCAGCGCCAAGCCGAAGAACACGCCCTTGGCGTTGGGGTCGAACTCCGGGGCCCCTGTCCCGGAAAGAAACGGCAGCATCACAAGCCCTTCGCTACCGGCCGGGACGGCTGCAGCCATCTCGCTGAGAATTTCGAACGCATCGCCGCCGGTCGCTTCGGCCTGGGCGATCTCCGATTGGCCGAGATTGTCGCGGAACCACTTGAGCACCATGCCGGCCGTCTCGCCGTAGGGGCTGAAGAAGTATTTGCCGCTGATGGCGTGGCAGTGCACCGGCACGCGGAACTCGGGATCGAAGGCGATGCTATCGACCGGGGCGCAGATGGCCATGGATGAGCCCGTCGTCTCGCTCATCACACCGCTGTGCGTGACGCCCGCACCGATGCTGCCGGCCGCGTGATCGTACGCACCGGTGACCACCAGCGTCTCGGTCGAGAGGCCCGTCGCCGCGGCCGCTTCGGCCGTGATCGGGCCGACCACACTGCCGGACTCGGTCAGCTCGGGGAAATGGTCGGCCGAGACGCCGATGAACTCGAGCATCTCGGGCCACAGGGCCCGCGTGTTGATGTCGAGGACCAGCGAGGATGAATACACCGAGAACTCCGAGACAAACTTGCCCGAGAGGCGGTGGATCAGAAAATCCTCGACCAGGCAGAACTTCGCCGTCGCCGCAAAGACGTCCGGCTCGTGGGTCTTGATCCACAGGATCTTGCAGGCCGTCCAGATCGGCCCGACATCGGGCTGGCCCGTGGTCTTGTAGACCAGATCGCGCCCGAACTTGGCTTCAATCGCAGCAGCTTCGTCGTGGGCGCGGTTGTCGAGCCAGACGATGGTGTTGCGCAGCGGCTTGCCGGACGCATCGACCGGGACGAACGACTCGCCCTGGCTGGCGAAGCCCACCGCGGCGATATCCTTGGGATCGACGGCGCTATCAGCCAGGACTTTCTTGCAGGCGACGACGAACTTGTCCCAATAGGTCTCGGCGGGCAGTTCGCACAGATCCTCGCCCTCGGTCAGCAGCGCGTATTCCTGGATGTCCAGGGCCGCCCGCTTGCCGCGCTCGTCGAAGATCGCAGCCTTGACGGCCGACGTGCCAAGGTCAATGGCCAGAAAATGTTTCATCGTTGGTGCCCTCAGTCATCTCTTGGCGAAGAGGCCCCGAAGGGGCCTAGGTCAATAGCCGGGGGCGTCAGCCCCCGGTCCCAGCCACAGAACGAAGAGCCCCGGCGGGGCGGCAGGAAATGCTGCGTCCCACTGTCGCCCCTTCGGGGCTCTTCGGCGTTATTGCCGCTTACCGGCGGCTTACGCCGCCGGCTACTCACTATCGGCCCTTCGGGCCTGATCGCCGCGTAATGGCCGGTCGGCAAGGCCAATCGACAATTACTCGACAAACACGCCTTCGATATCGCTCAGGCGGAGCAGCTCGCGCAGTTCGGCGCGGCAGTCGCCGTAGACGATGGAGTAATGCTGGCTGAGCATGCCCTGGGCGAACTGGTCGCCGAGGCCCGGCAGGTCGACTTCCATCGACGGATATGGCAGGCAGCCGATTTCGTGGAACGCTCGCGGGCGGTGCGTCTTGCCGAAGGCCACGTGCATCTTCAGCTTGCGGTCGGGCGTGTAACCCATGCGAGCGAAGGTAATCTCGCCTTCCTTGTAGATCGTGCAGTTGGCCAGGCCTTGGTACAGCGTCTCGGTGCGGTCGACCTTGGGCCGGCCCTCGCCCATCTTGAACGGCGCAAAGCCGCACGCACCCATAATCACGCCGTTGGGCTCGACGGTGTGAATGTCGCCGTAAGCGACGATCTGCCCAGTGATGTGGTGCATCGCAATCTGGGCCGCAATCAGCGGGATGTCGCCTTCGCACGAGCACGGCAGTTCGTTGCCCAGCATCGACAGCGGCACGCACGGCGTGTAGCCGAACTCCTTGGACAGCTCGTACTGACACTTGATCGTCAGGCAGTCCCAGCGGCGTTCCTTCACCAGGGCCTTCATGGCGAGGTACATCTTCAGCGTGATCTCAAGGTCGCGCGGGCGGACCTTCTTGGTGATGTCCCAATCCCTCTTCGCCTTGGCGATCAGCGGGGCGACCTGCGTCTTGGTCACCGCCTCGAGGCGTTTGACCAGCACGTACTGGTCGAGCTGGTCGACCTCCGGGCCCCAGTCACGCAGCAGACCGAGGTGGTCGAACGCGGCCGAGTACATGCCCATCGACATGTAGCCCAGCAGGCCGATGCGGGTGCGGCGGAGCTGATGGTAGGCGTGGGCGGCCCGGGCGAAGACGGCGATGTCGTCGTCGAGGCTCTTGTCGCCCGGCTGGCCGTAGACGAACTTGAACTTGTATCGCAGCTCCTCGAACGCCTGTCGCAGCACGCCAGCGCCGGGGATCGGGCCCAGCGTCAGGAACTCGCCCTTTTCCTGCCACATGGTGTGGCTCCACAGCAGGATGGGCTTGTGCGACAGGTCGCGGATGACCTCGATGACGTTGGTCGCTTCGATCCAACTGAGCACGACCACCACCACGAACTCGCAGTCTGTGGTGTTGACCTGATCGCGGATTCTCCGGGCGTCGGCGAAGTCGATCACGTTGGCGGTGGCCGTTACGTCGATGCCCAGCCGCTTGAGGTGGTTGCGCGAGCCGTCGCGGAACTTCTTCAGTATCTCGGGCGGATAACCCGGATACCCGAACGGAATCATCAATGCCTTGGGGTTCTTCATGGCCTTTTCTCCTCTATTCGAGCGATAGGGGGCGTTTTGCATGCGCCCGTGGGTCCATAGACCCGGCCCTACGAATGCTCCTCGAAGTATTTCTCAGCTTTGGCAACGATCTGGTCGATCTGCTCGGCCTTGTCGCCGTCCAGAACGAACGGGGTGCTGTTTTCGACGATATCTTTCCACCTCTGATCGGCCTTGTCCAGCAGGGAGTCGGTGCTGGCGGCGGTGTGGCTGAACACGTCGCTGAAGTGCAGCACGTCGCGGAAGTGCTTGGCCGTGTGGTCGTCGGCCAACACGCTCCCACCGATGCCCGCCCGGCGGATGACATCGAGCGCCAGGGCCTCGTCGCTCACCTCGGTGGCGCCGAAGGCCTTGTGAATCGCACGGGCGACTTCCAGGTCGAGTATCGCCTGGGCGGGGCAGAATGTCTTGCCGCCCTCGATGATGCCGACCGGATAGTTTGTCCTGCCGAGGCTGAAGCTGGCCAGCATCTTCCAGGTCTTCTCGACCAGCGACTGCATGCCGGGGACGACCGCATCGATGTAGCCCGTGCCGATGCCCAGGTCCAGCCCGTAACGCTCGGCGAAATGGCCGGCGATCAGGCGGTCCTGCAGAATCGCGTTGGGGTCGGCGAACACCGCATCGCCGTTGGTCATATCCATCACGCCCGTGATCACGCCGGCGGCCACGCGGGCGGCGGGGGCGAAACTGCGCAGGGCCGTAAAGACGCCCAGGATCTCAGCGGTTGCCATGGCCACGTTGGCGATCGGGGTGACGGGGCTGGAAGCGCCCGATATCGGCATGGGGACGATCGTGCAGGGCAGTTGCTTCTCGGCCAGGGCCATCAGCACCTCGGCGTCCTCGCGCGGCAGTTGCAGCGGCGAGATCGTCTCCTTGGCGGTGATGAAGATCGGGTCGGCCTGGTAGGCTTCCAGTGAGCCGCGGACGACGCAGCCGATCTCGATCTGGAACTCCAGCCCCTCCAGCGACCAGACCTCGCACGAGTAAGGCCGGGACGTGTGCTTGGCGACCAGGGCGGCGGTCTTGATCGGCTTGAGGTGCGGTGGAATCTGCACCCCGTCGTCGGTCCGCATGTAGATGACCGGGTTGCCAACGTGAGCGACGTCGGGGATGGCGTCTCCCAGGCGCAGCATGGTGACGACATCGGTGTTGTTCGGCTCGCGCGACGAACGGGAGGCCCAGTCGTAATAGCTGCAGCAGGCGCCGCCGAACTTGGCGGCCAGCTTGCCGTCGGTCCGCGAGGCGATCACGCCGTTGAGCACCGGCATGGTCACGCCGGATTTCAGATCGCGTTGAATCGAGGCGAGCGTCTCATCGACCAGCTCGGCGGGGAAACGCACCCGCTGGGTGTCGAAATCAACGCTGGCGCCGGCCTTGTCGAGGGCCTTGAGCAGCCGGGGCTCCATGATCTTCATGCCGGGATCGGCCAGGATCGCCAGCGCCGCCTGATGGACCTGCTCCATTTGCCCCGATGTCAGCGCCGAGTGGTTTTCACTGCCGCTCATGCCAGCGCATCCTCGGGGGTCGCTTCCTGGTGGACGACCTTCGCCAGAGCGGCCAGGAACTTCACGGGATCGTCGGCCTGGAACACATTGCGCCCGAACACGACGCCGCGAGCCCCGGCGGAGATCGCCTCGTGGGCCTTTTTCAGCGCGCCCATCTCGTCGGTCTTGGAGGCGCCCAGAACGAACACGGGTATGCCCGCGCCCTCGACCACCTCGGCGAAACGCTTGCCGGTGTAGAACGTCTTGACCGCATTGGCCCCAAGCTCAGCCACGATCCGCGCGCCGCGCAGGACGCGCATGTGCAGCTCCTCTTCGGGCAGTTGCTCGGCCCCAAGCGGGTAGACCTCGCCGACCATGGGCACGCCCACGCTGCCGGCCTCAGACGCCAACTCGGCGAACAGCGCGACGTTGGCGGTATCCAGCGACTCGTCGCCCGACTGCAGATTGCAGCACGCCATCACGACATCGGCCCCATCGATCATGGCCGCACCCGCGCCGGCGACGCGACAGGTATGGGCCTCGGTGTAGTTCCACGGGAAGCAGTAGCTGCTCGTCCACGTCAGGCGGACGATCATCGCCGGGGCGTCGGGTGTGGCGAAGAAATCGCCGCACGCGCCCATCATGCCGGGGTTCAGCAGGACGCCATCGGCGCCGGCGAGCTTGCCCAGCGTCTCCGGCACGCTGGTCAGGCCCAGCAGCGGGCCGAACTCGGCCCCGTGATCGACGGCCACCAGGGCGACGTTGCGGTTGTGGCCCAGGAAGCGGCCCATACGAATCGACTGTCCACTCATGCTCAGTTCCTTTTCGACAAAGAGTCCATTAGAGACCGCCGCCGCGGCCAATGCAAGGCCCGCCCGGCAGGCCTAGTCCGCCGCCAGGTCGCTATCGAAGATGAACTCGTGGCAGACGTTGACCGTCACCTTCTTGCGTTTGGAGGAAACGAAGGTCGCCTTGCCGGGAGCGAAATTGACCTTCACAACGCGGCCGAAGGTGCGCGGCACTTTGGCGACGCCCTGGATGTAATGAATCGCGGTGGGAGTTTTCGGCGACAGCTTCAAGGCGGTGGGGAAACCGGCGCGGCTCACGCGGTTGGCCCGGACCGAGTCGGCCAGGCCCTCGGCGAAATAGGCGCAGACATCCTCCAACCCCAGGCAGCGGTTTCGCCCGGAAAACGGCGACGCGTGGTTGCCGAGATTGGAAATCCAGAACGCCGTCGCCGGCAGGACGGCGGGGTCCTTGAAGGAATACCACAGATAGCCCTCGACCGTGTTGACCGCTACGGTCCAGGCGGGCGTCTTGGAGGGTTTCTTGAACACCGCCAGCAGGTCGTCGTACCCCTTTCGAATCGGGAAGGCGGTGCAATCGCCGAAACTCTGGTCCTTCCATCGCAGCGGCATGCGCGACAGATCGGTGAACTTGCCGCCCAGCGCGAACGACTGGTACACGCCGCCGGCGGGGTTCTCCGTGGGGGTCGGGTTGGTCAGGCCGAGCTTGAACTCGCTGGTCGAGACGAGCATGGCGCCTTCGGCCTCCGGCAGGGCCAGCGTGGCGTGGTGGCCGACCGGCATGGACCCGGAAAAGCCCGACAGGCTGTGAATCGTGTAAATAACGTTCTGGCCCTCGACCAACATGATGCCCTTGCCGATCCTGCCCGGGCGCGTCTTGGTCTTCATCGACAGCGCCAGACAGGTGAACTTGTCCACCTGCTCCAGCGTGCCGAACGTCCATTTCCGCGTGGCCGGCTCGCCGTGACAGCAGTACTGCTCGCCGCGATAGGCGTCCACGTTCGCGCCGAACGGCGCGCAGAAGAAGTCGCCCCGCAGCGGCACGAGCACGGGGTCACCGATCTTGAGGCCCTCGCCCTGCCACGGGCTGATGTAGTACGGGCGGACCGGTTTGGCCGTGTTGCGGAAGAACGTGACCGGGGCCATCTGCCCGCCGGCCTTGGTGACGGCCAGCTCGATGTTCTTGTTGCGAACGACCCACGACGGTTGAGAAGCGATTGTCTTGATGGTTGGCTTCACGATTCGGCTCCCGGACGCCCGCCGAGCGGACGGCCGGCGGCGATTGTATGGTCACCGACCCCCGCCAATCAACACCGAGGGTCGCTACCTGCCGCCAACAGCGCGCCCCTGCCGCTATGGCTGGGTTGCTGCGCCGGCGGGGAGCGTTCGATCTCAGCGTCGTGACAACCCGTACTTGAAGATGCACCAGACGGCCTGCATGCCGTCTTTCCACCCGATCTTCTTGCCGGCGTCGTGGCTGCGAGGGTCGTAACTGATCGGCCGTTCGCAGATGCGCACGCCATGGCGGGCGAGCTTGGCTGTGATCTCCGGTTCGAAACCGAAACGGTTCTGCTCCAGCTCGATCCGCTGAAGGATGTCGCGCTTGAAGACCTTGTAGCAGGTCTCCATATCCGTCAGCTTGAGCTTGGTGAAGAGATTGGACAGCCCCGTCAGAAAGCGGTTGGCCAGATAATTCTTGAGGTAGCCGGTTCGGTTCTCTTTGGCCAGAAAGCGGCTGCCATAGACCACGTCGGTCGCATCGGCCAGTAGCGGCTCGAGCAGATGCCCGTAATCGTTGGGGTCGTATTCCAGGTCGGCGTCCTGAATGATGACAAAGTCGCCGTCGGCGGCGGCGAATCCCGTTCGCAGCGCGGCGCCCTTGCCCTGGTTGACCTCGTGGAACAGGACCTTATAGGCCTGCCCCCGGCCGTTGCCGGATGAGGGGTCCAGGCTATCGGCAAAGGCGCGGAGTTGTTCTCGCGTGCCGTCACTCGATCCGTCGTCCACCAGAATGATCTGCTTGGCGACGCCGGGCACGTCGACGCTCTCGACCCGGGACAACAGATCCCGCCAGGTGTCGAACTCATTGTAGACCGGAATGACCACCGTCAAGGTCTTCACGCGGTCCGTACCGATTGAATTGGGCATTGAGTTCATGGCGGGGGTGTTCGGGCTATTGTCGAACCGCCTGTCGGACCGTCACGCAGTTGATCGTCAACGGGAGACACTGCATTTCCGGAAACATCTGGGTAATCGCGTCCATGGCTGCCTGGCGGTCATCTTCGCTGCGGGCGACGAACTGGGCCGTGCCGTCGCCCTGGCTGCCGACGCCCTTGCCGCCGTAGATGTGCGGCGCCAGCGTGTCCAGGGCCAGCGCCTGATGCAGCAAGGGGCTGGCCAACTGCTCTGCGCTATGGGGGGCAACGAGTTGATCGAAGTTCGCCTGCGCTTCGGTCATCAAGGCGCCGAGAGTTTCGGCGTCGCCTTCGGTCAACGCTCGATAGGCCTGGCGAACGATTCGTTCGTTCTCTTGGCCCAGCGCCTTCTGCAGAGCGGGGCTGTCAGGATGCGCCTTTTGCAGGTCGCCAAGGATCTTGATCGTGTCCTTCTTGCCGGCCAGGTCCACAAAGAACATGTAGATGGGCCGGGCGGGGAAGATCGGCTCAACACGACACTGGGCCTCGCGCTCGAACGTCAACAGGACGGGCGTCTTGCCGTAGATGCACGCCTGGTCCATCCGCCCGCACTGACTGCCCGTGAGCTTCTCGCCGACATACGCCAGTTCCATCAATTCGTGCGGGAACAGGTTGAGCCGGTAGACGGCGTCAAATGCCTTGGCCACGAGAATACACACGGCCGCCGAACTGGAAACGCCCTTCTTCAGCGGCAAGTCCATCGCCGCGATCTCAAGGTGCAGCCCGCCGACAACGCCGGGACGGGCGACCATCTCATGGGCCACCCCCGCGCAGTAGCGGAAGAATTCGTCCTTGTCTTTGGCGGCTTCGGCCAGTCGCTGGGCCTTGAACGTGCAACTCATCTGGCGCGTGCGCCCCGTCGGGCGGCCGAGCTTATCGGCGACAAGCGATTTGACGACAAAGTCCTCACAAGCCGTCGCCTCGGCCGATAGCCCCTGGTCCGTGCCGATCACCAGGCAGAAACCCCGGTGCGTGCCATATTCGGCCGCCCAGTCGCTGTGCTCCCCGAACAGGCATAGCCGCCCGGGAACGAAAAGCATGTGCTTGGCGTCCCTATCCATCGACCTGGTCCGTCCTAATGAGACCTGTTCGCGATAAGCCGCAGTGAACAGGGCTAACGAAGCTTTCCATCACACTTCCAATGTCTGTCTGCAGGAGTTACGCCCAATTCTGCGCTGCATCGCCTGGATCTGCAACGGTTAATTGATGCATGGCCCGGCATTAGGGGGCTGCAAAATATCCGTTTGACATTCTGGCCGTCCTCCGCTATAATTTGTGGATCGTCTGCATGGAGGCGCAGATCAAGCGACATGGAGAATGTGCATTCAGGCGATTCCGATCAGACGTGACGTGACGTGCGTGTTTGGTGTTGGAGGGGGGGCAATTCATTGAAAGGATCTACATGATCTGTCGCACTTTGAACACCAGCGTCGTTTTTCTGATGGCCGTGGTCGTGCTCTCTGCGGCGGTCGACCAGGCGCAAGCAGACGGCAGCCTCACGAATCAAATTGGGTCCACCAGTTTCCGCACGAGCGTGGCGCAGCCGTCGCTGGATATTGAGGATTTCTTGTCCGTCTACCGGTTCGATACGCCCATGTTCGGCGCGTTCGACGTCGCTCTGTTCGATGATCGCACGCCGGCAACGGTGGCGAACTTCCGCGGCTATGCCGATCGCGGCGACTACACCCAGACGTTCATTCACCGGTCGGTCGACACGGCCGGAGCGGGCATCGGCATCGTCCAGGGAGGAGGGTTCACCTTCAGCGACGGCCTCGGGGGGTTTGTTCCGTCCGGCGACCCCGTGGTCAACGAACCGGGTATCCTCAACAGCCAGGGCACGATCGCTCTAGCCAAAACGGACGCCGGCCCGGATTCGGGCACGAACCAGTGGTATTTCAATACGACGGATAACCCGTCTCTGGACTCGGCGGCGAACAATGGCGGGTATACGGCATTTGGAGAGGTGCTCTACGACGGGATGACGGTCGTCGGCCTCGACGGGGGCGTCGGGGGCATCGCCAATCTGCCCGTATGGGAGCGTTCAGTCTGGCATCCCGCTTTCACCGACCTGCCGATGAGCCCAGACTTCGACGATACCCGCTCTCTCCAAGAGAGTGACCTGGTTATCTTCAGTTCGATCTCTCGCGTGACGGGCCAGACCTATGCCGTTTTGGCCAGTTCCAACCCGGGCCTGGTTACGGGACAGTTCACCGACGGCTCGCTGGCGCTGGCTATCGCAGGCGATGCAGAGGGATCCGCCGAGCTGACGATCCGCACGACAGACGGCGCGGGGCAATGGTTTGACTCGGTCCTGGTCGTCGAGGTCGTCTTGGCGTCGGCAGACTTCGATGGGGATAATGACGTCGATGCGGACGACCTTGACCTGATGTTGGCCAACCTGACCGGCCCGGGCACACCGGCCGGGGACGCGGCGTATGACTTCGACGGTGACGGCGACGCGGACCGGGATGACCTGGTTTATGTCGTTGAGTACCTTGTCGAACTGCAGGATGCCTCCGGCCGGATCGCAACGATCATGGGCGATTTGAACCTCGACGGCCTGGTGAACGAAGACGACCTAGCGGCCATGAGAGCCGGGTTCGGCGTCGCCGGCGGGTGGGCCAACGGCAATCTCAATTCCGACGGCCTCGTCGACGGAACCGATCTGGCGATCCTGGCCACCACCTTCGGCCAGTCCATCCCGGATGCGGGAGACGTTCCCGAACCAGCAACGGCCGGCCTGCTGGCCATGGGGGGCCTGGCCCTCCTTCGCCGCCGATCGAAGATCCCTTCCCGGCGCCGCCATCGAGCCTGATCCGCTGCGTCGCAGCTCGAAAACGTCAACAAAATTACCCCAAACACCAACGAAAGCGGGCGGCGGTCTCTTGCACAAAGGGCTGCCGCCCGCTTTCGTGAGCTTGGGGGAACGCTTGGGTGGTGAGCGTGAAATGCTCGATCGTTCTCTGCTTCGGCCCGTTGACAAGCCCCACGAGAACCACATCTCCCCAAGAGCAAAAAAACACCGGGCGATTGGGGTTTTGGCCAGAATATCTTCATAGTATCCCAGAATCTTACCTAGTTCTGGGACAGCGGTTATGAAGGCGCCAAGGGTAACACACTTCGAGCGTGTCGAGGCGCATTTGATTTGGCCCCAGAGCATGCATACTGTTCTAGTGACCAGACAATTACGGACACAGCGCACTACATACCGACCTATTGATCGTCCCCCGGGGGGGGCGGAGGGCAGAACGTAGGGACGGCAAAGAGAGCCCCACAAGGGGCCTGTAGGGGCGAATTCCTGGTCGTAATTGGGTCGCGCGGCAGAGCTCCGAGGAGCGGTTCCCGGAGTTCTCAACAATACGTTTGGATAAAGGAGCGGAACATGAAAAAGTTTGCTACTCTGTTGTTGGCCTTGGGCCTTATGGTGGGCGCGGCCGAAGCGGACTTCAAAGTGTTCGACGGCGCGGTGTATGATGTCTTCATCACCGACCCCGTAAGCGTTGGTGATGGCTCGGAAAGCCTGTTGTCGGTCGTGTTGAGGGTTGAAAACAAGACGGGTCTCCCGGGCTTCGATGTCATGTCTTTTGACGGCGTAACGCCCGAGTTCGGCTATACCGGCATCACCGGTAAGCTGCACCAGCACTACTCCGCCGGGTTGGTCCCGTCGACCCCGACACAGGAGAGTGCGGCTTACACGACCG
>DRGC01000006.1 GCA_011050235.1 Phycisphaerae bacterium | reverse complement strand
GGGGTCCTAACCGACGCCCTGACCCATCTGCAGCAGGGCCGCTGCGACGTCACCGTGCTGCACGTCTTCTCGCCCGGCGACGCCGAGCCGACGCTGGCGGGCCCCGCATCGCTCGTTGCGGCCGAGGGCGCCGAGCGGCTGGATGTGGACAATACCGCGGCGCTGCTGGAGGCCTATGGCCAGCGATGGCGGGCGTTCGTGGCAGCGGCCCGTCAGGCGTGCCTCTCTCGCGGGGCGATTTACGTTCCGGCGCGGTCAGACGTTCGGCTGGAGCGACTGGTGCTGCGGTCGCTTCGACGGGCGGGGGTCCTGGTCGCCTGAGCCGGCCTGCAGCGGTAGCCTGAAAAGTTGGGGTCGGCCAGGCAGTTCCAGGCAACTTCTCGGCCTGTGGCGACGTAAGATGTATAGGACGCAAGGCATGCGGACAAGACATGCGAACGAGGAAAGCACAATGAACCGGACATGGCGATGGACACCGACTGTTCTGATGGTGGGGGTGCTGATAGGCGCGGGGGTGTTCGGCCCGTCGGTCGCGCGACGGATCGCCTACGCCATGGCCGAGGGCGAAGCCCGCGCCCGTCGCGAGCACCTGGCTGAAATGAGTAAGCAGGACACTCTCTCGCCGCTGTTCCGTGCGGTGGCGGAGGTCGTTCGGCCGGCCGTCGTGGAGATCCGCGTGACCAAGCGTTTTCAGACGTCGAGCGACGTGCGCGAGATGGAGGAGTTCATGCGGAGGTTCTTCGGCAACTCGCGGCCGGCTCCGATGCCGCCGCGGGGTCGGCGTCCCGTTCCGCGGGAGTACTTCAGCCGGGGCATCGGCAGCGGCGTGATCGTCGATGCCAAGAACGGATATGTGATCACCAACGCTCACGTGGTCGCCGGCGCCGACGAGGTCGAAATCATTCTGGACGACAAGCGCGTGCTGATGGCCGAGTGGGTCCGCAGCGATACACCGACGGACCTGGCCGTCGTCAAGGTCAAGGCCAGCGGCCTGATCGACGCGCCGCTGGGCGATAGCGACAAGCTTCAGGTGGGGGACTGGGTGCTGGCGTTCGGGTCGCCGCGCGGGCTGGACCACACGGTGACGGCCGGCATCGTCTCGGCCAAGGGCCGACAGTTCGGCGGGCTTGGGGCGTATCAGAATTCGATCCAAACCGACGCCGCCATCAATCGCGGCAATTCGGGTGGGCCTCTGGTCAACACACGCGGGGAGATCGTCGGCATCAACAACACCATCGCCTCCTCCAGCGGCGGCAACGAGGGCATCGGGTTTGCGATTCCGGCCAACATGGTCCGCCGCGTAATGGCCCAACTGATCGAGCAGGGCAAGGTGACGCGCGGGTATCTGGGTGTGATGATCCAGGACGTCAGCCCCCGCCTGGCCAAGAGCCTCGAACTGCCCAGCGCCAATGGGGCGCTGATCACGCACATTCAAGCCGGCACGCCCGCCGAGCAGGCGGGCCTGGAGGTGGAGGACTTTATCATCTCCGTCGCCGACAAAACGATTCGGGACGTTCGCGAGCTTCGCCACATGGTCGCCGATGTTGCCCCCGGGGTGATGGTTCCCGTGGTCGTCATCCGCAAGGGCAAGACGGTCACCGTTGAGGTGACGCTGGCGGCCAAGCCCGAGCAGATCGCATCGGCCACCACCCAACCGGGCCCCACCGAGGTCCCGGCGGTCGATTACGGTCTTCGGGTGCATACGCTGGCCCCGGAGTTGGCGCGTCGGCTCGGCTATGACGACGCGCTCGAAGGGGTCGTCATCGTCGCCGTCAACCCGATCAGCGAAGCGGCCGAGCAGGGAGTGCGACCCGGGATGGTCGTCACCCACGTGCAGGGCGAGCGGGTCACCACGCCCGAGGCGTTCACGAAGGCCCTGGCGGCCGCCGAGGCGACGGAGGGAGTGCGGCTTCGCGTGCGGACGCGGCAGGGACAGCGATTTGTCATGATCGACCCGATCCCCCCCCCCGGCGGCCGCCCATGATAAACGTCTCGCCCGGAGGCAAAAGCGTTTCCATGTTGCCCCAAGGGTGCTAGAATATCTGGTGATGGTGTGCGGGCCTTCGAGCGGGGGCGATGGTTTGGCCGCTCGCCCACCGGTCGGCATTTCTACTGTTTTGAAAGGGTGTGGCCTATGTTGCTTCAGGAAGAACATCGCACCATGCAGCGGCATGAAATCACGTCGGTTCATTTGCAGTTCGGCCAGTGGATGGGGCAGGCGGTTCGGGCGGGGTTCCATCCGATTCAGCCGGATAGCGCGTGGAGGCCGGCCGTCAATATCTACGAGGACGACGCCAACTACTGCTTTGTGGTGGATCTGGCCGGTGTGTGCAAGGGGGATATCGATCTGAGTATCAACGTTGACAAGAACGTGATGACCATTCGGGGGCATCGGGACTCGCCGTGCGTGCCCAATCCCAGCGGGGCGATTCGCGTCCACGTGATGGAAATCAATCACGGGCGATTCTGCCGGAGTATCGAACTGCCCGGCGAGGCCCGGACGGACGATATTCCCAACGCCCATTTTGAAAACGGTCTGTTGTGGATCACGTTGCCCAAGAAAAGTTAGTGGGCTATGGCCAGGAAAACCAAGACGTCAGACAGCTCTGATCCAACCGGGGGCATCGTCATTCGGCCCGGCCTGGGCGGCCCTGAAGACGGCGCGGAGGTCGAAGATGTCGTCATTCCCAAGACCGCCGCGGTGCTGACGGTCCGCAACATGGTGCTGTTTCCCCGGTCGATCGTCCCGCTGGCTGTGGGGCGGGAAAAGGCCCGACAACTTCTCAACGAGGTCCTGCCCAACGAGAAAATTCTCGTCACCGTCTGCCAGAAGGACCCGGATGTCGACGACCCCCAGGCCGACGACCTGTACCAGGTCGGCACGGCCGTGATGGTCTGGAAACTCCTGCGGATGGAGGATGGCAACCAGATGGCCGTCGTGACCGGCCTGTCGCGCGTCCGCATCGACGAGTGGATCGACCAGGAGCCCTACCACCGTGCGCGCATCACCGAGTTGGCCGATCAGGAGATCAGTTCAACACAGACCGAAGCGCTGGTCGTCAACGTGCGGAACCTGGCGACCCAAGCGATCACGCTGGCGCCCAACGTGCCGGAAGATGTCGTCGAGGTCCTCGGAAAAATCGAGCAGCCCGGCGTGCTGGCGGACTTCCTGGCGGCCAATATCGAGATGACGCTGCCCGAAAAGCAGGCGCTGCTGGAGGAACTCGACGTGCAGAAACGCCTGCGCGTCATCGCCGACAAACTCCAGCACCAGGTGGAGGTCCTGGAATTGTCCGAGAAGATCCAGGACCAGGTCAAAGCCAACATCGACAAATCGCAGCGCGAATATTACCTGCAGGAGCACCTGAAGGCCATTCGCACTGAACTTGGCCAAGTCGACGACAAGACCGTCGAGGTCGCCGCGCTGCGAGAGAAGATCAAGGCCGTCCGCATGCCCGAGCCCACCGAAACCGAATGCCTCCGCGAGGCGGGGCGGATGGAGACCATCCCGTCGGCCTCGCCGGAGTACAACGTCATTCGAACCTATCTCGACTGGATGGTCGAACTGCCCTGGTCGGTCTCCACCGAAGACAAGCTGGACGTCAAGCGGGCCGAGCGCATCCTCGACGAGGACCACTACGACCTGGAAAAAGTCAAACGCCGCGTGCTGGAATACCTCGCCGTCCGCAAGCTCGCGCCCGAATCGCGCGGGCCCATCCTGTGCTTCGTCGGCCCGCCGGGTGTGGGCAAAACGTCTTTGGGCCAGTCCATCGCTCGGGCGCTGGGGCGAAAGTTCATCCGCATGTCGTTGGGCGGCATGCGAGACGAGGCCGAACTTCGCGGCCATCGGCGCACCTACATCGGGGCCATGCCCGGGCGAATCATCCAGGACATCCGCAAGGCGGGCACGAACAACCCGGTCTTCATGCTCGACGAACTCGACAAGGTCGGCGCCGATTTCCGCGGCGACCCGACCTCGGCGCTGCTGGAGGTGCTCGACCCGGCCCAGAACAACACCTTCCAGGACCACTACCTCAACGTGCCGTTCGATCTGTCGAAGGTGATGTTCATCGCTACGGCGAACTATATGCAGCCCGTGCCGCCCGCCCTGCGCGACCGGATGGAGACCATCGAGCTGCCCGGCTATACGCACCGGGAGAAGGTGCTTATCGCGATGAAGTACCTGGTGAAACGCCAGTTGAAGGACAACGGCCTGACGGCCACCCAGGCCAAGTGGACCGACGCGGCCGTCAGCAAGATCATCGACGACTACACGCACGAGGCCGGCGTCCGCGAACTGGAGCGCCAGATCGGCGCCGTCTGTCGCGGCGTGGCGGCGAAGGTGGCCGCCGGCAAGACCCGGCCGCGCACCGTCACGACGAAACTGATCGTCGACCTGCTGGGACCGGCCAAGTACGAAAGCGAAACCGCTCTGCGGACCAGCACCCCCGGCGTGGCGACGGGCCTGGCCTACACGCCGGCCGGTGGCGACATCCTGTTCGTCGAAGCCGCCATGTACGACGGCAGCGGCAAGCTGGTCCTGACCGGCCAGATCGGCGACGTGATGAAGGAATCGGCCCAAGCCGCCCTGAGCCTCGTCAAGATACGCGCCTCGCAGATCGACATCGACGTCGCCGGATTGGGCAAGAAGGATATCCACGTGCATGTCCCCGCCGGGGCCGTGCCGAAGGATGGGCCGTCGGCGGGGGTGGCGATCTTCACGGCGCTGCACAGCCTGTTGACCGGCAAACCCGTTCGCCCCGATGTCGCCATGACCGGCGAGATCACTCTGCGCGGCCTGGTGTTGCCCATCGGCGGCGTCAAAGTGAAGGTCCTGGCCGCTCGGCGGGCAGGGGTGAGCACGGTGATCCTGCCCGCGCGAAACAAGAAGGACATCGTCGATGTCCCCGAAGACGTCAAGAAGCAGATCAAGTTCGTGTTTGTCTCGACGGTTGATGATGTCCTTAAGGAAGTCTTTGAAGCGGATAAAAAGGACCAATCGGCGTCCGGAAAAAAACGCAAGAAACGAAAAACTCGGCGTACCCGAGAATAGGCATAAGGGTCCGTGCTTACGCTTGTTACAGAGCTATCTGGCGTGTCTTTCTTCCCTTGGCAGGACACCCCATATGCTCTAGTTCTTGATTCACAATGCGGGATTAAGTAGAATAAATTTTGTAGACAGGCTATTTCCGGGCTCTATACTATTCTGGACAGAAGTTCACACGGGCGGCTGGCAACGCACTGGTGGGTCCCCCCCCGCCCACTGGAGCACGCTAGTCGCCCACTTTTTTTTCTCACGTGGATAGTGGAAGCGGGTTAATTGAAGGGGGCGATGCGCTAGGCGATTGCCGCGGCCATTGCCGTGGCGAGTGTCCTGGTGGCGGCTTGGGGGTTGTCGGCCGAACAGACAGCAGAACTGACGGCCACGCATTTTCCCCCGGAGGCCTTGATCTGAGCGATGTTGTCCGCGTTGATTCCGCCAACGGCGACGATCGGCAGGGGGCAGATTTCGACGGCTTCTTTCAGCAGCTCCACGCCCACAGCGGGGCCGGCGTCCTTGGTGGTCGTTTCGAAGATGGGTCCCACGGCGATGTAGTCGGCGCCTTCGTTGGCGGCAGCGGTGACTTGGGCGATCGAATGGGTGCTTCGTCCGACGATGGCGCCGGGCCGCAACAGCCGGCGGGCCTCGGCGATGGGCAGGTCGCTCTGGCCGAGATGCACGCCGTCGGCCCCGACGATGGCGGCAATGTCGGGGCGGTCGTTGACGATGAACAGCCGACCGGTTTCATCCGTCATGTCGCGGACCTGCGCGGCCATGGCTAACAGCTGTTTGTCATTCGTGGGTTTTTCGCGAAGTTGCACGACATCGGCGCCGCCGGCGATGACGCCGCGCACCAGCTCCCGCAGGCTGCCTGTGCACTGACTGCTGGAGACCAGCACATAGAGTTTCACCTCGGCGAATCGCCGGACGACCATCAGCCGTCCGACGAGGCGCTGCTCCAGCGTGTAGCTGTCGTAGCGCATGCGCTCGACGTCGATGACCCGATCGGGGGCGAGAATCTTGCTGTACTCCTCGATGGTCCGCAGGGCCTCGGTCAGGCGCTTGCAGGCGGCGATGGCGACGTCGTCCAGGGTGTGGCGCGTGGGCTCGGTGGGACTGGTCAGCTCCGTGCCGATATCGCCCGGCGTGTCGCGCGATGCGATCAGCTCGTCGGCGGGCATGGCCTCGAGGATCTGCTGCAGGTCGCTTCGGAGGTACTTGGCGATGGCGGTAATGGCCGGGTCGTTGAGGGCGAACCGCCCGCAGTCCTCGGCCACGCGCAGGGCCTCGCGGGCCCGGTTGAAATTGGCGTCCAGAATACGATAGATTTCTTTCATCGCACGTACTCCTGTCGCCGCGTCCGTCCGTCAGCCGCGCTGGGCCGGGATGGGGAACTCCCGGCAGAACTCCTCGACGGCGCCGGCGACCTTTGTAATCATCTCCTGGTTGCCGTGGGAAGTCAAAATATCGTCGATCCACTGGGCCAGTTGGGCCATCTGGTCCGGCCGCATGCCGCGCGTGGTGACCGCCGGTGTGCCGAACCGCAGGCCGGACGTATCCTTCGTCGTCCGCGGATCGAAGGGGATCATGTTCTTGTTGCTGATAATGCCCGCCTCCGCCAGCCAACCGGAGGCGACGTCGCCGGTCAATTCCGGATCCCTGCTTCGCAGGTCGACCAGCATCATGTGGTTGTCCGTTCCGCCGGTCACCAGCCGCCAGCCGTGGGCCAGCAGGGCATCGGCCAGCGCCTTGGCGTTGGCGACGATGGCGGCGGCGTACCACTTGAACTCCGGCTGCATGGCCTCGTGGAAGGCGATGGCCTTGGCGGCGATCACGTGCGGCAGGGGGCCGCCCTGCATGCCGGGGAAAACGGCCTGGTCGACGGCCTTGGCGAACTGCTTGCGGCAGAGAATGATTCCGCCGCGCGGGCCTCGAAGCGTCTTGTGGTTGGTGGTGGTGACGAAATCGGCATACGGCATCGGGTGCGGGTGCACGCCGCCGACGATCAGCCCGGCGATGTGGGCGACATCGGCCAGCAACAGACAGCCCACCTCCTGGGCGATCCGCCCGAAGGCCGCGAAGTCGATCGTCCGCGGATAGGCCGACGCGCCCGCGATCAGCATGTCGGGGCGCTCGGCGAGGACAGCCTGGCGGACCTGGTCCATCTCCAACCGCTCGCTCTGGCGATCCACACCGTAGTGGGAGACGGCATACCACATGCCGGAGAAGTTAATCTTCATTCCGTGCGACAGATGCCCGCCGTGGTCGAGCCTCATGCCCATGATCTTGGCGCCGGGCTTGAGGGCGGCCATGTAAACCGCCAGATTAGCGCTGGTGCCGGAGTGCGGCTGAACGTTCGCATGGTCGGCGCCGAACAGCGCCTTGGCCCGGTCGATGCACAACCGCTCGATGGTGTCGATATTGTCGCACCCGCGGTAGTAGCGCCGCCCCGGCGAGCCCTCGGCGTATTTGTCGGTCAGCACCGTGCCCAGCGCCGCCAGCACGGGCGCCGAGACGTGGTTCTCCGAGGCGATCAACTCAATCGTGTGGGCTTGGCGGGCGACTTCGGCGTCGATGGCGGCGGCGATTTGGGGGTCGACCTTCTCGATAATGCCCATGGGGGCTCCTGAAACTGGACCGTCAAAGGTGACTGGTCGCCAGCAATCTATCGGTGCGGGCCGAGCGACGCAAGGCCTAAGCGGCGAGCGGGGTCAATCGAGTTTCTCGCCGAAGACCGCCAGGACGACAAAATGCGTCCCCGGCGCCGGTGTGGGTGTGACCTCTCGCCGGGCCCGGGCCCCGAACGAGGATCGGTAGCGGGCGTCGGACCGTTTCGACAGCAGCGTCTTGAGGGCCTTGAGCGGAATGAAGTTACCCCGCCCGCCGCGCTTGGCCGCTGCGTCGGTCCGCCCGGCCAGAACACCCACCAACCTCCGGTCGTCCGTCAGCACCGCCGAGGCCGATTCGCCCGCCACCAGCCGCGTCCGGGGAACGAGCTTCCCCCTGACCTCGGTCAGGTCGGTTTCGAGCGGCCGCACGGTCGTGCCCATCTCCGGAAAAACGCCCAGTCCGAATGCCTTCACGGCGTCGCCGGCTTTGAAGACGGCGTCGGCGCTGATAGCGACCGGCGTGAAGGTGTGGTCGCCGACCGTCACCAGGGCCAGCTTGCGCGTCTGGCCCCGGGGGGGCTGGCGGCGCGATTTGCCCACTTGCGCGGGCACGAGGGTCTCCGCGTCGATCTGGACGAACACCTCCAGCGCATCCTCGACCACCTCGCGGTCGACCAGCAACACCGACTCGTCCACGGGGATCCCGATGGCCTGGCGAACGACCAGTCGATCGTAGGGCGGCTCGGGCAGCTTGTTGTCGCGGCTGGGCCACCCGGCTCGGCCCGGCATCTGCCAGGTCATTCTGCGAGACCTCCGCGGCGCCCTGAGCCAGTTGTCCGGGTACGAGTTGACCAGCGCCCGGGCGTCTTTGAAGACGTTCTCATGCGTCTTGGACCCGGGCACTTTCTTGAGGGCTTCCGACAGGCGTCGCGCGACTTCCGGCTTGTCGCGCCGGAGGTGCAGTTCCTTCACCAGCGCCGCCACGCCGTCCAGTTCGCGTCCCTCGACCATCACCAACGCCAAGCCCTCGCCCTGATGATAGGCGGCCACCAGCGGGTTGGACTTGCGGGCGCGCTCGAACGCCTTGGCCGCGCTGGCGTAGTTTTTCACCTGGTAGTAGGCGATCCCGCGAAGGAAATTGCGAATCTCCTCATCGGGCCAGGTCTCGGCGGTCTTGCGCATGGCGGTGGCGATCTGGGATCTCAGCCGCGCGCGTTTCTTCTCGGCCTTCTTCCTGTCCTTGTCCGTGTCCGTGTGCTTGTCCTTAACGGCGGCGAGGTCCCTGGACAGCTCGGTGAGCGTCTCCATCTCCTTGTAGAACTTCTGTCGGCGGATGGTGACGTCGCCCGGGCGGAGCCATTTCCCGCCGATGCGCCGCTCGCGGTCGTGGGCCTTGGCCTGCCAGATCTTCACGCGTCGTCGCAGTTCGCTCACGTCGCCGCCGCGAGGGGTGGCGGCCAGTCGCCGCATGAGCATGAAGACAATGGACTCCGGGCGGGTGGCCTTGTCCTGCGAAAACCTCTTGGCCGCTGCGGCCGCGGCTGCGTCGCCTTCGGGGGGCGCCGGCGGCGGAGGGGGCGGCTTGGGTGTGGTCTCGGCCGGCTCGTCGACGGGCTCATCAACGGTCTCGACGGCGATATGAACGACCTGGTCCGCCGGGATGACAACGACGCCGTCGTCGGTTTTGATAATGACGGTATCCGCTTCGTGGGAGACGGCGCCCTGGATCTTTCGGCCGTCTTTGGTGTAAACGATGTCGGCGGTCAGCGTCCCAGCCAGGATCGCTATCAAGACGAACCATGTCACGGTCAGGGGGGGCCGGACGGTCAAGGCATTGAATCGTTGTGTTGGCATGGGTATGGTTGGTCCCGAAAAAGCCTGCACAGCTTCCTTTGGCTAGTCTAACGAGCGCCGGGAACAAATACTGCACGAAAATCGCCGTCCCCCGGTGACCCGTTAGCCGGCGTGGGTAGAATGGTTTAGGCCAGAGCGAAAGGGCCGGAACAATGACCATACGACGATGCGGACCGATTGTACTGGGGCTGTTGGCCCTGGCTAATGCAGCGATGGGCCAGCCCGGTGGGCCGACGGAGTACGTGTCGCTTGAGGCGATCCCGTCGCACACGACGGTGGCCGCCGGAGAGATCTTCACGGTTGCCCTTGTGGTCGATGTCGAGCCGGGCTGGGTGCTCTACAGCCCCGACCCGGTCGTCTCGAGCGACTACGAGCCCGGGCCGGCCCTGCTGGAAGTGTCGGCTGAGGGATTCGAGGTCGTCGAGACCCTCTGGCCCGTGGACAGCCTGCACAGCGCCGATGTGGCCGGGCTGCGCCTGGATAGTTATGGCTATGAGGAGCATGCCGTCATCTACGTTCGCATGCGGGCGGATACATCGGCGGCGAGCGAGACCAAAGGGACGTCGGCGACCATCTCCCTGACGCTGGATGCGCAGATTTGCGAACAGTTGTGCATCCCGTTCAAGCAATCGGCGTCGACCACAGTCACCATGGGCGATTGGCGCGTGCCCAACGGCGCGTGGACGGAGGAGTTAGCCGCCGGCGAGACGGCGGCAGTGACGGTCGAGCAGTTACGCGAGCGTCACGGCGGCGGGGCGGCTGCGACGAGCGTCGGGGCCGACGCGCCGGACTATCCGGTGTGGATCGGCCTGCTGTTGGCGCTGCTGGTGGGGCTGATCCTCAATATCATGCCGTGTGTCCTGCCCGTGATCCCGATCCGTATCCTGACGATCGTGCAATCGGCTGGCGATTCGCGGCGGCGGTTTGTGACGCTGGGGCTGGCGTTCGCGGCGGGCGTGCTGCTGTTTTTCGTCGGATTGGCCGGTGTGAACGTGGTCCTGCGCGTGGTGTTCAACGAAGTATTCGCCTGGGGCGCGCACTTCGGCTGGGCGCCGTTCCGCATCACCATGGGGCTGGTGATGGTGGCGCTGGCGGCGAACCTGTTCGGCGCGTTCCACATTGTCGTGCCCAAGCAGATCGTCGGGCTCGATAGCGGCATGACCGCGCGCTCCGGCAGCCACGGCGGCGCGATGGGGATGGGCGTGATGCTGGCGGTGCTGGCAACGCCGTGCAGCTTTGCCCTGTTGGTGGGCGTGCTCAGTTGGGCTCAGGCGCAGTCGCTGGCGGTCGGCACGGTGGCGATCGTGGTGATCGGCATGGGCATGGCCGCCCCGCACGCGCTGCTGACGGCGTTTCCCAAGCTCGTCGACCGCCTGCCCAAGCCCGGCCGATGGATGGAGCTGTTCAAGCAGGGCATGGGGTTTGCGATTCTGGGCGTGGCGGTGTGGCTGTTCGGCACGCTGATCGCCGAAGACAGCAGCGATGCCGTCTGGGTGCTGGGCTATGCGGTCGTGCTGGCGACGGCCCTGTGGATATGGGGCACGTGGCTGCGATACGATGCGCCGCTTCGCCAGAAGCTCATCGTCCGCGGCCTGGCGGTCGCGCTGGCCGCAGCAGCGGGGTGGGCGATGCTGCGACCGGCCGGCGAGCCGACGATCACGTTCGAGCACTTCGATTCCGCCCGCATCTCCGCCGCCCGGGCCGACGGGCGAACCGTGCTGGTTAAGTTCACCGCCAGTTGGTGCCTCAGTTGCAAGGTCGTCGACTACACCGTCTTCAGCAAGACCTCCACCGCCGACGCGCTGGCCGACAACGACGTGCTGGTGATGAAAGGCGACGTGACCAATCGAAACAGCCTCGCCTACGCCTACCTCCACAACACGCTGGCTGGCAACGTGCCCCTGACCGTCGTCTATCCCCCCTCCGGCGACCCGATCCGCCTGATCGGCGAGTTCTCCACAGACGATCTGATCGAAGCGCTCCAGCGATCGAGCGGGGCGGATTAGGGCGCACTGCATTAAGGTGTGCGGTAGCGCGGTTTGAGGTTAGAATCTCCCGTCTATGGATCCATCGCTGATTCGCAACTTCTGTATCATTGCGCACATTGACCACGGCAAGAGCACGTTGGCCGACCGGATGCTGCTGCGCAGCGGGGCGATTACCGATCGCGAGTTCCACGAGCAGATGCTCGACGATATGGAGCTTGAGCGTGAGCGGGGGATCACGATCAAGGCGTCGGCCGTTACCATCGACTACGAACACGACGGCAAGACGTACATGCTCAACCTGATCGACACGCCCGGGCACGTGGACTTTCATTACGAAGTCAGCCGGGCCCTGACGGCCTGCGACGGGGCGCTGCTGGTGGTCGATGCCGCCCAGGGCGTCGAGGCCCAGACCGTCGCCAACGCCCACCTCGCCGACCGCCACGACCTGACGATCGTGCCGGTGATCAACAAGATCGACCTGCCCACCGCGCGGCCCGAAGACGCCGCAATGGAGATCGAGCACCTGATTGCCCACCCCGCCGAGAACTGCGTGTTCACCTCGGCCAAGACGGGCGAGGGCATCGAGGACATGCTCGAGGCCATCGTTCGCGACGTCCCTCCCCCCACCGGCGACGCCGGCGCCAAGCTCCAGGCGCTGATCTTCGACAGCACCTTCGACGACTACCGCGGCGTGATCGTCTACGTTCGCGTGTTCGAGGGCGCCATCCGCGTCGGCGACAAGGTCCGGATGATGGGCGCCGGCGACGTCTACCAGATCAGCGATCTCGGCAAGTTCTGCCCCCAGCCAAGGTCGGTCAACTCGCTGGCCGCCGGCGAGGTGGGCTACGCGGCGGCCAACATCCGAACCGTCTCGGCGATTCACGTCGGCGACACACTGACGCTCGCCGGCGACCCGGCCGCCGAGGCGCTGCCCGGCTACCAGCCGCCGCAGCATATGGTGTTCTGTGACTTCTATCCCGGGCCTACCACGCAGTTCCCGACCATGCGCGATGCGCTGGAGAAGCTGCTGCTCAACGACGCGGCGCTGACGTTTCAGGCGATCAGCTCCGAGGCGATGGGGTTCGGCTTTCGCTGCGGGTTCCTGGGCATGCTGCACATGGAGATCGTTCAGGAACGGCTGGAGCGCGAGCATAAGATCGAGGTCGTCCAGACCGCTCCGACCGTTCCGTACCAGGTGCTGCGGACCGACGGCAGCCTTGTCGAAGTCGATTCGGCCGGCGAGCTACCCGAGCCCGACACCATCGAGGAAATCCAGGAGCCCATCGTTCGCGTGGACCTGATCGTCCCGGCCGACGCCATCGGTGGCATCATGGCCCTGGCCGAAGAGCGACGGGCGATCTATCGGGAAACCGAGTACCTCTCGGCCGATCGTGTGATCCTGACCTATGAGTTCCCGCTGGCTGAGATCATCTACGACTTCCACGACAAGCTCAAATCGGCCACCCGCGGGTACGGCACGATGGACTACGAGGTCATCGGCTACCGGGCGAACGACCTGGTCAAGCTCGACATCCTGGTCAACGGCCAGCCCGTCGATGCGTTGTCGGTGATCTGCCACCGCTCCAAGGCCGAGCGGCGCGGCCGGCGGCTGATCATCCGCCTGCGCCAGGAAATCGCCCGCCACCAATTCGAGATCGCCCTCCAAGCCGCCATCGGCGCACGCGTGATCGCCCGCGAGACCATCAAGCCCGTCCGCAAACACGTCACCGCCAAATGCTACGGCGGCGACATCACGCGAAAGCGCAAGCTCCTCGACAAACAAAAAGCCGGCAAACGCCGCATGAAAATGGTCGGCAACGTAGAAATCCCCCAAAAAGCCTTCATGGCCGTCCTGGAAGCGGGGGAGGAGTAGTGATTTCGGACCTGCCTGCCGGCAGGTTGCGGATTGCGGATTTCGGAATGACCGCAGCCGCCTGCCTGTCGGGGGGGGGGAGGTGTATCTGGGGACTGATGGTTGATCCCTCGGGGTAACGGCACGAAGATGGTATGCGCAACGCAAGATTGGTGTTGCCAGGCCAAAGGCCTGGGATGTATCAGCCTGGGGCGAAGCCCCAGGGATAGGGTCGTTCCAAATCGGTGAGCCCTGTAGGGGCGAAATGAAGGGATCGGCGATGCCTCAATCGCTATCGAAAATGGTTGTGCATCTGACGTTCTCCACGAAGGATCGACGGCCGTTGATCACGCCGGAAATACGTGAAGAACTGAGAGCCTACCTTGGCGGAACGCTGCGGGACATGGATTGCCCGTCGCTGGTCATCGGCGCGGTGGCTGACCATGTGCACATCCTGTTCGTGCTGTCGCGCAAGCGTTCGCTGGCCGAGGTGGTCGAAGAGATCAAGAAGACATCGTCCAAATGGATCAAGGGCAAGGGGGAGGCCTTGGGTAAGTTCTACTGGCAGCGCGGGTACGGGGCGTTTTCGGTCAGTCAGTCCAAGATGGACGACACGAAGGCCTACATCGCGTCGCAGGAAGAGCATCATCGAGGGATGAGCTTTCAGGATGAGTTTCGGGCGTTCCTGGTGCGGCATGAGGTCGACTTCGATGAGAGGTACGTGTGGGATTAGTCATTGCGCCCCTTCAGGGCTGCTACAAGGGGCGGCCTTATCCTGGGGCTGCGCCCCAGGCTGATGCATTCGAGGCCGTTGGCCTCTGAAAGCCACTCACGAACGGCCCCGCCCGCGAACATTTTCACGCCGCCGCTCGCCTCCCAATCGACAATCGACAACCTGCCTGCCGGACAGGCAGGTCGAAAATCGACAATCGACAATCCCCTAATACGTTCCCATCTCCAGCCCGCGGTTCAGGAAGAACTTGTATGTCTCGTATTCGACTTCGCTGGGGATGCTGTGGTCGCTGTGGAGGAGGTAGCCGCTGCCAGCCATCGCGGCGGGCAGCTTGAGGTCGAGTTCGGCCTGGATCGCGTCGCGGTCGTTGGCGACCATGGTCCGCACGTCGAGGCCGCCGAACAGGGCGATTTGGTCGCCGAAGCGTTGCTTTAGGTGAACCAGGTCCATGCCGGCCTTGACCTCCAGCGCCTGCAGGCAGTCCATGCCCGCCTCGATCAGTGCCGGCACGAGCGCCTCGACGTAGCCGCATGAGTGCACGATCACCGGCAGCCCGCGGGCGTGGCAGAAATCGAACGTCTTCTTGTGGGCGGGCCAGACGATCTCCTTGTACATCTGCGGCGACATGAAGGGCTTGTTCTTGAAGCCCATGTCCTCGTAGAAGTACATCCCGTCCGGCTGCCCGACCTCGTCGAAGACGATCTCCCACAGGTGGATCAGCAGGTCGGCGTAGACGCTGCACATGTCGCGGATCCAGTCGGGGTCCAGGGCCATGCCCATCAGCATGTGCTCGTGGCCGCACACCGGATGCATGCACTCGAACACGTTCACGCCCTCCCAGTAGAAGAACTTCTCGCGCTCGGCGGCGTCATCGCGCACCTCGCGGAAGTGGTCGATGCCGATCCGCCGGCGATAGTCGGCCTCGTTGATCAGCCGCGGCCGGATCTGCTCATCCCAGGCCGCGCGGTTGGTGACGGCGAAATCGACGTGCTCGGGCGTGCCGGCCTTGTTCTTCCACCACCGCATCACCGCCCCGTTGCCGTTGCGGATAAGCTGCGTCTCGTCGGTCTCCTCGATCACCTCATCGGGCGTATCGATGTCAGCCGTCATGTTGAACCACCCGGCGCCCAGGAAGTCGAAATCGAAATGCGCCTCAGGACTCACATCCTCAGGCATGTGCCCTTCACTCCGCCACTTGGCCAATGTCTCGCCCCAAAAACTCTCACACACCCCAATCCGATCAACAGGCTCCCGCTGAAGAATCCGCAGAATCCGCTCCCGACCAGTCAATTCACGCATGAGAGTTCCTCGTAGCTGTCGACGCCAATCCGGCGATCAATGGCGTTGCTTCTATCGCAATTCGGCGCGGCAAGCAATCAGTTCGTAGAACAGAGCCCCTACGGGCAGTGCCAATCAGACCAGCGCAAGAAAACGGGCGGCAGCCTTTTGTGCAAAGGGCCGCCGCCCGCTTCATTGGCAGCAGGGATTGTGCGGCTACTTCTACCTGCGCCGTCGACGCAACAGCGTCAGACCGCCCAGGGACAGCAAGCCGATGGTTACAGGCTCGGGTACAGCGCCACCTGGGGGGGCGATGAAGCCGAAGTTCGTCTTCAAGATCGCCAGGTCCGTGCCGTCGACCAAGGCGTCGCAGTTGGCGTTGCCGTCGGCATAGCCCATGCCCGGCTGGCCGAAGGCGGTCTTCATCAGCGCCAGGTCCGTGCCGTTGACCAGCCCGTCGAGGTTGAAGTCGCCTCGCTTGCTGCCGAGACGTCCCGAACCATCCTGCAACTCGACGAAGGTCTCGACCAGGTAGATCATGTCGTCTTCATCGACGTCACCGTCGCCGTCGAAGTCGCGCGGATCCCCGAACGGGTCCGGCTCGGGCCAAATGCCGCGACAGAAGAGGTCGATGTCGTCGGCGTCCACGTCGCCGTCGCCATCGAGATCGCCCGGGACACCGCCGGCGTCGGCGGCTATGCTGGTCAGGCGGAATCCGATGTCGCCGCTCTCGCGCGTCATGCTCCTGATGCGGCGGTAGGTGCCCACCAGGCCGTCCGTGCCGTAGGCGAACTCCCCGCCCCGCACGATGGCGAAGGACCCGAAGCTGCGGCCCTCGGTCCACTCGCCGATGTTGCCGGCCATATCGAACGTTCCGTAGGGGCTGTCGGAGTTCTCGTGCTCACCGGCTTCGGTGCGGTAGTACGGAGCGCCGATGCCGTCGATGCCCGCGTCACCGTCGTAGGTGGCGACATTGCCCGCGTCCGGATCGATGACCGATCCGCCGTCGGCGATGTAAGACGGCAGCGTGTCGCTGCTGGTGGGGTAGGTGAAGTAGTTGCCCGTATCGCCATCGTCCTTATGGTAGGCGGCCTTGACCCACTCATCCTCGGAGGGCATGTAATAAAACCGCTCGCCGCCAGCCGGAGCCTGGCGCGTGCCGATGGCCGCCTTCAGGCCCGTGCTGTCCGTCGCGCCGTTCATGAAATACGCGCCGTTTTCGGTCGTGGTCATGTCTTGGGCGCCGGTGGGCATGCCATTGCTCAGCCAGTTGGCGAACCGGCCCACATCGCCCCAACTCACGTAGTTGACGGGGCGATCTTCCCAACCGGCCGCGATCGAGTAGGTGTAGCTGCCGGCCGAGCCGGCGCGCTGGATGTTACTGCCGCCGAAGGGCAAAGCGTCGCCATCGATGAATGTGGGGTCGGCCATCCGCTCGTTGAACAGCCCGTAGGTGTCGTCGGCCGCCACGGCATTGAGGAACTCGGTGTACTGGCCGGTCGTGACCTCGAACTTGCCCATGTCGTAGGCGTAGTCCACGGCGCCGAAACCGCCGTCGTAGGGGCCGTCGGTGTTGCCGAGATTACCCACCGCCATGAAGGGCATGTCCATGGTCGTGGCGAAGTCCACAATGGTATCGCCGGACAGGTCCGCCCGAGTGCCGGCGTGGGCCAATACCGCGCATAGACCGACCGCCATCGCCACAGAAATGGTCCGCTTGGTCATTCCTGATCTCCTTCGTTCGCCGAACTGTTAATCCGTGCTGCTTCTCCGCTCTGCAGCTTGAATTGTACCACACTAATTGCCGGCTGCAAGGAGTCCACATGGCGGCAGGGGAGGAGGCTTGCGTGGCGTACTGGGCGGAGAGCGGCTTGTTGCGCTGCTTCAGAGCTTCGTCCCGCCACGGCGGATCTTCGACCCCTAGGGGGTCTTCGACCCGCCCCGGCGGGTCTTCGACTTGCGGCGGAGCAGGGCTAGCCCGCCCACGGCTAGCAGACCCATCGTCGCCGGCTCGGGCACGGAGAGCGTGTCGATGACTACCTGGTCGACGCTACCACCGGCCGGGATTGTCAGTGTAATCAGTTCGAAGTCCGGGCTTGGCGACAGCTCATATTCGATCAGAATGTGAGTGGTGGAAAAGAGCGTTGACCCAGTGAGCACGCCCGGGACAAATGCGGCGCCGTCGATGGCATTGAAGCTGGAAACATATGGGGCCGGCCCGTCGAATGTGACCTGGATCCGCACATACTTCAGCGGGTTGGCGGTGACCCAGTTGCCTATCTCGAACTCCATGGATATCGCGGCTATGCCGGCAGACCACTCGCCATCGCCATCGCCCAGCGACCAAAAGGGAGTGGGGGTGCTGAAGATCGTCGCCGCCGGCGGGCCGGTGAAGTCGCCGCCGATCGTCGGCACGGTGGTCCCATCGGGCGGAATGTGGCTGGAAGCCGACGTGAGGAACTCCCATTCGACGGAGGTGGTCAGCGGGTCCCCCCGCACCCACGGCGGCGGCGCGAAATCGTCCGCTTGGGCCGCCGAGGCCAGTAACGCGGCAACACTAATCAGACAGACTGTCAGGACGTGCCTCTTGGCCATTGCTAATCTCCTCACTACTGACTCCGATTTGTCCGGCTGCGGCGAATCGAACAGCGCCACAGCTCGGGGCGACGCAGCTTACGATGTGCGAATCACTGACCTCCGGCAGGAAGACAACGATCGAGTTATGATATTGGCCAACCGCGAACTTAGCAAGCATAAAGCGGGCAACGTTTGCTGAACTGCCATAGGGAGTTCTCCTCCGCAAAGCGACGCAGATGCCAACGACGTTGCGCGTCCTGACGTTTTTGAGGGAGGCCCGCAGGGCCGATAGATGTTGGCCGGGGGCGTCAGCCCCCGGAATGAGGGCAGAGCCCCGGCGGGGCGACAGGTGGCGTCAAATCCCTCTGTCGCCCCTACGGAGCTCCGGGTTGTTGTGGGGCGGACGGTCTATTCGATCGGGGCGCGGCCGATGGCGTCGGTTAGACGGGCCATGTCGAACTGGGGCAGATCGCCGCCGGCGTCGGCTTTGAGGTGGGTCCAGGCGGCATTGAATACGTCTTCGGGCCCGCGGCCGAGGTCGTTCTGCATTTGCGGGTCGGACTCCAGGTCGAAACAGTGAACGGTCCCTTTCCCGATGTCACCGAACAGCCACCATCGCCCGTCGAAATGCCAGACGGTGTTTTCGTAGCGGCTGGTGAGGTATTCGCGGTCGCCGCTTTGGTCGCCCGTCAGGGCCGGGAGGAGCGAATGCCCGTGGATCGGCTGGCGGGGTGTGACGCCGGCGGCCTCGTAGACGGTGGCGGTGATGTCGAGGTTGTACCGCAGGCCGTCGATGGATTGGTTGGGCTGGCCGAGGCTGGGGTGGCGGACGATCAGGGGCAGGTGCATGACGCCGGGCAGCAGGGCCCAGCCGGGCTTGCCGGTGACGTGCCAGAGATTGTCGGCGAAGTTCGTGCCGTGATCGGTGGTGAAGATTACCAGCGTGTTATCGCGCAGGTCGACTGCGTCCAGGCGGTCGAGCAGCTTGCCCACCCACTCATCCACCAGTGTGCAATGGCCGCGATAGCTGCAATAGGTGTCGGCCACCTGCTCGGGGCTCAGGCCGCCGCGGTTTTCGGCGTAGGGCATGGCGATGTAGCGGGGGTCGGTGTATCGCCCGTCGGAATACATGCGGTAGTACTTGTCCGGCGGGTCCCAGGGCTCGTGCGGGTCGAAGCAGTCGACCATCAGGTAGAACGGCGTTTGGTGGGCGTTGTCGTCGAGGAACCGCTGGGCCCACTGGAATGTCCGCCCGGTCGAGGAGTCCTGCGAGGTGTGGTGCATGTCGGTGTTGGCCACGTGATAGTTGACCAGCCCGTCCGGGTGGCCGTCGTCCCAGTCGGTCCGCATGTTGTCGGCGCGGCGGCGGTCGGCGGCGAATGGGCTCTTCCAGTAGTCCTGTTGCTGCCCGCGGATGAACTCCCACTGCTTGAAGCCGCGCGTGAAGTTCATGCCCGGCGCGAAGTAGGGCATGGTGTCGGTGACGAAACCCGTGTGGTAGCCGGCGGCGGCGAGGTCCTCAGCCAGCGTGGACTCACCGTCGGCCATCGGCTGCCACCCGGGCAGGTACACGATGTCCCACGGCACCGGGCGGTAGTTGTGGAACGGATAGGCCCGCCGCCCGGTGTGCAACGCGCGGCGGACGGGGATGGTGGGCAGCGATTCGGGGTAGGCCTCGGTGAACCGCGCCCCCCCGGCGGCGAACCGGTCGATGTTGGGCGTGCGCGTGTCGGTCGAGCCATAACAGCCGATATTGGCGGACCGAAACGTATCGGTAACGATCACAAGGATGTTCATCTTGTCCATCTGCGCAACGGTACGAAGACGATAAGCGCAATGCAAGATTGACGTTGCCAGGCCAAAGGCCTGAAAGGCATCAGCCCCCCTGGGGAATCGGGTCAATCCAAATCGGTGAGCCCTGCAGGGGCGAAATGAAGGGGCCGGCGATGCTCATTGCGCCCATTCAGGGCTGCAACAACGCGCCGTTCTTTCCTGGGGCTGCGCCCCAGGCTGATGCATGTGAGGCCGTTGGCCTCTGAATTCCGATTGGCCTCGGCAGGCTGCGGTTCTGATGTCCGGCCGCTGGCGGAGAGGTGTACGTTGGGACTGATGGTTGATCCTTCGGGGTAACGGCACGAAGATGGTATGTGTAACGCAAGATTGGTGTCGCCAGGCCAAAGGCCTGGGATGTATCAGCCTGGGGCGAAGCCCCAGGAATCGGGTCGTTCCAAATCGGTGAGCCCTGTAGGGGCGAAATGAAGGGATCGGCGATGCCTCAATCGCTATCGAAAATGGTCGTCCATCTGACGTTCTCGACGAAAGACCGGCGGCCGTTGATCACGTCGGAGATACGTGAAGAACTGAGAGCGTACCTTGGCGGAACGCTGCGGGACATGGATTGCCCGTCGCTGGTCATCGGCGCGGTGGCTGACCATGTGCACATCCTGTTCGTGCTGTCGCGCAAGCATTCGCTGGCCGAGGTGGTCGAAGAGATCAAGAAGACATCATCCAAATGGATCAAGGGCAGGGGGGAGGCCTTAGGTGAGTTCTACTGGCAGCGCGGGTACGGGGCGTTTTCGGTCAGTCAGTCCAAGATAGAGGACACCAAGGCCTATATTGCGTCGCAGGAAGAGCATCATCGAGAGGTGAGTTTTCAGGATGACTTTCGGGCGTTCCTGGTGCGGCATGAGATCGACTTCGATGAGAGATACGTGTGGGATTAGTCATTGCGCCCCTTCAGGGCTGCTACAAGGGGCCGTCTTATCCTGGGGCTGCGCCCCAGGCTGATACATTTGAGGCCGTTGGCCTCTGAAAGCCGCCTGAGAGCAGCCAACTCTTTGGGCTGGGCTGATGCATGTGAGGGGCGGGGGTCATTCCGCAATCCGAAATCCGCAATCTGCATTAGGCCTCACGTCTTCCCGATCAGCTTGCACTTCTGCTGTCGGTAGTAGCAGTAGTTGTCGTAGGAGATGTCGGGGGGGACGAGGTGGTCTAGGTGGGGGATGAATCCGCCCTGGTCCATGAAGGGCTTGAGGCGTTCGAGTTCGGCGTCGATGGCGTCGCGGCCTAGGGTCAGCGCACGCTTGTCCACGCCGCCGCGGATGCGGAGCTCCATGCCGAACTCCTTGCGCCAATCGCCCATGTCCACGCCGGCGGCGACCTCCAGCGGGAACATGATGTTCACGCCCTCTTGCATCCAGTTGGCCACGATGTCGTGCGGGTCGCCGTCGCAGTCGACCAGTCCGATGGCGCAGCCGCGTTTCTTGGCCTCCGTCATCACCGCGTGATAGCACGGCTGGAGAAACTCGCGGAACATATCCGGCCCGACGAACGGCCCGTTGCGACCGGCCATGTCCTCCCACCACATGATCTGATCGATGGGGATGTCGTCGGGCAACTGGTCGAACTCGTTGAGCTGCAACTGCGTCCACGTGTCGATCATGTCGCGGATCATGTCGGGGTATTCGTAGAAGGCGCAGGACAGGTTCATGAACCCCATCATGTCGCGCAGCTTGGCGTAGGGGCCCATCAGGGGCATGTAGATCATCCGGTTTTCGGCGACGGCGGTGCGGATGGCGTCGATCTCCTCGCCCGGCCGGGTGCGGGCGGGGTCGTCGACGCGGTGGCGCGCCTTCATCTCGGCCCAGTCGTCGGGCGTTTTGACCGGGAAGTCCATGAAGTGCGGGATCGAGCTTTCGTCCTGTGACGCGTTGAACTGCTCGGCCAGCACGCCGTTGGCGTTGCGGATGATGACGGAGTGCTCCTTCTGCTCGATGACCTCATGCTCGAACGCCGGGTTCATGTGCGTCCGTGCGTAGATGCAGTGCGAGTGGAGCTGGTCGAAGCCGAAGTGATCGTCCATCCACTCGCCGAACATGCCGTTGATCTGGTCGTCGGGCACGTCGTAGTCCATGCCCTCAGCCAGCCAGCGGCGAACGGTCTGCGGCCAGTAGCCGAACTCGATGTCGGCTACCCGGTCGGTGTCCTGGTAAGTGAACGTGCGGTAGTAGCGGCAGGACACTTCCTTCCGCGGCGGCTGGACGTTGCTATCGAGGGTCATGAATCAGCTCCTTTAAGAGCCAACAGGAAACGCTCCAAGCCGCCGATTGTCAAGGGCGCGGTGTGCGCAAGAAGCCGGGCCTCCAAATGGAACACTGTGTCAATGGAGCGGCGCGTCGGTACCGGGCACGTCTCCCGAAGCATCAGCGCGAGTGGCGTTCGATGACCCACGCAATGACGGGTATGACAATGAACGGTAGCGCCGCGTAGAAGACCCACCCCTTGTTGCGTTCGTGGATCAGTCGGGCGATCAGAATGCGGATGAGGATCAGAACGTCCACAGCCGTCGCGATCTTCATCTTGCCTTGTCCGATGTCACAGAGGCAATCGAGCAGAAGGTTTTGAACGAGCCAACCAACAGCCAGCGCGAAGAGGACGACCTTGTAGTTCCATTCGGCCTTGAGTTGAGCATCGGCCGTGAGCATGTGGAAACTGTAGCACAGCCTTGTCCCTCCCGAAAGCCCCCATCCTGGCCGGGAAGGACGCGGACGGCGAGGACCTGCGATGACGACGTCCGTACGACTGGCCCCAATGGAACGAGTGCATCAATGCAACGATGCGTCGGTACCGGTACGTCTCCTGAAGCGTCAGCGCAAGAAGACGGGCAGCAGCCTTCTCTGCAAAAGACTGCCGCCCGCTGAGTGATTGGGTCTCAGAACCTACCCGCCGCGGTGGATCTTCGACTTTCGTCGCCTCAACAGCGTTCATCCTCCATAGCCGCGCTTGCGGCGGAGGAGGGCCAAGCCGCCCAGCGCCAGCCCCGAGTCACGCTCGGGACTTCCGCTTACGCTTCAGCAATAAAGGAAGGCCTGCGGCCATGACGAGAAGCGTGGCCGGCTCGGGCGTCACGACGATGTTGCCCCACCAGTTCCACATGGGCATCTGCGGCAGCCCGCCCGGGGGCAGGGGGGACATGGCGGCTGTTAGGCCGTTCTCCAGGCCGATGATCGTGATTACCTGTGATGCGTCGAACGCCGGGTTGGTGAAGAATATCGGCACGACGGTGTTGACAGGCACGATGGATTCGATAGCCGAGGCAGGCCCTGGAGGGAACGGCGGAATGAAATCGGCGATCGGGCCGATCGTGATATCCCACTGCGTGTTCCATGTGATCGTGTTGGGGAAACCGGGCCCAGCAGTAGGGCCACACACCCACGTCCACAGCCTCATCGCGCCGTTGACGTCCAAAAAGCCCAGACTGATCGAGTTCATCTGCGTGCCGCTGGCGGTGAACTGCGGGGCAATGACCGAAGCCGACAGCGTCTGGCCCCTGATGTCCGGGTCCAGGTCGTAGGTGTACTCCCAGCCGCCTGTGAAGTCCTCGCCGGTGTCGTCTCCCCAGCCCATGATCAGGCCCGCGTCATCGGGAATCTCCTCGCCGTTTTCCAGCACGTACGGCAGGCCCGGAGCGCCCGGCCCGAGCGGGTCGAGGAACGGATCGGTGTAGGTTCCAGACGGCGGGGTCCACGTGGGGTTGTTGGCCTCAATGTCGCTGAACATCCAGTCGGGTATCGGCGACATCTGGCTGAAATCCGCCTCGGTCTCGAACGAAACGAAGGGGCTCGCCCCCGCTACGCTCGTCAGGACTGCCAGCACGACTACCGTGGCTCCGTACTTCCAAATACTCCTAGACATGATCGTGTCTCCTTCCTCGCCTATGGTCATCGCCTTGGCCGAGGGCCGCCACAACAAGTGCCAAGGAACGCTCCGCTCACTTCACGCTCCTTGCTCCGACATCCTCTCCAAGACTTGATTCCAACAGCAACACGGGCAAATTAACACCCCGGGGGCCGTCTGTCAAGATTAATACTGAAAAGTTGCTACAAAATGGCCAGTTTGCTATGTAAATCTGGGGGGGGGGGATGGGACACTGTGTGAATCGCCTGCTGCGTCATCCTCACGGTTGCTTTCGCCCCACAGAGAGTTCCCCAACGGAAGAAATTGGTCTTGTGAGTGCGGTATTGTTAGCCGTGCGCAATGAAACGGCCCTGTGCGGGTGCACAGAGCCGTCTCCGATACCCCTACGGGGAGTCGAACCCCGGTCTCCAGGATGAGAACCTGATATCCTAGGCCACTAGACGATAGGGGCGTCGTTGGCACGGCACGTTGTGCAGCTAACGTTGACCTAGCCCGCAGCGATCGCGGGGTCCTGGTAGGGCGAAGATCGTAGCCAGCCGGCGACAATCGGTCAAGTTCATTCATCCAGCGGCGCGCGACGGCGCATAGGTTTTGACGCCGCCGGCGGCGGGTCATACACTGTGTGCGGCCCGGTCGGTCGGCGTGGCGCGTGTCGGCTGATTCGCTGCAAGAGGAACCCCATGGCAGTCCGTCCCATCCGAATGGACATCTACCGCACGGCGATACCGACGCGCGGCTTTATGCACGCGGCCGCCGAGCGGAACGTGGCCGAGGCGGTCGTCGTGTGCGTGGAGTTCGACGACGGCCAATTGGGCTGGGGCGAGACGCTGCCGCGCGAGTACGTTACCGGCGAGACGATCGAATCGGTCGTCGACGACCTGGCCTGCGTGATCTGGCCGCGATGGGCGGGGGTGGCGATGGGCAACGGCGAGACGGTCACCGAGATCGCCCCGGCCGTCCACGAACTCCGATGCATCAACGCCGCGATCTGCGCGTTCGACATCGCTTGCATGCGGCGGCTGTTCGACCGCATCCAGGAGATATCGCCGGAGGTGCTGGCCGAGCTGGGCGGGCGCGCCCAGGTGCGGCGCGAGCTGGACGTGCCGGTCTCGGGCGTGCTGGGGGCCGGTCGCCGCCGAAACGTCCGCCGACGCCTGCGGGCGATGCAGTGGTGGGGGATGGACCAGATCAAACTCAAGCTCACCGCCGACGAACGCCAGGGGGCCGAAGCGTTGCAGGTGGTCAGCGGGCGGCTTGGCAAGGCGCTGCGGTCGGGGCGGGCGACGCTGCGGGTGGATGTCAACGGCGCGTGGGACGCCGCCTCGGCGCCCGAGCGGATCACGGCGCTGAAAGCGTGGAACGTCTGCGCGGTCGAGCAGCCCGTGTACGGGTCGGCGCAGGATCTGGTCGATCTGGCCCGAAAGTGCCCGCTTCCGTTGATCGCGGATGAATCGCTGTTGACCGAGGCCGACGCGAATGTTCTGTTGACAGAGCCCCGAATTTGGTGGAATATACGTTTGTCCAAGAATGGAGGTTTGGTGGGCGCCCTGAAGCTGGCTCGTCTGGCGGCCTCGCGCGGCGTGACATTTATTATCGGCTGTATGGTGGGCGAGAGCGGCATCCTGTCGGCCGCCCAGCGGAGGATGCTGCAACTGGGCCCCGGCCCACGGTTTGTGGAAGGCAACTACGGACGATGGTTGCTGCGGGGGGATCTGACGCAACCGTCCTTGAGATTCGGATACGGAGGCCTGCTGAGGACCCGCCCGGGCGAAGGTCTGGGCGTCCAGGTCGACCGGCGGAAACTGGCCACCTTCGGCCAGCGCGTCAAGACCTGCAGGGCCTAAATAGTCATGTAGGCCACGTTTGGCCTACATGCCAACGGAAGATATGAAAAATAATTAATCCTGCCGTGAAACACCCATAAAACATCCTACAAATAGAGCATTTGTATCATTTGTGTATGAAGGAGGTTATATTTGCACAATTTTTATTGTCTACCCGAAGGTCCTTCTCATCTTGAGTTGATAACTTTTTTTTGGACTCAGATTTGAAAAGCGGCACCTAGCGGGGAACAATTAGTATGACCGCAGATTCGTTGAAGGCCGCATTGACAAGTTAATAGCGAAAAGGGGACACGCCGTGAGGTGTGTTTTTCGTGCCCTCTTTTCGTTGTTAGCGGCCTATCGGAAAGGAAGGGACCAACCATGTATCAAACTGTAGAAAAGGCGAAGAAGCACAAAGTTGGCGAGTGCCTCGTATCGAAGTTGTCTGAGCAAGAACGGCAGGTCTACGAGCGTGTACCGGTGCATGTGGATTTTGTGCCTCATGAGTCGTTCGACCGGGCCGAGACCGAGCAGACGCTCTTCGGGGAAACCGAGCGGCTAAGCATACCCATGTGGACTCATTTTCCGGGAGTGCCGGACGATCACCACACAGCGGCCAGGAGCCGCAAGGCTCTGACCCGGGAGGAAGAGGCACGCCTGTTCCTTCGGTACAATTACGCCCGCTACCGTTTGTCGGCGCTTTCGAAGGCCCAGGCCCGGCGACAGGCGCTGGGGCGCGCCCACGAGATGCTGCACTGGTTCAAGCGCGTGCTCGAGGCCCGCAGCGACTTGGTGAACGCCAACATGGCATTGGTGCTGGCGATGGCCAAGCGGATGCGGATCCCGAATGTGGAGTTCAATGAGCTGATCAGCGAAGGGAATTTGGCCCTGCTTCGCAGCGTCGAGAAGTTCGACATCTCGCGCGGGTTCAAGTTCTCGACGTACGGCTGCCGGGCGATTCTCAAGAGCTTCAACCGTCTGGCGACCAAGACGGGCCGGTATCGCAGCCGGTTCCCGACCGAGTACGACCCGGACCTGGAGCGCAGCGATCATGATGACGTCAAGCATGACCGCCAGCATGAAGACGCAGTGGATTCACTTCGTGAGATTCTCTTCGACAATCGCGCCGACCTCAGTGAGCTGGAACAAACCATTGTCCGTGAGCGGTTCGCGCTGAACGCCGCCGGGCAGAAGCGAACACTCGCCGAAGTCGGCCAAATGGTCGGTCTGACGAACGAGCGCGTGCGGCAACTGCAGAACAGCGCCCTGAGCAAGCTGCGAGCGGTGCTGGATAAGGAATACCTTACCGTCTGAGCAGTCCCAGTGAATGGTTGGTCAGGGACGAGGCTGACTGAGCTTTGAGGCTCTGCTCGGCCTCGTCCTGTTTTTTCTTGTGCTCGGCCGGACCGGAGCGACCGATTAGCGGTACACATCCAATGTTGTTGGTCGGGGGAGGGTCGCTGGGCGAGTGGCTGGCGCCGACGTCGGCGCCGTTGTGGGGGCGGGCGCAGGGGCGGGAGTACGTGGGGCGAGAATCTGACGAACGTGGCCGAGGAAGACGGGCACGACGAGCCCGTCGGCCAATTCGATGTGAAGGACCGTCTCCGTCAGTTCGCCGGTCAGGGCGTTGCCGCTTTGCAGCGTGACCGTCGGGGCGGCCGTGGGTCGATCCTGCGGGCGGGTCAGGCGGGCCACCTCGGCGAGAGCCACCGAAACCGACCCGGAGGGGGTCTGCACCGTCCACTGCTCGTCCATGACCCGGCCGAACAGGACGTTCTCGTTGTGCAGATGGATCTGCCACAGCGCCGGGTCGGCGGCGGGCTTGACCGGAAACAGAAGTCGCTTCGCCATGGCCACAGGCAGGACCAACTGGCGCCCCAGCTTCAATTGCAGCGTCAACTCATCGTCGGCAAGCAGCCCCGACAGGATGGTCCCATTGGCCAGGATGGCCCGATGGAGCCCGCCGTCGGGGGTGTGAAACTCCAGCGATGTCAGCGCCGCCACAGGCAAGTCGACCGGGCCGTATTCGCTGTGGAACCGAAGCGAGGGGGCCTGCGATCCGTAGGTGAGCCGCTGCCCGCCGCGCAGTTCGACGATGGGGTCGGTGTGTGGGGTCCGAACGGGCTTTTCCGGTGAGATCGCGAACGCGGCGGACGCCAAACGGTCGAGCGCGATCGACCGTGTCGCGCCGTTTTCCTGTTCCAGATTCACCGGCCCGCTGAGCAGGCGTCCGCCCAGGATTTGCCCGTCGGTCAGGACGAGGTGGACGTGCGGGTCGTTGGGGTCGGGGATGCCGAAGCCGATCACGCGGTCGGCCGGCAGGTCGAACGTGCCGTAGGTCGTTTCGATCTGGAAGAGTTCGTTGCGGATCGTCCCTTTCAACCTGGTCTTGTCCGGCAGGACGACCAGGTCGTGTTGCCGGTTGCGGGGCAGGCCGATCCCTGCCAGCGTCGCGCCGCTGGAGCTTAGGTTAACGATGATGGCGGCGAGTTTGGGCGGGATCTTGTCCAGTTCCTGGCGGAGGTCATACCCGTCGATAATGGCGCGGGCGTCGGCGAGGGCGCGGCGCTGGACGTGGACGATGCACAAGGCCGACGTCTGCCGCGGCTGGAGCTTCAGGGCGAAGGTGTATGTGATGAGGTCCTTCTTTCGCCCGCCGGAGGTCAGCGTTGGTTTGATCGTCGATTCCGGCGAGGCCAGAATGTGTGCGACGGCCATGCGGCGGTCGGTGGGCTCGCACTGGGTGACCAGGGCCCAGGCGTCGCCGCTGTTGAGCGGCTTGTCGGAGGAGGAGATCACGTGCTTGAGCGTGCCGCCGAAGTCGACATTGTAGCGGACGGGCAGTTCGAGGGGTGTGTCGCTTTGGTTCTCGAAGATATCGATCCACCGACAATAGCCGGTGTCGGGGTCGACGTAAATCCGCCGCCAGACCCGCAGGGGCCCGTTGGTCCAGGGGCCGATCTCGATCTCGTTGCCGGCGGCGTTGAGTCGGGCCGGGCGGCTGTTGGTGAAGCTCTTGGGTCCGATCGACAGGCGCATGGCCCCGTCGTAGAGGTCGCTCGTGCCGTCCAACACCATGCCGACGTTGGTGATGTCCCATCGGAAGCCCCCGCCGTCCTTGCGCGTCCAGTTGAACCCCGTCTGCTTGTTGCCGGCGATGTGCAGCCCGCCGCCACCGGCGGGGCTGGCGGCGGCGGGGCCGCCGGTGATAAGCCAGGGGGGGCCGCTGCCGGCGAAGGCGCCGGCTGTGACGATCAGGATCAAGGCTGCGGCAAACGCCGGCCGGGGGGGCAACGATGTCATCAGTGCGATCCTCCACCCAGGCGGTCGAGAATCTGCTCGACGCGCTGGCGGATTTCGGGGTCTTCGTGCTGGAGATGCCGCTTCAGCAGCGGGGCGATACTGCGACCGATGTCGATCAACTCGTCGGTGGCGTTCTGGCGGTCCTGGTAGCTTTCAGCCCCCAGTCGAACAATCAGGGCCTCGACCTGAGCGACGATTTCTTCGGGGGGCAGGGGCACGGCCCGCTGGACGGAGACGATCTGGGCGAGAGGGACGGATATCGTCGGGCCCGGCGAGATCTGCATGCCCAGCGCCGAGGCCGTCAGTTGCCCGCGAAGGACCGTCCCGTCCCACAAGGTCAGCGCCGCCCGGCCGGGGTGGGTGGGCGTCATCTGAATCAGGCGGAGGTTGCTCGGGCTGAGCGTGTGGCGGCCGAAATCGCCCGCCAACTCGATCTGCTCGTCGGTCAGACGCCCCTTGAGCACGTCCCCGTTGGCCAATACGACCGTGGTCAGCAGGTCGTCGTTCTGGCTGTCGGTGGCGAAACGAATGCTCCGAACCATCTCGCGCGGGATAACGACGTCAGGCCCCAGACGCAGGGTCAGCGGAATTTTGGCCGGCTGCAGCAGCCCGGCCAGGACGGTCTCATTGAGGAACGTCACCCGGTGGACGGCGTGCGAGGGATTGTCCAACTGAATCGCCAGCAGGTTGGAGGCCTGAAGATCGACCAGGCCGTAGGGGCTCAGCAGCTTCAACGGCGTCGCCTCCGGATCAAAGGCCAGGCGGTCGCCCGTTCGCAAAATGGCGATGGGCCCGTCGAAGGTGACGCCATCGGGCCGGTCGTCGGAGATGCGGTAGGACCACTGGCGGATGCGGCGGATGGGCACCTGCAGCGTCCCGCCGACCGACAGCATCACCTCCAGAGCATCCCAGGCGCATTGGCCGGTGATCAACTGGCCGTCGGTCAGGACGACCGTCGCACGCCCGGGGCGTTTGGGGTCCATGGCCATGCCGATGATCTTCTTTGCCGGGACCTCGATGGGCCCGAAGAAAGCGGTCATGGCGACCGGCCGATCGGCGATTGTCCCGAAGATCTCATCCCCGTTGGTCAGCAGGATCAAGTCGGCCTGATCGGACCGTTGCAGCTGTACCATGCCCACGCCGGCCAGGCCGTCGAAATTGACGATCATCGCGCGGACCGCCGGCGGCAGATCGGCCAGGAGCTTGGCGAGGTGAAACTTGGCGAGCAGGTCTTCGTGCTCGGCGGGCCGGGTGCTTTGCGACTGGAACACGCAGAGAATGACGGTCTTGCCGGCGGGGATCTTCAGTTGGTAGGTGCTCATTATCCGCGAGTGCTGCTGCTGGACGGTGGGGCGGATGCGGGCCTTCTTGGGGTCACACAGGATATGGAGCAGTGCGGGCGATTGGGGGTTATTGGTGCGGGTGGTCATGTGCCAATCGTCCGGGCCCCACTGACCGTCGCCGCTGCTGGTGGTCGTGGCGGCGATGCCGTAGTTCAGGTCGGTCCGAATCACGATGGGTAGCGAGACCTCCTGAGTGGACGTATTGGTGAAGATATCCAGCCATCGGGCCAGGGGCCGGTCGCCGTAGACGCGAATCCGCCGCCAGACCTGCACCGGGCCGTCCTGCACGGGCCCCAGTTCGATTTCGTCACCGCGCTCGTTCTGCCGGGCGCTGGAGGTATTGAAGGTCCCCACACTGGGCAGTTGCAGCATCATGCCGTCGTCGTAGACGTAGTTCGTACCGTACTGCGGGCCGCCGTAGTTGCGGATGTCCCACTGGTAGCCGGCGCCGTCGGTCATCGTGTGGGTCAGGCTGACCGAGCGGCCTTTGGGGATGTGCAGCCTGTCGGTTCCCGGGCCCCCCTGGGCCGCGCCCCCGGCGGCCGCAATCACCCACACCATGCACGCAACGGCCGATAGTCGGTGTCGCAAGAGTACGTTCAGAGCACGCATCATGGAGTCTGCTCCCGCTGCGAACTGGTGGTGTCCCGCCAGTGTCCGCCTTTGCCTTATCCGGCGGACAAGATCGTTCGGTGACCCGCCGCCGCGACCGCTTATAATGGTTGGACGCAGCGCCGGCGCATGTTGCGCAGGCTATTATGGCTTGTTGCGTGTTGGGTTGCCATGAAAATTCATCTTGTCGCCATTGACCTGGACGGGACGTTGTTGACGTCGGCCAACGAGATCAGCAGCGACACCGCCGCGATCCTTCGGACCATTCGACGTCGCGAGGGCGTGCACGTTGTGCTGGCGTCCGCTCGGCCTCCGCGAAGCGTTCTGCCCTTCTACGAGGCCCTGGACCTCGACGCACCCATGATCAACTACAACGGGGCGCTGGTGTTCGATCCGCCGTCCGGGCGGATCCTGCTGCACACGCCCCTGGCCGGTGAAATCGCCCGCCGCATCGCCGAGCTGGCCCGCCGCGAACAAGCCGACGTGCTCGTCTCGGCCGAGGTGCTCGATCGCTGGTACACCGACCGTTACGACGCCAGCTATGTGACGCAGACGGGCAGGCTGTTCCGCCCGGACATGGTCGCGCCGATGAGCGAGTGGCTGAATCAGCCCGTCACGAAGCTGCTCCTGCTGGGCCCGGCCGGGCGGATGACGGACCTGGGTCGGCGGATCGCCACGGAGTTTCGCTTCGACGTGACGGTAACGCAAACCGAGGGCGAGCTGCTGCAGATCACCCACTCGACCGTCTCCAAGGCTCAGGCCCTGCGGACGGTCGCCGGCGAGCTGAGCGTCGCGCGCGAACAGGTGATGGCGATCGGCGACAACGCCAACGACCTGGAGATGCTCCGCTGGGCCGGGGTCGGCGTGGCGATGGCCAACGCCCCGCAGGAGGTGTTGGCCGCAGCCGATTACGTGACCGACCACAACGACGCCGAAGGGGTCGCCAAGGCCATCGAGGTGCTGATCATGGGCGGCCGGGGCGGGGCGGTCTGACGGCCCCATGCGAGAGAATAGATGGATTTATCGACCCTGGCCAATGCGTTGATGTCCCAGTTGCAGCAGACCGCCGAGATTCGGGCGCTGTCGCAGGTGATGCGCGTCCACGTGATGGTGGGGGCTCTATACGAGGTCTCGGCCACGATGCTGGTCGAGAGTTTTGCCCGCGCGTTCGAAGGCACGAGCTTTCAGGGGGCCGATGCCGAGGTCAGGATCATTCAGGTCGGTGAGCGGTTCACCCCGCCGGGAACCGATGAGGCCGTGACGGCCAACGGCTTCGAGATCTTCATCGTTGACGTGGTGGGGCCGTAGCGCCCGGCGTCGACGTCAGGTGACGACGTGTCGGCGACGGCGCCTCAGCAGCATCATCACCGCCCCAGCGGCCAGCACGGCCAGCGAGATCGGTTCGGGCACGCCCTGATAGTTGCCGCCCCCCTGGGAGTAGTAAAGGGCGGCGCCTTCGTCGATGGAGATGTTCTTCTTAGCCAGAATCGTGCCCATGAACTGCAGGTTCTTGTCGGCGCCGAAGATGCCGTTCCAGACGAACATGTTGGCCTTCATCATGTTGCCCAGGCCCAGCCAGACGCCGCCGTTGCCGTGCACGTTAATGATGACCTTTCCCTCGCCGGACGGGTTGAACTGAACGTATTGACCCGTGTCGAAGCCGGACGTCACATTGATCACCACGTCCCCGCCGGATGTGTCGACGTTGACGATGCCGCGCTTGGCCATCCAGAAGCTCTTAAAGACATACGTGCCGCTGCTGAGGTTCAACACGCTGTCCTGCTCGATGGACAGATCCTTGTAGGACCCGGGGGCAAGAGTCACCGTGCTCTCGGCCGAGCCACGGACGTTGGTCCTGCCGATCCTGGGCCTGGTGGGTTCGGCCGGCATCAAGGGCAGCGTGAACGCGGCGATGGCCTTGTCCAGCGGATCGGTCGAGCCGGTCACGGTGACGTTGGCGCCGAAGATCAGGTTGTAGCCGATGCCCGCGCTGGCGTCGCCGTAAATCGTCGAGTTGTCCCCAACCGCGACATCACGGTTGCCCAACAGGCTGCCGGTGACGGTCGCTCCGGATTGGAGGGCCATCGTGTCCGAGCGGGCCTGCACGTCCCCCTGGATCGTCGCGTCGGTGTTGATGTTGACCGTGTTGCCGGTAAAATCGCTGCCGACAAAATCCAGCCTCATGCCGGCCGTGGCCACGGCATTGGCCAGCACGCGCCCGCGGACAACGGCGTCATCGCCGAAGCTGACATTGGCCTCGGAATACACCGCGTCCGTGCGGACACGCTCCTTGATATCGACATCCTGCTTGGCGGCGATGGCGCCGAAGTAGAAGGAGTCCCTTTGGAGCACAATCGTCTCCTGCTCGCTGTACAGCAGCAGCGAATTGATGTCGACCGTATCGGCGGCGGCTGTGGCTGCGACCGCCAGAATCAGGCCAACGACCATGCTGCGCGCCGTAGGGACGCGTCTGTTTGAATTGTGGTGCATGCTGTCTGCTACCTCTGGCCGATAACTGTCTTGCCACATGAAACATAGGATTCCGCTGGGCTTCTTCCCAACAACAAATGTGCTGATAAACTTTTGAAACATGGGTACTTAGCAAATTTCTTTTGTGGCCCTGTCTCGGCCTGCTCATCTGTCATATAATCTGATCTATGAGAATAAGCATAATCCTTATCGGCCAGAGCGCCCTTGTTGTCGGAGAATGATTGGGCACTAAATGGGATCGAGCCATACAGCTACCGGCCGACGCTTCCATGTCGACGACCTATCGGCCGGCGCGGTGGACGTCTTGGGCGAGCACGCTCACCACGCAATGCACGTCCTACGCCTGTCGGTCGGGTCTACCGTGTCGATGTTCGATAGGGCCGGATGAATGGCCGAGCGTACGCTTGTCTCGTCCGGGCGTAGCGAACTGACTGTCTCTGTCGTGCAGGAGGTCGGACCGATGCTGGCCCGCTGAGGACTCGTGATCGAGTTCGCCTTTGCAGTCCCGAAGGGTGAGTGGGTCGATTGGCTACTAGGGAAGGCATCGGAGCTGAGGGTCGGGCGGTTCGAGCCGGTTGTCGTTGCCCGTTGCGTCCCCGGGAGGATGAATCTGCCGCCAGAAGAGCGCGGCCGCCGGATAAGCTACTGTATCTCCATCTCCGCCGCGGGCCAGTGGGGGCTGAAGTTCCTGCGTGATTTACGCTAGGCGCTGGCAGTGGCCCCTTATCTGGCTGGTTGAGAGTGTGCGATTCGGCTGGTGGGCGAGGTTGCCCAGGCCGCTCAGCCCCTCCCAGCGGCCCGGACCGACTGGTCGGCGGGGCAGGCGGTCGGTATTCGGGTCGGGCCCGAAGGCGCTCTGACAGACGAAGAAGGAGTTGCCGTATCGCAGGCGAGATCTCGCGCGGTGCATCCGGGGCATGCCGCACTCCGCCTGGAGACCGCAGCGGTCGCCCGGGCAGCGGCGACAGTGGCAGCCTGCGACCGCCTCGATAGCTGATCCCAGGCTGCAGAAGCGAGGATAGCCGTAGGGTGACTCCGCCCGAGGCGGATTGCCCACGGGATATCAGGATCGACTTTTGTGGGAGCACGATCTTGTTGGCGTTGCCGTAAAGCATCGGCGAAGTGATGTTGATCGTATCGGCGGCGGCTGTGGCTGCGACTGCCAGAACCAGGCCAACGACCACGCTGTGCGCTGCACGGATGCGTCTGCTTGGATTGGGGTTCATGGTGTTCACTGCCTCCGGCCGATGACCGTCTTGCCACATGAAACGTAGGATTCCGACGACGGCCTCCCAACAATGAATGTCCTGCTAAGCGTCTGATATGAATGTGCTTAGAAGGTTCTGTGGCCGTCCTGTCTCCGCTTCCTCACCTATTTGTATGATCTGAACTATGAGAATGTGCATAATCTTTATCGGCCAATTCGCCCTTGCCGTTCGACAAGGATCGAGTAAGAAATGGGATCCAGCCATACAGCTACGGGCCGACGCTTCCATGTCGACCATCTATCGGCCGGTGCGGTGGAGGTCTCGGGCGATCAGGCCCACCACGCAATCCACGTGCTCCGCCTGGCGGTGGGGGCTGGAGTGACGCTGTTCGATGGGGCCGGGCGGGTGGCCGAGGGCACGATCGCCTCGGCCGAGCGAAGCAAGTTGACGGTTTCCGTCGAGCACGTCGGGCCGCTGCTGGCCCGGCCCGAGCCGGTGATCGAACTGGCCTTCGCCATCCCCAAGGGCAAGCGGGTCGATTGGCTGCTGGAGAAGGCGTCGGAACTGGGGGTCGGGCGGCTCCAGCCGGTTGTCTTCGCCCGCAGCGTCGCCGGGGGGATGGATCTGCCGGCCGGCAAGCGTCAGCGGTGGATGAGCCACTGCATCTCCGCCGCCCGCCAGTGCGGGCTCAACTTCCTGCCCGACCTCCGCCAGCCGCTGGCCGTCGCCGACTACCTGGCCGGCTGCGACTGTGCGATTCGGCTCGTGGGCGAGATCGCCGAAGCAGCCCAGCCCCTCCCATCCGCCCTGACGGACTGGTCGACGGGGCAGACGATCGCCATTCTGGTCGGACCCGAAGGCGACCTGACCGACGACGAACGCACCGCCGCATCGCACGCGAACTTCCGCCCAGTCCACCTAGGCCACACCACCCTCCGCGTAGAAACCGCAGCGCTCGCCCTGACAGCCGCAACAGTAGCAACCTGCGACCACCTCAACACCTGATCGCAGCCTGCAGAGGCGAGGACAGGGGGCCGCAATTCGCATATTCGGGGCGGCCAAGGTAAGGTAGTTGGATGGAACGCAACCTGCAAACACGCATACGGCCGAATCCGAGTGGCGATTGGCCCGAGATCGATCCCACAGCCTACATCGATCCGACGGCCCAGGTGATCGGACGCGTCCGGATCGGCCCCCGCGTCTTCGTCGGCCCCAACGCCGTAATCAGAGCCGACGAAGTCCCCGCCGGCGGCGACGTGAAGCCCATCGTTGTGGAGGCCGAATGCAATGTCCAGGACGGCGTGATCGTTCACGCCTTAGCGGGCAGCGGGGTCACGATCGGGCAACGAACATCCTTGGCGCATGGCGCGATCGTTCACGGGCCGTGCAGCCTGGGCGAGCGGTGCTTCGTAGGATTCGGGGCCGTGGTCTTCAGGGCCAACGTAAGCGCCGGCGCCTTCATCGCCGCGCGAGCGGTTGTCGAAGATGTGGACATTCCGCCGGAAACGTTCGTCCCCCCGCTGACACTCATCTCCCAAGATCAGCTAGGCCAGCTCCGCAAAACAAACCCACGCCAGCGCGACTTCATGCAAGGCGTCATACAAACAAACCTCCAGCTAGCCGAAGGCTATCTCGCCTCCGCCCAGCCGTAGGGGGTGCTGAGCGGCCTTACGTAGATCTCTTGTCGTGCGGGCAGCGGATGTCTCAGGCCAACGGCCTGACATGTACCAGCCTGGGGCGAAGCCCCAGGAGGCGGGGCCATCGCGCGGACCGAGCCCTGTAGGGGCGACATGAAGAGGAGGCGCAGATCATTGAAGAGGCGTCACGGGCTGAGCCCTTGGTCATTTCGCCCCTACAGGGCTCGGAGAATGACGATCGCCGGCTTTCCCCGGGCGTTGCCCGGGGCTGATACATGTGAGCCCTTTGGGCTCTTGGGCTCGGCCCGGACCGATCGGCCTCACGCAAGCTGTGTGATGCGTTGCATGTCAGGGCCGGGAAACCAACCATGTTCCCCATCGGCGCGGCCACCTAACAAGACTCTTGTAAGACTGCTTAGGCAAGAGCTGGCGGGACAGTCCCGATCTACATCGGGACGCTGACCGACGCTGCATGAAAGTGCCCGCAGGGCTAAACATGAACGCGGGCTTGGGGGCGAAAACGGTTGTTTTGGAGGGGGTGTGTGATACAATCCGCCGCTTATGGACCGGGAGACTACAGGCCAGGTGACGTTTAGCTTCGTTGTGCCCGTGCAGAACGAGCACGACGGGCTCGAGGCGCTCTGCGCGCAGCTGGCGGCTGAGGGCGAGAAGCTCGGGCAGGGCTACGAATTGATCTTCGTCAACGACGGCAGCACCGACGAGACGGACGTCGTCTTGCGGCGGCTGCAGGGCGATGACGCCAACATCCGCGTGGTGGAGCTTTCGCGGGCGTTCGGCTCGGCGGCGGCGGTGACGGCCGGCTGCCATGTGGCCGGCGGCAGGGCGGTCGTGACGTTCGATCGCCGGTGTGAGAACTGGCCCGAGCTGGTGGGCGAGCTGATCGCGCGCTGGCGCGAGGGCTTCGAAATCATCCACGTCGGGGGTGACGGCCCGGCGAAGGGGAAGGGACGAAAGCGTGTCACCCCCCAGTGTTGCGGCGGCCGGGCCGACATGCGTTTGATCGACCGAAAAGTCATCGACGCGATCTCGATCGCGCCGGGCGCTTCGGCGAGTGTGGATCAACAGATCGGGCGAGTCGGTTTCCGCGTCAGCCGGATTTCCGGCAGCCGTGGAGCGAAGGGCCCGCTACGGACCCGTGGCGACGTTGGGGCGGATGGCGACTTGGTGCGGGTATTCGCTAAGGCGGCGGCTGTCGCGGGGGTGCTGTTTGGCGCGTCGGTGCTGGTGTATCTGGTGTCGCTGATTCTGCTGCTGGCCGGGGTGGACATGGGCGGCGAAGTCCGAATGACGACGGTCATCATTGGGTTAGTAAGCTGCCAGTTCGCCCTGATGGCGCTGGTTGGCGTGTGGGCGGTGGCGGTTGTCCGCCGGTCCGACGGCCGGCCGGTGTACGTGATTCGGGAGACCCTGGGCGGCAAGCGGGCCGTTGCGAAGGTTTTTGCCGATTCCGATGACCTCGGGGCAGGCGGATACATGGTCTACACATAGAGCTGCGGTCAAGGCGGACCGCTCGCGGTGACGATACGGCCGGCGAGATCGGCTTGGTGACACGCAGGACGCCGCGTAGTCGAATCAACGGATGAACACGCTCCACAAATACCTGGCCCGTGACCTGCTGAAGGCCACGTGTATATCGGCGGCCGCGTTTACGCTGCTGATGACGATTCTTGGCCTGTTCGAGCCCATGCGCAAGCAGGGGCTTGGCCCGCGGCAGGCGATGGCGCTGTTCGTGTTCACGCTGCCTGTGATGATGTCGTTCACGCTGCCGATCGCGGCGGTGTTCGCGGCGGCCCTGGTCTACGGGCGGTTCAGCCAGGACAATGAACTGACGGCCTGCCGGGCGAGCGGGGTCTCGACGATCAACGTGCTTAAGCCCGCCCTGGCGACCGGGGCGATTGTCACCGTGCTGGCGCTGGCGCTGGGCAACTTTGTGGCCCCGGTGCTGGCCGGGCGCGCGGGGGCTATGTTTCTCAGCGGGGCGAAGCGATACTTCTTCAACACACTCAAGCGCAAGGGCACGTTCGAGCTGGACCGGTTCATCATCCGCTCGGACCAGCCCGACCTTCAGAATGAGCGGCTGGTCGGCGTGGTGGGCGTGATCAAGCCCGACAAGAACGAGGCCGACGACAAGGCCAGACAGGCCGCCGCGGCCCTGGCGACCGCGGAGGCGATGCGGTCGGCGGCCGTCACGGAGGACGAGCGAAACGCCGCCGACGCCAAGATCCGCGAAGCTCGGATGCAGCAGCAGCAGGCCCGGGAGATGCGTCACCGCATTGAGTTCGGCGCCGCGGCCACCGGGCATCTGACGGGCATCAAGACCACGCCGGAAGGCGACATCTATGTCGGCATCTATACCAATCGCGCCATTCACACCGACACGGAAACGTTCAGCCTGACCCATCTGCGGGCGGGCGGGTTCGAGTTGCCTCCGATGTCCAACCCGACCCAGGAGAAGGTCCGCTGGTACACGTGGGCGCGCCTGTTGAGAACCGTTCGGGATCTCACCCAGCACGTCGAAGTCCGGCGTGAGCTTCGCGGCCTTCGCCAGGAAATCAGCCTGGAGGTGTTCAGCCGCGAGTTCAAGGCCGCCATCGATGCGGGCGACTCTTACGACGGTCTCGAGTCCGACGACAGGTCGTTTCACATTCGCGCCCCCAAGGCCGAATCGCTGACACCTTCGGAGGTCAGGCTGACGGGCAGCTACGACGTGGTGGGCCAGGAGAAAGACGTTGTGGTGGACGTCTTTCGCGACGGCGAGCTCGAACAGACCGTGACGGCCCGCCACGGACGAGTGATCGCCAAGCATTCGCCGGTTCAGGGCCGAACGCTCGTGACGATCGAACTGACCGGCTTCGTGCAGGTCCGCTACGCCGACGAGCCGAATTTGGCGCCCGTGCGAAAACACGAGTGGACCCAGGCCGGGCTGCCTCTGCCGGCCAACATCCGCGCCGCCCAGGAGACCATCTCCTTGGCCGACCTGTGTGAACGTCCCGCGGAGTTGACGGGCAATCAGAGCATTATCGACCGAGTGATGACCCTTCGGGATCATCGCATGCCCAAGCTTGTGTTGGAGTTGATCGCCGAGATGCACGAGCGGGTGGCCTACGGGGCCAGTTGCTTTATGATGGTGGCGATGGGTGCGGCGCTGGGGCTGATCTTTCGGGGCGGACAGGTGGTGACGGCGTTTGCGCTGACGGTCGTGCCGGCGGCGCTGGTGATCCTCATGGTGTTCATGGGCAAGGAGCTTGTGCGCAACCCCGAGACTCCGATGCTCATCGGCCTGGCGGCCCTGTGGGGCGGGATCGGCCTGATCTCGATCGCCAACGGGCTGATTTATTGGCGGCTGTCGCGACAGTGAGAATCCATGCGAACGCTTGACCGGTACATCCTGCGGTCGTTCCTGTCATCGGTGGTGATGTGGCTGGTGTCGCTGGTGGCGCTGCGGGTGCTGGGCGACCTGTTCGCCAACATGGACGAGTTCGCCGAGCGCGGCGACCTGTGGGCCATTCTCGGTGGGATTGGCGAATACTACGGCTATCACTCCCTGGAGTACTTCGCCCAGATGGGCGGCGTGGCCATCGTGCTGTCGGCGGTCTTTGCCGTCGCGCGCATGAACCACACCAACGAATTGACGGCCATGCTCGCCTCGGGGATGAGCCTCCACCGCGTGGTCTGGCCCATTGTCGTCAGCGCGATGCTGCTCGGCGGGCTGGTCGTGCTCGACCAGGAGGTCTTCGTCCCCGCCGTCGCCGAGAAGCTCGTGCTCCAACGCGACGGCAGTGATGAAGGGCGCAGCACCATTTTCGGGGTCCCCCTGGTCAAGGACGAGTCGCGGATATGGTATTCCGCGTGGTTCGATCCTCAGACCAACCGCATGGAGAACCCCTTGGTCCTCATGCGGAACAAGGACTACGTCCTTGTGGCGGCGGCGCATTCACGCGGATGGGGACACCACAGGCCGCAGACCGAAGACGCCCCGGCCGGCTGGGTGCTGGACAACGCCCGCCTGGCGCGCCAGACAAGGACCTGGCCGAGTCTGCCCAGCACGCAGAAGATCTTCACCGCCTACGGTCGGGAGGCGTTCATCGAGGTGATCAAACAGGATGCCGCCGACGCGGGCCTGGCCGTTCCGGAGGTCGTTCGAAAGGCCAAGGGATTTTCCGCCATCGACGACGAGACCTACAACATGGTCATCGAGGCCCAGCGCCTGGATATTTACGAGTCCACCGCCGACAAGCCCGGCCTATGCACGCTGACCAACCCGACCTTCACCTACCACATCGACATGGACGGCCGAGAAGAGGTGTTGGGCGTCATCGAAGCCGACACCGCTGTCTGGGTCGATGAAGTTGATGATGAAGTTGATAATGTCAACGCACACTGGAAACTGATCGGCGGGCGACTGTTCTGCCCGTCCAAGCTCGAACCCGAAGATCTGATCATGCAGCAATCCGATAGCTGGTCCGAGTACCTTTCCAGCAGCCAGCTCCGCCGAATGCTCGACGGCGGATGGGTGGCCGACAAGGCCGCCATCGAACTGACGATGCACATTCGCGTCGCCGAGCCCATCAACAACGTGGTGATGCTCCTGCTGGGCCTGCCGTTCATTCTGTCGCGCGAACGAAATGTCAAAGTCTCCTTCGGCTTGTGCGTGCTGGTCGTCGGAACGTTCTTCGCGTTCGTGTATATCTGCCGCTTCACGGCGATGCCGCCCTTCTGGGGCGCCTTCCTGCCCATCCTGCTGTTTGGGCCGGTGTCGCTGGTGATGCTCGATGGCGTCAAGACCTGATCGGCTCGCACTGGCCGGCGTCGGCTACGACCTGTCGGCCGATGACTCGTCGCCGCCGGACTGTGGTGCGGGCGGCCCGGACGGCGCGGGCGGCCCGGACGGCGCGCCCTTGTCCCTGTCGGCGTGAGGCTGCGGAGGCCGGGCCGGCTCGATGTCGGCCAGAGGGACCTGCAGCTCGAAGTTGCCGCTGAGAACCACCGCCACGTCCTTGGCCTCGTCGATTCGCACCAGCTTGGCGCGCCGATTGAACGACACGACGAACACCTCCGCGCCCACCTCGGCCTCCAGGAGCTTCCTGCGATTGGCCTGCGTGTCCTTCTGAGATCGCTTGCGATGCTGCATGGGCTGAGACGGCTTGGCGTGGTCGCTCTTTCGGGTGGGGCGGCGATCGGCCTTGGCCGAGAACGGGCCCTCCTGAGGAAACAGATCGGACAGGCCCAGGACCATCTGCTCCTTGCCGGCCTGGACGGTCACCTGCAGGTGTTCCAGATCGATCGCCACCACCGTCGCCTTGCCCGGCCTGTGGTTGATGCGGACAACCCGCCCGACCGCCAGCGCCCGGACGTCGGCCATCCATTGGGTGAACTGCTTGTCCCGCCGGCGCAGGGCGCGTAGCTGCTTCTCGTAATGTTGCCGCACCTGCCGCACCTGGTCGCCCGCCGCCCGCGCATCGTGCAACTGCTGACGGATTTCCGTCTTCATCGCCTCCAATTGCTCGCGGACGCCCGATTGGCCCAGATCGGGCATCAGCTCGCGGAGCGGCACTTCGATCTGCAGCGAGCCCGAATCGACCACAGCCTGCTGTTTGTGCAGCTCCAGCCGCACCAGGCGGGCGGTCTTGCCGAGCGAGGGGACGTGGATCTCGTCGCCGGTCTTGAGATGCTGCAGCGAGGCCAGCCAGGTCTCGAAATCGCCGCGGGTCGTGTCCAGTTCGTCGAGCTTCTGTTCGTAGCTTTCGACCCGTTCCCGGGCGGCCAGGTGAGCGGTTTGGGCCTCGGAGCGGGCGGTCTCGGCCTCGCGCCGGGCGGCGCCGGTGGCCCGGATCGCCTTGCTGAACTGTTGGCCCTGGTGGCTGAGATGGCCCCGGGCGGCCTTGACGAGTCGCTGGCCCAGGCCGATGTGCTCGGCGACGGTGATGGCGTGGCTTTCGCCGGGCGTACCGATCCGCAGGTGGAAGGTCGGCGAGAGCGTCTCGGTGTCGAACTCGACCGAGGCGTTGTCGACGCGGTCGTGATTGAAGGCATAGGCCTTCAGCACGCTCAGGTGCGTGGTGATCATGGCGAGACAATGTCGGTGGCGAAGTTCGTCGAGCGTCGCCTGGCCGATGGCGCCGCCTTCGTCGGGGTCCGTGCCGGCGCCCAGTTCGTCCAGCAGGACGAGGCATCGGGCGTCGGCCTTGGCGAGAATGTGGCGAAGGCGCTGCATGTGCCCGCCGAACGTCGAGAGCGACTGCTGCAGCGATTGCTCGTCGCCGACATCGATCAGGACATCCTGGAAGATTCGCATCGTGGCGCCGCGCCGCGCGGGGATGTGCATGCCGCTCTGGGCCATCATCGCCAGAAGCGCGACCGTCTTGAGGCACACGGTCTTGCCGCCGGTGTTGGATCCGGTGATCACGAGGATGTCGAAATCCGAGCCAAGCCGCACGTCAATCGGCACGACCTGGTGGCGCTGCTCGGGCGACAGGCCGGCCTGCTCCTGCTGCCAGACCTGGTCGATCAGCAGCGGGTGACGGGCCTGGGCGAACTCCAACGGACCGTCCTCGGTCAGCTCGGGGCAGGTCATGTCGAACTGGTAGGCGTACTGGGCCTTGGCGGCGATCAGGTCCGTCATTGCGATGGCGCGAAGCGTCGCGGTGATCGCGTCGGCGCGCGGGGCGATCGTCATGGCCAATTCGTTGAGCAGGCGCAGGACTTCGGCGCGTTCATCGTCGCGCAGGTCCACCATGTGGTTGTTCAGTTCGACGCATGCGTTGGGTTCGACGAACACTGTCGCCCCGGAACCGGATGTGCGATGCACCACGCCCGGAAGCCGGCCGCGGTTCTCCGTCCGGACCGGTAGAACGTATCGATCGTTGTGCAGCGTGACGGTTGGCTCCTGGAGCAGGCGGCGAACGTCCGGCTGGTGCAGGTAGCCGTGGATTACATCATGGATCTGGCGGTCGAGGGCCTCGATCTGGCTGCGAAGGCGTTTCAGACGCGCCGAGGCGTCGTCGTGGATCGTCGCGTCCGGGGCGACCACCTTCTCGATTGCGTCGATCTCGGCGTCGAAGTCGCCCATGCCGCTGCCCATCTGCTGGAGCAGATCCAGCGGCTCGGGCAGGGCGATCAGGTAGGCCTTGACCGCACGGGCGGCCTTGAGGGTTGCGGCCAGTGCAGCGAAATCCTCGGGCCCACCCCCGCCGCCGGGGCGTGCGCGGGCCAGCGCGTCGGTCACATCGGCCACACCGCCCAGCGGCGGCAGGCCGACCTCGCGGATCGCCTGGACCATCTGGGTGGTCTGGTCCAGCCAGTGGCGGATCATATCGGCATTGCGAGATGGCCGGATGTGGCGGGCGACGCAGGCGCCGAGGCTGCAGCGACAGAATCGCGCCAGAATCTCGCGCACTGCATCGTACTCGATCTTGTCCAAGGTAACAGGATCCACGGCATTCTCCTGGAGGGTCAATTATGCCGCGCCAGCCAAGGCGAGCATACAGCAAATCCGAGTCATTCGGGGGTCGCCCAAAGGCTTGATCGGCGCTGCCGTGGCCGCTACAGTATGTGCCAATCGAGATGGGTGGATTCGATTCTCACAGAGAAAGGGCTGCCAATGGAAGCCGTGTGGATTGTCTTGGGCATCGTCGGTCTGCTGGTTGTCGTTCTGATCGTCATTTATAATAGTCTGGTTGCCAAACGCGTCCGCTGCCGCGAAGCGTGGAGCCAGATCGACGTGCAGCTCAAGCGGCGGTACGACCTGATCCCCAACCTGGTCGAAACGGTCAAGGGCTACGCGTCGCACGAGCAGGAAACCCTCCAACGCGTCATCGAGGCTCGCAATGCCGCCATCAGCGCCGACGGCGTGGCCAACCAGGCCCAGGCGGAGAACATGCTGACCGGCGCACTGCGACAGTTGTTCGCGCTGTCGGAGGCGTATCCGAATCTCAAGGCCAATGAGAACTTCGCGCAGTTGCAGGAAGAACTCACCGGCACCGAGAACAAGATCGCCTTCGCTCGCCAGCATTACAACGATTCGGTGGCCGTCTACAACGAAACACGGCTGAAGTTCCCGGCGAACGTGGCTGCCGGCATGTTCCACTTCGGCCCCGAGGTGTACTTCGAGCTCGAAGACGCCGCCCAGCGCGAGGCGCCGAAGGTCAGCTTCTAGTCGACCGCCCGCCAAACGCCCGCCAAACGCCCGCCGCCCGCTGTCGCCGCAGCGGGCGGGCCGACCGGAACCCTTATGGCTGCTCAGACGTTTCGAACCCTGATCGCCAGGAACAAGCGCAATAGCCTGCTGCTGATTGCGGTGTTCATGGTCTTTTTCGCCGTCGTCGGCCTGCTGATCGGCAACGTCTGGGGGGGCGACTGGGAATTCGGTGTCGTCGTGGCCGTGGGCGCGGCGTCAGTCGCTTTCCTGTTGGCGCTGCTGAGTTACTACGGCGGCTCGTCGGCCATTCTCGGCATCAGCCGCGCTCGCCGAATCGCCCGCCCGGACGATCCCCAACTCCATAACGTTGTCGAAGAGCTCTGTATCGCCGGCGGGTTGCCGCTGCCGAAGATTTACGTGATCGACGATACGGCCCTGAATGCCTTCGCCACCGGGCGCGATCCGAAGCACGCATCGATTGCGATTACGGCCGGCCTGCGACAGAAGCTCTCGCGCGACGAACTGCAGGGGGTGATCGCCCACGAACTCAGCCATGTCCGACACTTCGATATTCGGTACGCCATGCTGATGGCCGTGATGGTAGGGGTGCTCGTGATGCTGTGCGACGTGTTCATGCGGAGCATGATCTGGGGCGGCGGGCGGTCGCGGCGCCGGCGCAGCAACAGTCGGGGCGGTGGGGGCCTGCTGGTGGTGATCGCGCTGGTGTTGTCGATCGTGGCGCCGATTTTGGCCAGAATCATCCAGATGGCGCTGTCGCGCCAGCGGGAGTACCTCGCCGATGTCGGCAGTGTCGAACTGACGCGTAACCCAGCCGGGCTGGCGTCGGCGCTGGCCAAGCTCGAAAGCGACACCGAGGTGCTCGAAGTCGCCAACCGAGCCACCGCGCCGCTGTACATCGTGTACCCGATCAAGAAATTCGAAGCCCGCGCCAAGAGTGTGTTCTCCACGCACCCGCCGATTCAGGACCGCATCGCGAGACTTCGTCAACTTGGGATCTGATCGCAGCCGATAAGATAGCGCAATATGAGCCGGACCCTTGAGATTGTGGGTTTTCTGTGTCGCTGGTGCCTGCTGGCCGTGGCGGGGATTACGGTCGTGGCTGTGGCGTGGTTCAGCGTCATGGCCGCCACCGAAGCGCCGAGGCGATGGGACGGGGAGATGGTCTTTGGCGACGTTCTGTGGATGCACGACCCCCCCGTGAACATGATGTCTTTAGGCTATGCCCTCCCACCCCTGCGGAATGACAACGAACCGGTTCTGCTGTGCCAGGGGCCCGACGGGCAGGTGTCGCTGGTCTGGATGAGGGCGCTGGCCGGAAGGGCGACGCCGCTGGAGGCTGGGGGGGCTCAGGTCCATCTCGACCGGCCTGCTATGGGTGTCAATGTCGTCCGGCTGGTGGGCGTGCCATACGGGCACCGCGCGTTCCAGAGCGTCCGTCTCAACGTGCTGGTCCTGCCGAGCGATCGACCTGTGCTGCTGCTGGACGCCAAGACCCTCCTGCCGCTGGCGCAGAACAGCCCCGAAGGCGCAAGGGGGCTGATCGACGCGCTGGCCGGCGGGGGCGAGATGGTTTGGATCGCCTCCGGGCCGCAGGGGGAGTTTGTCCGTCTACGGCGCGAGTTGCGCCGCGTCGCGCCGGAGGCGCCGCTGGTGCTGGTGGATACCGCCTCGCAGATCGGCCGCGGACGGTTACGGGTATTCCTTCGCCAGAGCAACGCGCTTTCCGCGCCGGTGGCGCTGGTGACGGCCGACGAACTGCTGGCGGCGAACGGGGCCGCCCTTCGGCTGACCACCCATCTGATTGCGCCAGCCCAGGCGGCGGCGCCGTCTATCACGCGACATTCGTCGCTGGCAAAGTTCAAAGATTACGTCCACACCCGACCGATAGGTCAGTAGTCCATTGGCATCGACGAATAACTCCAGGCGAAGGTCACCGATGACTAGGTCTCATCTGCGAACATGTCTGACAGGTGTGTTGCTGATGGTGGTGGGGTGTTCCCAGCAGCAGTGGCAGGCCGCCGATCCGTACGGGCTGATGGAGGCCGCTTACCGCCAGCCGTTTCCGGTGATCGATCTGGACCAGCCGGTGGCGTCGAAGACGTCCGATCGCGCCGCATCGCTCAAGGCCCGGCTGGCCCGCAGACGGCAGGCCCGCGCCGCCGCCGTCAAGACGGCGAAGCGCCATCCATGGCAGGCGACGGGCAAACGGACGTGGACGTATATCGTGATCCACCACAGCGCCGCCGAGAAGGGCAACGCCCGCCAGTTCGACCTCGCCCATCGCAAGCGAGGCTGGGACGAGATGGGCTACCACTTCGTCATCACCAACGGCCATGGCGGCTCGGATGGGGCGGTTGAGGTCGGCAGCCGGTGGCGCAAACAGAAGTGGGGCGCGCACTGCGGCGGCACGCTCAATAACGAATACAACGAACACGGGATCGGCATCTGCCTGGTGGGTGATTTCTCCACGGCGCTGCCCAGCTCAACCCAGCGGGCGTCCCTGCAGAAACTGGTGGCCTATCTGGCGAGAGCCTATGACATTCCCCTGGCCAACATCATTACCCATCGCGACGCCCCCAACGCCAAAACCAATTGCCCCGGCGGGCGGTTCCACCAGTACGTTCACGGGCCGATGAAGCGGGTGATGGCGCCAGACCTGGCAGACGCCCGCCGGCCCCCGCGACAGGGGGTCCTAGCAACGCAGCGTTGACGGGCGGGGGTTACGGTCGCGACAGCAGCTTTCGCAGGAACATTTCCTCACCGCTGCGATTGCCTTCGATGGTATGGCCCAGGAGCTGCAGCGCGTAGCCTCCGACAAACAGCGCCCCCGCCATCCACCCCTGGCCGACGATGGCCATGGCCGGTGCAGCGATGAAGCAGGCGGGCATGCCGACCATGTGCAGCCAGAAGCAGGTGCGATTCTGATGGCGCGGTCGCCAGTTGTGGATGGCCTTGTCGAAAAGCACGGGGAACTCCGAATCAGATCACGAGTCGCAGACCGAAGATCTGCTCTTCGATCGCGTTGAGCAGGATACCGAGGAACAGGTTCAGCCCGAGGATGGTCATGCAACTGGTGACGAAAGCCTGGGTGCACGCCCGCCCGACACCGGCGGCGCCGGCCGAACAGCGAAACCCCTTGTAGCAGCAAATCATCCCCAACGCCGTGCCGAAGAACGTCGCCTTGATCAGGCCGTAGAAGATATCGAATTGGCGCAGGCCCTCGGCGGCGTGGCGCCAGAACTCGGCGCTGTTGACGCCATAGATGGCGACGCTGATCACGTAGCCGCCCAGGATGCCCATAACGTCCGCGTAGATCACCAACAGGGGCGTCAGCAGCACACACGCCAGAAACCGGGGGACCACCAGCACGCGGATTGGACTCGTGCCCATCGCGCGCAGGGCGTCGATCTGCTCGGTGACCCGCATCGTGCCCAGCTCGGCCGTCAGGCCTCCGCCGACGCGCCCGGCCAGCATCACGCCGCTGAGCACCGGGCCGAGCTCGCGAAGCACCGAGAGGTTCACGATCATCCCCATTCGGGGGACCATGCCCATGGCCTTGAATTGCGGGACCATCTGAACGGCCAGAACCATGCCGACGAACAGGCCCGTGACCATCACCACCGGCAGCGACCGCGTACCGATCTCCATCAGTTGCGGCAGCACCAGGCGGAAGTTCCGCCCACGGCGCGCGCCGGCCGCCATCCAACTGAACGTCTCGCCGCAGAAGCGACAGAAGTCGCCGAAACCTTCCACGGCTTGAATCGTCCGAGCGCCGACTTGACCGATGGCTTGGATCATGAGGTCAGTGGATTCTATCCGCTCGCCCCATCGAATCAAGGGCCGTCATCGCCCTTCCGGCAGGTTAGCCGAATCGCACGCTGGCTGGCGTCGGTGATCTTCACGCGGTCATCGATCCGCAAGGGGGCCACGTACACGACGCCGGCGGCATCGCAGATGCACCGAACGCGACGGCGATTCTCGCGCGGGACCTTCGCGTTGGTCAGAAAATCCCCCACGCTCTGGCGGCCGGGGGCTCCCAGCGGATGAAACACATCGCCGTCGCACCGGGGCCGGCAGAGCAACGGGCCTGTGACGGCGTCGGCGTCGAGATACTCCGCGCCCGCGACGGGTTGGCGACAATGGGCGGCGAACTCCCGCCGGTCCAGCGGCTCGATGACGGCTGTCACGGTCGATCCATCGGGCAGGCGGGTCGTGCCCGGACAGGCCAGTTCGACCGCATCAGCGACCGCATCAGCGACCGGCTCGGCGTCGGCTGTGTCGGCGGGGGCGATGACGATTCGGTCGCCGCAGCGACGAGCGGCCAGCCCGCCGGGCAGGGCGACGGCGGGACTTTCGGAATCGATCGCCAGCGCCGCCATCTGGCGCAAGTGTTCGCCCGTCACCGCCGCCAGCGGAGCGCCGAGGGTCTCGAGGGCGACCCGCATCGCATAGGTAATGACGATCTGCGGGTGTTGGCCCAGTGAGCGGGCGTCCATGGCCACCCCGCCGGGCGGGGCATCGGGAAGGCGAGCGTGGCTGAACGTTTCGGCCCCCAGGCGAGCCAGGTGGTCTTCGACATCGCCGGCCGACCCGGCCAGCCGCATCAGGGCCTCGTCAACACGGGGATTGAAGCGGCTGCGAAGCAACGGGAGCAATTCGTGGCGGATGAAGTTTCGGCGGTATTGGGTGTCGCGGTTGGTTTCATCTTCCCGCCATCGCAGGTGTCGGCGCTGGGCATAGGCACGGATCTCATCGCGGCGATATGGCAGCAAGGGGCGGACGAGGTCGATGGGCCCGCCGCCCATCGGACGGCGAATGGGCATTCCCGCCAGGCCGCGCAGGTGTGTCCCCCGCAGCAGCCGATGCAGGACGGTTTCGACATTGTCATCGGCATGGTGGGCGACCGCCACGCAGGCGGCGCCGAACGTCCGGGCCAGACCGCCGAGGAACTCGTAGCGCACCATCCTTGCGGCGGTCTCGATGCTCTGGCCGGTCTCGGCGGCGACGGCGGCGACGTCGCGGCGCTGGACGGTGCAGGGCAGGTGGTAGCTGTCGGCGAGCTCGGCTACGAAAGCGGCATCGGCTGCGGCGGCGTCGCGCAGGGCGTGGTCGAGATGGGCGACCATCAGGTCGTAGCCCCGCCCGTCCGCGCCGGCCAGCGCCGCCAGCACGTCCAGCAGGACCACGCTGTCCAGGCCGCCGGAGACGCCCACCACCACGCGGGCCGACGGCGCGATCAATTCCTCGCGGTCGATCGTCTCGCCGACGTTCAGGATGAAGGGATCACCTTGGCTCATCGTGTCGCTCATATCTTGACCAGATCGCTTGTCAGGGCTGCCAGGGAAACTATACTAGCATGTTCCGAACCCAGGGAAAACGCATCCCATGAGGCCCACTCCAACCGCACGACATTTGACGGCTGCTGCTATCTTCCTGGCGGTATCGGTGCTGTTCGGCTATCTGGCCATGCACGAAACGCGCATCAGCGACCGCCAGGCGCATCTGGCGACCGCGGCGCTGAAAGAGCACGACGGCGCCCTATTCACCCACGACCCTGTCTACGGCCGCAGCGGCCTGTGGCAGGTGGATCTGCCGATCTTTCAGAGCCTGCTGAAGCTGTCGCTGGTCCCCAGCGGCTATCGGGACGTGGTCCTGCCGTTTCGCCTGATGACGGGCATTGTGGCGCTGGTGTACCTGTGCGGGATGTACGCGCTGCTGTTTCAGCAGTGTCGAAGTTGGTCGGTCTCGGCGTTTGTTGCGGTGGGCAGCGCGGCGGTGTTCGAGGCGATTCCGGGGTTGAAGTGGGGCTTTGGGTCGCTGGCGACGACCGAGCCGGAGACGCTCTGCCTGGCTGTGCTGCCGATGATCCTGCTTGCGTATTTGCGGTACGAACATCAGGTGCGAGTGATCTGGGTGTTTGCCGCGATCGGGATGCTGGGCAACCTGGACCTGTCGGTGGCGATGAACCTGACGCTGGTGCTGTCGGGCGTGTATCTGGTCCGTCACCATTTCACGTGGCGCGCGGTGGGCACGGCGGCGTTGGGGGCGATGGCGGCGCTGCTGGCGGCGCTGCCGACGCTGAGCTACGTGGTGTGGCTGCGGGCGACCATGTCAGGGGCGGGCGGGGCCGACTACGACCTGGCCCAGGCGGCGCTGGCGACGTTCGACCCGGACCTGCTGTACCCGCGCGTGCTGACGAAGCTTCTGAATTGGCATGTGCTGGTGATGTTGACGGTGCTGGGCATTCCGTCGATCCTGGTGCTGGTGCGGGTGGAGCGCTTCCGCGTGCGGCACCAAAGCGTTTGGGTGTGGTTGATGATCTTGGCGATCGTGGTGGGGTTTGGCTTTCACGGCCTGAGCCAGGCGGTGGGCAAGGTGCTGGACCGCCCGCCGCCGATTCTGGAGTTCTTCAGCGCGTTGAAGCTGGTGATGGTGCCGCTGTTCGTGTTGGCGGCCCAGGCGCTGACGAATGTTTTTCGGCTGGCCCCGCGGCAGCGCGCGCTGCTGCAATCTGTAGGACTGGTGGCCATCGTGGCCTGGTTGGCGCCGTCGGAGAATCTGCGCGTGGCGCGCTACTCGATCTGGGAGACGGGGACGAGCTTCCTGGAAGAGGCCCGCAAGCCCACCAGCGTTCTGCGTCACCGCCGCCGGGCGGCGCGCCACAAGGAGCGCGAGGCCGTCGCCGCCTGGGCGCGCACCCGCAGCAAGGGCGACGCGGTTTTCCTGACCGACGACATTGTCTTCCGCATGGCGTCGCGACGCAGCATTCTCGTCAGCGATAAGGACATGTGGTATTACTACTATCTGGCGCCGACGCAACTCCCGCGGTGGAATCAGCGCGTGCAGGGCCAGGCGGCGCTGCTCAACTGGCCGGCGGGGCGGGCCGATCCGGACATGATCGCCAAGACCATAGAGGCCCTGTCGGACCAGGGCGATTTCGAGACCGTCAGCGAGTGGTACGTGCTTCTGGAGCACGAATCTCACCTCGATAGCGCCGGGGGATTGACGCCGATCGAGTCCGAGGGGTGGGGGACGTATTACCGGCTGTTCCGCGTGCGATAATGTCTCGGTCGGGAGAGGGGGGGGAAACCTTCATGCGGTCGCCGCAGAACGGTCGATAAGGGGGTGTTGCCGGACGGATTCGGCGACGAGACCCGTTAAGGAGAACGACGTGTGTCCGTTCGTGGATAAGGCGCCATGGTGTCGGGGTCGGCTGACCCTGGGGAATCTGTTTCAGGCCTACGTCCGCTGCGCCGATCACTATGACTCCTGTCCGATCTACCGCAAGCTGCTGGCGGATGGTCATCGCGACGGGAAGCCCAAATCTGAAGGTCCCCTCCTTGCCGTTTCCTGACGGACGAACCCATCTGGCAGGTTTCCTCGACTATCTGCAGGCGGAATGCGGCCTGGCGCTCAACACGCGCAAAGCCTACGGTCGAGATCTGAAACGGTTCCTCGCCGAGATGTCCCAGCAGGGACTGGGGAGCTTATCGGACCTGACGCCCGGGCACCTCGACCGGTACGTCCGCTCGTTGCGTCAGGTGGGATTGGGCGATTCCTCTTCGGCCCGCGCGGTGGCCGCGGTGCGGATGTTCTGTCGATACCTGGTGCTGCAGCGCGTGCTGGCCGAGGATGTGTCGGCGAGCATCCTGCGGCCCAAGACATGGCATCGCCTGCCGACGGTCCTGGGCGAACAGGCGGTTCAGGCCTTGCTGGCGGCCCCGCAAGCGGCCGACGACGCGCATGCTTTGCGCGACCGGGCGCTGCTGATGCTGCTGTATGCCACCGGCATCCGCGCGACCGAAGCGGCGACGCTCTGCATCAACGACGTCAACTTCACGCTCGGCGTGGCGCGCGTCCTGGGCAAGGGGGCCAAGGAGCGGATCGTCCCGGTCGCCGACGCGGCGCTGGAGGCGCTGCAGAACTACATGAAGCAATGCCGTCCGGCGCTGCAACCGGCGAGTCAGGCGCTGTTCGTTTCGCGCAGCGGTCGGCCGTTGGCGCGTGAGGATGTTTATCGCATCGTCCGCAAGTATGTCCGCCGCGCCGGGCTGCGGGGCCGCATCGGCCCCCATACGTTGCGGCATTCGTTCGCCACGGAGGTCCTTGCCAACGGGGCCGATCTTCGCAGCGTCCAGGAAATGCTCGGCCACGCCGACGTGGCCTCGACCCAAGTCTACACCCACGTGGACGCGGCCCGACTCAAAGCAGTCCACAAAAAGTACCACCCCCGCCCCTGACCGGCCAAAGGCGCGCAAACATCAAGGCGGGGAGGTCCAACTGTTTCGTTGAGGCCCGATCCTCGGCTTCGCCGAGGGCGCGCAGCAAGCGACGGCGGGGGGCGGGGGCAATACAAGGAAGGTGCCGGCCTGGCGCGTCGATTGCGGCGCGTTGGCCGAGTGGGTGCAACATGAGCGGGGGGGCGTTCAGCTTACTTCAGCGACCTCTTGAAGTATTTCGTCGGGACAGCAGTTGCTGACGGCGGCGAGATAACCTCGGATGGCTACGTTGAGTTTCTCCCGGGCGTCTTCGGGTGTCTGGCCGGTCGAGACGCAGCCGGGCAACGACGCACAGATTGCCGTGTAGCCTCCCTGCTCGTTCTTAACTATCCTGATGCAAACCTTCATCCATGTGGCTCCTATGGCAGAGCATGACTCCGCGATCATCTCACAGTTCGAACGTCCTTTTTTCCCGCAGCGGCTGGGTGCAACGGCCCCGGCGAATCCGGCGCACCGGCGAAGAAGCACTCGCCTGAAATCCATCCCCGTCTTGGCGATACTGTCACTTGGATCTGATGCGCCGGCCCTGGCCGGGCAACCGCCGTCGCGGCGTTCGGCCGCTACAAAGCCGCATGATTATAGTCAGGAGCCAGTGCGGGCACAAGGGATTTTTGTCAAAATGGTAGCTGTATGTACACTAATGGGTTATGTTGGCGCCGATCCTCATGTTACGCCAACGCTGGCCTGCTGTCTTGAGCCCGTTGAGGATGGGGCGTAGGCGTCTCTGGTGGCCGTGGCGAGCGGCGGGGCGATGGTCTTGCGGTGCTGCCGGCGGGGAGGCTATACTTGAATGCGGTTGATGGCGACGTTGGTGTTCGAAGGATAGGCTTGATTATGCCAGTATATGAGTTCCACTGCGAATCGTGTGGGAAGCAATTTGAACTGCTCGTTCGAAGCTCGCGTGAGCGCGCTTCCTGTGAGCATTGCGGCTCGCGGAAGCTCCGTCGGTTGCTGTCGACGTTCGCGGCCCGGGTGGGGGGGGCCTCATCAGCGCAGCCCGGGTGTCCGGCTGCGATGCGGGGCGAATGTGCCGGTGGAAGCTGCCCGATGGCCTAGAGGCCGATCGCCTCGAATGCCGGAGTCGCCGCCTCGGCGGCGTCAACGTTGCGGGGTGACAACGGCGGCAGGGGTGCTACAATACGCGCGGCTGCGTCCAACAAGGACAGCGTAATGAGCGACGACTACAAGACAGAACTGGATTCGATCACTCACGAAATCCTGACCAGCTATGCCCAACACGATCGCATGCAGCGCATCGGCGAGGATTTTCTGCCGTCGCGCCAGCGGATCGTGGAGCTCGTCGCGGAGATTCGCCGCCTGCTGTTCCCCGGGTTCTTCGGCCACAAGCTCCTGAGCCAGGAGAATATCAAGTTCCACGTGGGCAACATGGTCGCTCTGCTGGTGCAGGAACTGGGCGAGCAGATCTATCATTGCCTCTGCTACGGCGAGCCGGATGCCGCCGGCCCCTGCCGCCAGCGGGCGGAAAAGCTGGCCCGGGAGTTCCTGGTGTTGATCCCAGACCTGCGGGACCTGCTGGCGCTGGATGCGCAGGCGGCCTATGACGGCGATCCGGCGGCCAAGAGCATCGCCGAAATCGTTTACTCTTACCCCGGCTACTACGCGGTCACGGTCTATCGAATCGCCCACCGGCTGCTGTTGCTGGAGGTGCCGTTGATGCCCCGCATCATGACTGAGCATGCCCACAGCGTCACGGGGACCGACATCCACCCGGGCGCGCGGATTGGCAAGAGCTTCTTCATCGATCACGGCACGGGCGTGGTGATCGGCGAGACGACCGTGATCGGCGACAATGTGAAGCTCTATCAGGGCGTGACGCTCGGCGCCCGCAGTTTCCCCAAGGACGAGCTGGGCCGCGTCAAGAAGGGCCTGCAGCGGCATCCGACGATCGAAGATGGCGTGACGATCTACGCCAATGCCACGATCCTGGGCGGTCGGACCGTGGTCCGCAAAGGGGCCGTCATCGGCGGCAACGCGACGATCTTCGGCAAGAAGATCGAGATCGGCGAAGGCGCCACCGTCGGCAGCAACACGTTCGTCAACAACAGCGTCGCCCCGGGCTCGACCGTGATGCCCAACACGCAGTCGTTGCAGATAGACCCCGAGAACGAGACGTAATCCGCCGGCGCGGCGGCCGATAAGGCGCCCGCGCGGCGAGGATTCAAGGACCGAGGCCATGTCCCATCCGTTCAGCAATGTGTCCGACGATTTCTTCCTGAACCTGAATCTGCAAACGACGCTGTCGCTGCCGAGCAATCGGGAGACCGTCCTGCAGTTCTGCGAGACGGTCCAAAAGCATTTCACCGACATGACGAGCCTCTATCAGCGCGACGGGCAAGAGTACGTCCTCGAAGGCGACCGCGAGGCCGGCAGCTACCAGTGGCTGGAGCTTCACCCCAACCGTCTGACGGCCGGGTGGTTCAACCCGCCGGACCTGGCCCAGGGGTACGGCTTTCACCGTTGGCTGCTCGAGCGGAGCATCTACTACCTGGGCGTCGGCAGGATGGACGTGGAATGCCTGGACATCACCTTCGGATTTCATCTGGACTTCTTGGGCAATCGCGACGCGATCGTGACCGATGCGTTGCTGGGGGCATCGCCCCTGGCCGCCGTGGCGACTGAGGGGTTCGGCAAGTGCATCCAGTGCGAGCCGTCGATCGTATTCGCCCTCGATGATGACTGTTTGCTCCAGGCCCGCCTGGCGGTCGAAACGCATTCCAACGACTATCAGGTCCGCACCGGCCAGTTCTCTGACGATCCGATCAGCATCTACTTCACGATGCGCCGCTGCCCGCAGGCGGGAAAATTGATGGACCTCGACGGGACGCTGGTGGATCTGTGCGACTTCGGTGAGGATCTCGCGTCGCGAGTTGTTGTTCCGCAGGTTGTCAAGCCGATCGTGACGGCCATCGCCAGCAGTTGACCGTCGCAGGTGTAAGGGCAGGGGGAGGGGAGACGTTCGATCACCAACGCCCAAGCCGGAGTATGTTTGCGCTATCTTGTGTGCGCCGGCGAAGGGGGACAAAAAAAAACGGCGGGCCTGCCGCGGGGGGGGACGACAGGCACCGCCAAGCAATCGAACCGGTCGGGGGAGAACCGATTCGAAAAAGGGACATCTTTTTCCAATCGGGGTGGTTGTATACCAATCTGGTCCCGTTACGTCAAGGTATCAAGCTCGACAAAATGATTATATTGCCTTAGACCGAATGCATCAAGAGCTAATAGGGTAAACACCTGATTTTTTTTCCTCTTGGCAATAAGACAGAAGTATGTACGGAAAGGATTATCGGAAAATAGGTTATGGATGCGCTTGAGGCGGGTGCTTTGGTTTACGGCACACAAAATGCATCATCGATGTCGCTGCGTTCTTTCTTTGAATCATCGGCGGCCCTGTCGGCGGCATAGATGTCATCCCCCTCGCCGGCGGCGTTGGCCTCGTCCAGCCACGTGGCGGACCCGTCGAGACGGGCGGCGTTTTGGCCTTGCTCATTGTGGTTGAGGGAATTGGGTGAGATGGCGTCGTCTGTGGGAAAGGGGGACAACATGGCGCCGTCGAAATCGAACCGCGGGTTGTCGTCAGCAACGATCACCAGGGAGGTGGTGATTTCCTCAAAATAGGATGTCTTCTGGCCAAACTCGCCGACCATGGAGATGTAGCTGTAGGACAAGGTGCTGATGTTGTTGCTGTAGGTGAAGCTGGTCGCGTCGTCGTCGAGACTGTCGGCTCGCGCCCGCGCTTCGGCCTCGGGACATAGGAACAGTTCGCGAGCGGCAAAGCCATGTTGGATCAGCAGCCAAAGGCTCGCAGGATTGCCGGTCTCGATATCCGCCCAGTTGGTGGACGTAACAGCGGCGCTGGGAAGGGCGCCCAGAGCGCTGCCGCTGCGATGGACCTGCTTGTTTTGAGCATAGTAGTGGCAGGCTTGGATGATTGTGTGCAGATGCCCGCGGCACGTCTGGCGCATGGCGACCAGGCGGGCCTGGTTGACCGCCGGTATCAGAATGCTCATCAGCGTGGTGATAATGCCGATTACGACCAGCAGCTCGATGAGCGTAAAGCCTTGATGCCCATGCCCGGGGCACGATGTCGATGGCTTGCTATGATGGTTATTCACACTTGTATTATAGCCCTGGAGGCAGCAGAACGTCAACGTTTTGGGCGCGAGAGGCCGTTTTGGGGGGTCGCCCGCCGATTGCTGTGTGTCGGCCGCCGACTGTCGTGTGTCGGCCGCTTGCCGTTGCGGCGGCAGGTGGGCATAATGGACCCAGCGCTGTGAAAGCGAAGACGTCCATGGACCCATCGCCGCGACAATCGAAACCGCCTCTATTCCCGCCGGGTGTGCTGGTCGCCTGGCTGAAGGCCCTGGCGATCGTGACGTCCGTGGCGGGGCTGGTGGGCGCGACGGTCTTGCTGCACGTCCGCATGGGGCAGGGCGACTCGGTGCTGCGAATCTGCGGGGCGATTCTTTCGTCGCTGTGGGGCCTGACCAGTGGCGCGCTGTTGTGGACGGTGGCGTGGATCGTGACGCGCGTCACCGCCGAGCCCGCCCCGGCGCCATCGGGCGCATCCAGTGAGGCCAAGATGTCGGGATCAACGCTTGGCGATTCGCAGGTGGTCGCGACCGAGCAGCCGGCGAGCCAGGCGGCGGGGCCCGCGATGGCGGACGAACGGCCCGAGCCGGGAAGGGGCCTGACAGAGCAGAGCAGTCGCGTGGAAGAGCTGATGTCGATGGGGGCGTTTGACCATGCGCGGCAACTGGCCCGGGACTTGATGGCCGAGTTCCCCGCCGCCGGCGAGCTGGAGCCGCTGCTGCAGCGCGTGGATCGCGAGGCCGAAGCGTTCGCGCGACAGCAGCGGCAGCGCCTTTACGAGCAGGTCGACCGGTCATGTCAGCGGCGCCAGTGGCGAGCGGCCCTGGCGGCGGCCCAGGAGTTGGTGAACGTCCACCCGGCCACGGCCGAAGCGGCCGAGGTGACCGGTCGGCTGGCCACGCTACAGGAAAACGCCCGCATCGAAGAGGTCCGGGAGCTTCGCGATCGGATTCGGGACCTGATCGAACGGCGACGATACCACGACGCGGCGACGGTCGCCGAGGATATCGTGGCCCGCTTTGCCGACACGCAGGCCGCCGCCGATCTGCGCGGCCAGATCGACCAACTGAACCGCCTCGCCGCCCGGGGCATCCGATGAAGCGGCCAACATCACCGGCCGCCGCACGACGGCGAGACGACGCACAGGGAGTAAGGGCATGACAAAACATGACTGGGCTGTGCTGGCGTGCAAGGTATTGGCCTTGTGGATGCTATCCAGAGGGGTCGCGTGGGGCGCGATGGGAGTGGTGGGTCTTGTGGTGGGGATTTCCGAGGGATTGTTCAGTTGGACATCTTCGAATAGGTTTGGGTTTCTGATGTCGATCCCAATGGCGGCGCCGGCGGTGGTGGCTCTGCTGTTCGCATGGGTGTTGTGGACGAAGGCGGATCGTCTGGCCGTCAGGATGATGGGACCCGAGGCGGGACCATCGGAGATGCCGCCGTTGGAGTATGAGGGCCTTCTGTCGGCGGCCATGGCGACGATTGGCGTGCTTCTTCTGGTCCTGGCGATCCCACAGTCGATGGGCATAATCGTCTGGGCTATCAACTATTCTTCCGACGAGAGCACCGTCTTCTATAATTGGCGGCGTGCCTTGGTCATGTCGTTGACTCAGATAGTGCTTGGATTGTGGCTGACGGTCGGCACGAAACAGGTCGTGCGTCTCTTGCGGCGACTGCGCACCTTTGGCGTCGGGACGGCCCAGGGGCCGCCCGAGGCGTGACGCACCACGAAAGGGCTTTGAACAATGAAGGTTCTGTTGATTGGCGGCGGCGGGCGTGAGCATGCATTGGCCTGGAAGATCTCTCAGTCGCCGCTGTGCGACAGTCTGTGGGCTGCGCCGGGGAATCCCGGCATCGCCGAGTGCGCCGAGTGCGTGGACGTTTCGGGCAATGATACCGAGGCCGTCGTCTCGCTGGCTGGCGACAAGGCGGTCGATCTGGTCGTCATCGGCCCGGAAGAGCCGCTCGCCCTGGGTCTCGGCGATGCGGTGCGGGCGGCGGGCATTCTGTGCTTCGGCCCCTCGATGGCGGGGGCGCGGATCGAGGCGGACAAGGCCTATGCGAAGAACTTGATGCGGGCCGCGGCCGTGCCGACGGCTGAAGGGCGGATCTTCACCGATCTGCGGCAGGCCAAGGACTATGTCCTGTCACGCGATTACGGCGTGGCGGTCAAGGCCTCCGGGCTGGCCAAGGGCAAGGGCGTGGTGGTCTGCCCCGAGCCCTACCAGGCCATCAAGCCGCTGGAGGAGATGATGGCCAAGAAGATCTTCGGCGACGCCGGCGACACGGTCATCGTCGAGGAGATGCTGGTCGGGCAGGAGGCCAGCATTCTGGCGCTGTGCGACGGCAAGAGCATCTATGCGATGGAGGCGCTGCAGGACCACAAGCCCGTCGGCGAGGGCGACATGGGCCCCAATACCGGCGGGATGGGGGCCTACAGCCCCGTGCCTATTATCGATGTGGAGATGATGGGACGGGTCGAACGCGAGATCCTCGTGCCGATCGTGGATGCGATGCGGCGGGATTTCGGGCGATACGAAGGCCTGCTATACGCCGGGCTGATGCTCACGTCGGCCGGGCCGAAGGTGATCGAGTTCAACTGCCGCTTCGGCGACCCGGAGTGTCAGCCGCTGATGATGCGGCTGAAGAGTGATCTGCTGGAGGCGATGGTGGCCGTCGCGGAGCATCGGCTGGACGAGGTGACGCTCGAGTGGGACCCCCGGCCGGCCGTGTGCGTGGTGATGGCCTCGGGCGGGTACCCGGGCAGCTATGAGAAGGGCCGCGAGATCACCGGCATCGCCGACGCCGACGCGCTGGACGACGTGAAGGTCTTCCACGCCGGCACGGCGATGGTCGACGGCAAACTGGTCAACAATGGCGGGCGGGTGTTGGGGGTGACGGCCTCGGGCGAGACCATCGCCGCCGCCCAGCAGCGCGCATACGAGGCGGTCGACAAGATTACCTGGGACGATTGCTTCTGCCGGCGAGATATCGCCGGCAAAGCGATCACGTGATGTCGCGCCAGCGGCCGGCCCGCCACAGGCGGATTAGACGCGGGCAGTGAACTCCAGCGGGCGCGAGAACGCCAGCGCGACGGCAACTCGGGTGTCATCCTGGTCATCGTTGCGGCGGACCACGTCGGCCTGGCAGGCGAAATCGACGACCTTGTCGCTCTTGTAGGACGTCTCGGGCATTGAAATCGTGACGTTGACGGTCTGATCCAGGTCCGCCAGTTGGTCGGCGGGCAGGACAAACAGCGTGCCTCCCTGTGAGATGTTCACGGTTTGGCTGGCGGCGAGTTCCTCCCCGCCGCGCGTGAACAGCCGAATCGGGTAGGCCATGTCGAAACGGTGATGTTGCCGCTTCTCCTCGTGACGTGTCATTGTGACGGACTCCCATCCATGGGTCGCACAACCCCAAGCCAGAGATTGTAAGGAGATCAGCGCCCCGCGCCAAGCGCTAACTGCGCTCAAAACCCCTGTTCCTGCAAGTTAGAGCTCGAAAACCACACGCCCGGCGACGAGTGTGGCCACCGCCTGGCCGGTAAGTAACCATCCGTCATATGGGCAGTTACGGCTCTTGCTGGCAAAATGGTGGACATCGACCGTCCAGGTCTTGTTCAGGTCGATAATCGTGACATCGGCGTCGGCGCCGACGGCGAGGGTCGCCAGCGGCCGATCGAGCACGCCGGCGGGGCCGACCGTCATCCGGGCGATCAGGCCCGGCCAGTCCATCAGGCCCGTCTCGACGAGCGCCTTGGCGTAGAGCGGCAGGGCGCATTCCAGCGAAATGATCCCAAAGGGTGCGAGGGCGAACTCGAGTTCCTTCTCCTCGGCGGCGTGGGGGGCGTGGTCGCTGGCCAGGCAGTCGATGGTCCCGTCGGCGACGCCGGCGCGGACGGCCTCCACGTCGGTGGCCGATCGCAGCGGGGGGTTCATCTTGTAGTTGGGGTCGTACGTCATGCAGGCCGCTTCGGTTAGCAGCAGGTGGTGGGGGGTGGCCTCGGCGGTGACGGGCAGGCCCTCGGCCTTGGCGCGGCGGATTTGCTCGACGCTGCCGGCCGTCGAGACGTGCAACATGTGATAGCGGCAACCCGTCCGGGCGACCAGTTCCAGATCGCGGCGAAGCATCGTCTGCTCGCCCGATGCCGCGATGCCGCCCAACCCCAGCTGCACGGCCACCGCGCCGCTGTTCATGTGGCCCGTCATCAGGTCGGGGTCCTGGCAGTGCTGCATCAGCGGCACGTCCAGCATGCCGGCATACTGCAGGGCGCGGTACATCATCGCGCTGGAGGGGATCCCGTCGCCGTCATCGCTAAAGGCGGCCGCCCCGGCCTGCAGCATCAGGCCCATCTCCGCCATCTCCTTGCCCTCGCTGCCCTTGGTGATGCAGCCGATCGGCAGCACGTGGGCGAGACCGGCCTCGACGCTTCGCTGAATGACGTAGTGGATAGCCGTGTCATCGTCGGCCGGCGGATGCGTGTTCGGCATCGCGCAGATCGTCGTAAACCCACCGGCCACAGCGGCCGCCGCGGCGGTGGCGATGGTTTCCTCTTCCTCGTGGCCGGGCTCGCGACAATGCACGTGCAAGTCGATCAGCCCCGGGCAGACGATCTTGCCCTCAGCGTCGATCGTCCGCTTGGCCTTGCTCTTACGCCCGCCGATAGCTTCGATCTTGCCGTTCTTGATGGCGACGTCGGCGACCTTGTCGATTCCATTAGCCGGATCAATCACCCGACCCGATTTGATAAGAATGTCGGTCATTCGCTTCCCTGGCTGACCAGATAGAGCAGGGCCATGCGGACGGCTAGGCCGTTGGTGACTTGCTGGAGGATGCAGCTGTTGGGTCCGTCGGCGACTTCGGAGGTGATCTCGACGCCGCGGTTGATGGGGCCCGGGTGCATCACGAGCACGTTGGGGTTGCAGCTTTTCAGTCGCTCCCCCGTCAGGCCGTACTGGATGTGATACTCACGCAGCGAGGGGAACTGGCTGGCCTCGAACCGCTCGAACTGGATCCGCAGCATGTTGATCACGTCGACCTCCGGCAGGACGTCGTCGAGATCGTGGCTGATCTGGCAGCCCATGGCGGTGATCGCCCGGGGCACGAGCGTTGGCGGGCCGACGACGATGACCTCGGCGCCGAGCTTCCGGAGGCCCAGGATATTGCTGCGGGCGACGCGCGAATGGGCGATATCGCCGACGATGGCCACCTTGAGGCCTTCGATGCGGCCGAGGCGCTGGCGGATGGTGAAGATATCCAGCAGGGCCTGGGTGGGGTGCGCGTGGCTGCCGTCGCCGGCGTTGATCACGGAGATCGACGGCAGGCTGCGGGCCAGCAGGTGCGGGGCCCCGCTTTGGCTGTGGCGGACGACCATGATGTCCACACCCATCGCCGCGATGTTGCGGGCGGTATCGACGGTGGTCTCGCCCTTGGTGACCGACGAGCCCTTGGCCGTGAAGAGCACGGTGTCGGCCGACAGTCGGCTGGCCGCCAGCTCGAAACTCATCCGCGTGCGGGTCGAGTCCTCGAAGAACATCAGCGCCACCACCTTGCCGCGCAAGGCGGGGACTTTCTTGATCGAGCGGGTGGAGACCTCGCGAAAGCTCTCGGCCGTGTCGAGGATGTGGACGATCTCCTGGGCCGTCAGCTCGTCCAGGCCCAGCAGGTCCTTGCGCCGCCAGACGAACTCGGCGCTCGGCGCCGGCGGCGGGGTCGCCTTGGTCGCCGAAGGCCGCCGGGGCTTTCGCCGGGCGGTCTTCTTCTTGGCCTTGGCGGCCTTGCTAGTCTTTCTTGACGGTGCAGACGCTTTCTTCGCCATCGGTCTCCGCCAGGTGAACCTGGATGCGCTTGCCGTCCGGCACGTCGACGGATGCGCCGACGAAATCGGCCGCGATCGGCAGCTCGCGCCCGCCGCGGTCGATGAGCACTCCCAGGCGAATGGTTTTCGGTCGGCCAAAGTCCAGCAGGGCCTGCAGGGCGGCGCGGATGCTTCGGCCGGTTTGCAGGACGTCGTCGATCAGGAGGACCCAGGCGCCGTCGAGATCGAAATCGATCTCCGTCGCCCGCACCAGCGGCGCGCCGCGCCGGCGGGACAGGTCGTCGCGATAGAAGCCGATATCCAGCACGCCCACGCCCACGAAGTGGTCGGGGTGGTCGTCGGCCAGGCGGGTGGCGATGCGCTGGGCCAGCGTCTCGCCGCGCGTACGAATCCCCACGACGGCAAAGGGCAGATCGGCGGGAATATCAGCGAGAATGGCCTGGTAGAGCGTCTCCAGAGCCGTCTGGACCTGGTCGGCGTTGAGAAGTTGTTTCATGGAGATTCCGTTGCGCCGGTCACGTCGAATCCGCCATATGGTATCGGCCCGGCCCCCCAAACGCAAGCGCCCGCCGGGAGCGCACAAAACGGGCCCCGTCCGGGGCCCATTGGAATCGATGGTCAGTCGGCCTACTCGGTGGCGTGGGGGGGGCTCCAGTACTTGAGGCGGTTTTCGATGACGGTGGGGTCGATCTCGTCAAGCCGCATCGATTCGACCGCGCCGTCGGCGAAGGCGACGTTGCACTCCCCCAGATGGCGGGGGGCCTTGAAGGTCTCCCAGTGCTCGGTCTGGCTAGCGCCGGTGAAGGCGAGGTAGTCTTCGTAGTCCAGCGCCAGAATCCGATGCGTGCCGGAGTAGATATCGTCGGCGCGCCAGTTCATGCCATAGCTCAGTTTGCCGACCATGTTGAACACGAACGATCCGGGCTGGCCGCTGCCGTTGGTGCCCAGATCGATCTCAAAATCGTTGGGCCCGGTCATGGTGTAGGAGAAGACCGTGTAGCCGAAATGCAGCTTTATCTTAAGCTTGTTCGTGCCATGGTTCTCCTCGACCTCCATGACGACGTCCTCGTAGTCCCAGTCGCCGGCGTCCTCGAAGAGGAAGTAGTACTTCTCCGGGTTGTCGCCGGGGTCGTATTGGGGCAACTTGGCCTGAATGTTACGTCCCTCGCCGATGGTTCCCTGCAGGGCCGAGTACTGCTCCTGGCTGACTTTCCATATGCGATATGCCCCCGGCATCTCGGCGCCGGAGACTTCGTTCCAGATCGGATTGGTCGAGAACGGGTTCAACGACATGCCGCGGACGAGCATCTTGATATCGGGCAGGGCGGCGGCGGGGTCGTCGTCTTCGGGGCAGGCCAGGGCGAGATCGTTGGCGGCCAGGAACGGAATGAGCTGCAAGTACCATTCGCTCAGAACACTGAAGGGCGGGTCGGTGCTGATCTGGTCGTGGCCCTTGCGGGTGAAGTAGGCCTTGGCGATGTGGCTGAGGTTCGCCGCACACTGGGCTCGCCGCGACAGCGCCGCCAGGCGGCTGGCCGCCGGGACCACCAGGGACAGCAGCAGCGACAGGACCGCCAGAACAATCAGCAGTTCTGTCAGACTGAAGCCCGTGTTCGCCCGAGAGTCTCTTCGCCTGAGCACTGGCATATTCTCCAACGGTCTATTGCGCTGCGGCCTCAGACCCACAGGGGCTGCTTGCTTGCGTGAGCAACTCGGTCCCTGCACCATTATTATATTCGGAAGCGGTCGTTTAGACAACAACTAGGTCTCTGTGAACTCAACCTTCGGCCCCGCCGGGGCCTGTGGGGATCGGCCGGCGCGTGGTGAGCCAGCGGCGTCGTGGGGGTCGGCCGGCGTCGATGATGTACTGCCTCAGGCACATGAGAAAGCCGTGAGGGCTGTAGAGGCCTTCGATCTCGCCGCGACAGTTGTACCAGCAGTCCATGCAGCCGTTGTCGCGCGAGGCGGTGCGGAGGCGGCCGCGGATCGTCCACATGCTGTCGGTGTACAGGTTGGCCACGGGCTCGCTGCGGCGATCGACGCAGATGGCGATGTCGCCGGTGGAATCGATATTGAAGAACACCCGCCCGGCCTTGCAGTTGGGGATGCCGCCCCGGAGGAACTGGTCGAACTGGCTGATGTAGACCGGGCTGGAGGTGAAGTTCGGCCATTGCCGCATCAGCGCCATCAGCCGCGGCGAGACCGGGCCGTCGTTGTGTTCGTAAGCGTGGGAGCCCGTCTTGCGAAAACCGTACGGCTGAACCATGAAGTACGACTGCCGCTCGGCCGCCATCTGCGCGAGGGGCGCCATCTCGTCGATGTTGTCGTCCAGCAGCACGGCGATGACGTTGACCCGCTGCCACTTATGAATCCGGGCGGCCGAGAGCAACTCCACCGCGCGCCAGGCCTGACGCCACGCGCCCGTCATGCCGCGCCGCTCGTCGTGGGTTTGGGGCGAGGCGTAATCAATGCTGACCGACACCCCCCAGATGCCGGCGGCCATGATCTCACGGGCCGACTGCTCGGTGATCAGCCAGCCGTTGGTCGTCATGAACGGAAAATGATACCGGCCGACGGCGCGGATGATGTCGGGCAGGTCGTCTCGCAGCAGCGGCTCGCCGCCGGCGAGCGACACCATCAGCGTTCCCGTCTGTGCGAGTTTTTTCGCGCCGATGACGTATTGCTCGACGGGCGGCTCGTCCTGGGAGCCCATCGGGTCGTGCCAGTATCCACAGAAGCGGCAGCGGAAGTTGCAGCGGTAGGTCACCTGCCACGCGCACCAGATCGGGTGCCTCGATGTCCACGCCCGAAACAGGCGCCACTTCTTGTCAACCGTACCGATGGGACCGTTCATCGAACGTCCTTGTTCATTGCGCCCGTCAAATCGCGGACGAGACAGCCTACTTTAGCGTCTTGGGGGCGGCGTGGACAAGACTCTTTCCGCGCCCGCCGCAAAGCCGCGCCCGCTGCAAAGCCGCGGCCGCCACTTTGCGGCGGCCGTCGCCTTGACGCGACCGTGGCGGGTACGTAATGTCGGGTGATCCCCCCGGCGTCGGGGCGGCTGATGGTACCAACACGCAGACAGGAGCAGATCATGGCTGGCAAGCTCAGCAAGAAGGCAAGGGCCGAACTGGCCGACCGCAAGCGTCGGATGGCGTGGTGGCATGAGGCGCGGTTCGGGATGTTTGTTCATTGGGGGCTGTATTCGGTCGTCGGCCGGCACGAATGGGTGCAGAACAACGAACAGATCCCGCGCGACCAGTACGAGGCGCTGGCCAGGAAGTTCAAGCCCAAGCGCAACTGCGCCCGCCAGTGGGCCAAGCTCGCGAAGAAGGCGGGCATGAAGTACATGGTGCTGACGACCAAGCACCACGAAGGCTATTGCCTCTGGGACACCGCCACCACCGACTACAACGCCGCGAAGACCGGCCCGGGGCGCGATCTGGTGGCTGAGTACGTCGCCGCCTGCCGGGGGGAGGGCCTCAAGGTGGGCTTCTACTTCTCGATGATGGATTGGCACCACCGCGACGGCTTCAAGTGCTGCAAGTCCGAGCCCGCCCGCAAGCGGTTCGTCAAATACATCCACGCCCAGGTCCGCGAGTTGATGACCAAGTTCGGCGCCATCGACGTCCTGTGGTACGACGTGTCGTATCCGTTGAACGCCAAGACGTGGGAATCGGCCAAGCTCAACCGCATGGTCCGCAAGCTCCAGCCGGACATCGTCGTCAACGACCGCTCCCAGATGCCCGAGGATTTTGGCACGCCGGAAGAGTCCATCGTCGCCGCCGGCGCGGGCAGGGCGTGGGAAGCGTGCATGACGTTCAACGGCTCGTGGGGATGGGTCGACACCACCGACGACGCCTGGCACGGCGCGCGGGACGTGGTGCTGATGCTGCGACAGTGCGTCGCCGGCGGCGGCAACCTGCTGCTGAACATCGGCCCCAAGCCGGACGGTTCCGTGCCGGTCCAGGCCGTCGAGCGGCTGACCAAGGTCGGCAAGTGGATGGACGTGTACGGCAAGAAATGCGTCTACGGCCCCCGGCCTCGGTCGGATGGGCTGTGCGACGTGGGGAACATGATCGTCTGGACCCGCGGCCGCAATCCCAAGAGGGTGTTCGCGTGGTGCAACACCTGGCCCAACGGCGAGGTGGGCATGGGCTGGTTCAAAGGCAAGGTCAAGCGCGTCAAGCTGCTGACGCCCCAAGGGGCCAAGCCCGTCAAGTTCACCCAGACCCCGCGGCGGCTGGTCATTACCGGTCTGCCCAAGGCCTGTCCGGACAAGGCCGTGGGCATCGCGATTCTGCAGATCGATTGCGCCTCCAGGCCCACGCGTAAGATGGGCATCCACACGGAAAACGCCGTCGTCTGGTGGGGCGACTACGACTATTAAATGCAACATAGCTGCAAGCACAGGGCAGCGCGGCGGGCCGCGCAGAGCGAAAGGGCCGCCTTCATGAACCGCAAACTTGGACTCCTTGGCATACTGATCATCATCCCGGCCGTCATCGCGATTGTCGTGGTCACGACCAACGATGACGCCGACACCGCCGACACCAACGAGCGGCTCAAAGGTCTCGCCGAGACAATGGTGCTCGGCCCGATAAGAAAGGCCAAGGAAGTGGTTCTCTGGAACGATCTGCGAACGCTTCGGGCCCATCTGGAGCTGTACAAGCTTCAGCACCACGGCACGTATCCTCGAACGCTGGACCTGTTGACCCAAGCCACCGACGCCAACGGCAAGCCGGGAGGCATTTACGGCCCGTACGTGACGGGGGGCCTGCCCGTCAACCCCTTCACGGAGACCAACGACGTGCAGACAAAGACCAAGGGCAAAGGGCCGCAGGCGTGGTACTACAACGCCCGGACCGGTAAGATTCACCCGAACAATCCGGAACACATGGACCGGTGATCGTAAGTCCGCAGGGCGTGTTCGCCCCACAGATCCAACAGAATAGGAGAGCATAATGGCCCGCAAACTGAGTAAGCGTGCAAAGGGTGTTCTGGCCGATCGCAAGCGTCGCATGCAGTGGTGGCACAAGGCCCGATTCGGCATGTTCGTTCACTGGGGCCTGTACAGCATCCTCGGCCGCCACGAATGGGTGCAGAACATCGAGCAGATCCCCATTGGCGAATACGAGCAACTGGCCGCCAAGTTCAAGCCCAAGCCCAACTGCATGCGCGAATGGGCCAAGCTCGCCAAAAAGGCGGGCATGAAGTACATGGTCATGACCACCAAGCACCACGAGGGCTACTGCCTGTGGGATTCGGACGTGACCGACTACTGCGCGGGCAGAACCGGCCCCGGCCGCGACCTGGTGGCCGAGTACGTGGCCGCGGCGCGGGCGGAAGGCCTCAAGGTGGGCTTTTACTACTCGCTGATGGACTGGCACCACCCGGATGGCTACCGCTGCGCCACCAGCGAACCGGCCCGGCGGCGGTTCGTCGATTACACCCACGCGCTGGTCAAGGAACTGATGACCAAGTTCGGCAAGATCGACATCCTCTGGTACGACGTCGCCCACCCGCTGCCCGACGCCAAGGCGTGGGAGTCGGCCAAGATGAACCGCATGGTCCGCAAGCTTCAGCCGGACATAGTCCTCAACGACCGCTCGCTGATCCCCGAGGATTTCGGCACGCCCGAAGAGTCCATCGTGGCCGAAGGCGAAGGCCGGGCCTGGGAGGCGTGCATGACGTTCAACGGTTCGTGGGGCTTTATGGATACGCCGGCTGAGGATTGGCACTCGGCGCGCGAGGTGGTCCGCATGCTGCATCAGGTCACCCAGCAGGGGGGCAACCTGCTGCTGAACGTCGGCCCCCACGCCGACGGCACGCTGCCGGCGATCGCCCACGAGCGGCTCAAGCGCGTGGGCAGATGGTTGGACGTCTACGGCAAGAAGATGGTCTACGGCCTTCGCCCGCGGACGCCGGGCGGCATTCTCGGTTCGCTGGCCGTGGCTGACTGGACCGCCAAGGGCAAGACCGCCTACGCGTGGGTGCGGAACTGGCCGGGCACGGAGTTCGGCATCGGCCGCTGGAAGGGCAAGGTCAAGTCCGTCAAGCTGCTGGGCCCCAAGGGCGCGACCCGGCTGAAGTTCAAGCAAGAGCCGCGCCGCCTGGTGATCTCGGGCCTGCCCAGGACCTGCCCGGACAAGGCCCTCGGCATAGCGATCCTGCAGATCAACTGCGCCTCCAAGCCCTCCCGCGGCATGGCCACCCACACCGAAGCGGCCGGACATTGGAAGTAGCAGACGAGCAAGGAACACACGTACATCGAAAGCCCACGGACGGCTGTCCGTGGGCTTTCCCCAACGCCGGGAGTTTGCCGTGGCGCGTAAGACGAAGAAACTCACCAAGACCGAACTGGACCGCAAGCGCCGCATGACGTGGTGGCATGAGGCGCGGTTTGGGATGTTTATCCATTGGGGGTTGTACAGCCTCATCGGCCGGCATGAGTGGGCGGTCAATCAGGAGCGGATCCCGTGGGAGGAGTACTTCGCCCTCGCCGACACGTTCCGCCCCAAGGCCGGCTGCGCGCGGGAGTGGGCCAAGCTCGCCAAGGCGGCCGGGCAGAAGTACATGGTCTTCACCACGCGTCACCACGACGGTTTTTCGATGTGGGATTCGCAGGTCAGCGAGTGCACGTCAGCCAAGATGGGGCCGGGGCGAGACTTCGTGGCGGAGTACGTCGCAGCCGCCCGCGAGCAGGGGATGCGGGTGGGGCTGTATTATTCGCTGATCGATTGGCATCACCGCGACGGTCTGCGGTGTCTGCACGACCCGGCCGCCCGGCGGCGATTCCTGGACTATGTGCAGGGCCAGCTCCGCGAGCTGATGAGCAATTACGGCCGGATCGACATCCTCTGGTACGACGTGCCGTACCCGCTGCCGGACGCGGCGGCCTGGGAGATGCGGAAGACCAACAATATGGTCCGCAAGCTCCAGCCGGGCATCATCATCAACGACCGCGGCATGCTGGCCGAGGACTACACCACGCCGGAAGAGACCATCCGCGCCGCCCCGGAGGGCAGGGCGTGGGAGACGGCGATGACGTTCAACGGCTCGTGGGGCTACATGGACACGCCCGACGAGGACTACCGCGACGCCCGCCACATCCTGTTCATGCTGCAGCAGATCGCTTACGGCGGCGGCAACTTCCTGCTGAACATCGGCCCCGCGCCGGATGGGTCCGTGCCGCCGCCGGCTGTGAGGCGACTCACGCGGATCGGCAAGTGGCTGAAGATTTACGGCGAGGCCGTCTACGGCCGGGTCGACCGCGGCGGCGGCCTCGAGCCGCTCAACAACTACGTGGAATGGACCCGCAAGGGCAATACGGCCTACGCGTGGCTGCGACACTGGCCCGGCGAGCGGATGAGCGTGGGCTACTTCAAGGGCAAGGTCAAGCGCGTCAGCCTGATCACGCCGGCCGGCCCCAAGGCGTTGAAGTTCCGCCACGACAAGCAGAAGCTGGAGATGTGGCCCTTGCCGCGGACGTGTCCGGACAAGAACATCGGCTACGGCATCGTGAAGATCGAGTGCGCCTCCCGGCCGCAACGGACCATGGTCGGCCACTACGCCGAAAGGCCGCTCTGGCAGTAGCGGGGGGGGGGAAGATATACAAATTGGAAATTATTCCTTGCTTCGCCGTTGCGGCCCGGTGATTCTATTGACCGTCGGCAGCGATAAAACAAATCGGACTTCTGCACTTACCACGGAAGGAGCACCTCTATGCCCGGTCTCGAAAGCGTCCTGTTGATGATCCTGTTCGTGTTTTACTTGTATGCATTGGCACGGTGGCACATCGTGAGGCGCCCACCATTGTTCTTCCTGGGCGCGCTTGGCCTGCTGTTCGCATTTATGGGCTTGTTCTTCACATTGGGCGGCAGCACCATGAAAGTGGCCAGGGTATTCGACATCATCGGCCTGTCGGTGGCATTCGCCATGGCGGTGCTGAGCTGCGCGGGAACCACCGTATCGGTGCAGGGCATGCTGGATGCGGCCAAGAGCGCCGTTCCGCCGAGTGATGCGAGCTCCGGCGAGTAAACTCAGTTGGCCGTGATCTGCTCGAAACGCAGACGAATATCATGGATGTATACGAAGCGATAGCCGGACGGTTTAGCTGTCGGGCGTTCGCGGATGCGCCTATCGAGCCGGACAAGCTCGATCGTGTCCTCAACGCCGGGCGGCTGGCCCCAAGCGGCAACAACAGCCAGCCGTGGAAGTTCGTCGTCGTCACCGACCCGGACCGGCGAAAGGCTCTGGCCGTGGGCGCAAACAACCAGGCCTTCGTCGGCCAGGCGCCGGCCGTCATTGCCGTTGTCGGGCTCGACGAGAACACCGTGATGTCGTGCACCGTGCCCGGCGATCCCGTCAACTGTGCGATTGCAATCGATCACATGACGCTGGCGGCGACGGCTGAGGGGTTGGGCACGTGCTGGATCGGCGCATTCGATCAGGATACGTGTCGCCGGATCCTCGGCGTTGAGGCGCCGGCGAAGATCATCGAGTTGCTGCCGATCGGCTACCCGGCCATCGAGCCGCACGCCAAGACGCGCAAGAGTCTCGATGAGGTCGTCTGCCGAGAGCAGTTTTCATAGGCGATGTTGATGACGGGCGGCGGAGGCGTGCAGGAGGCAAGCAGACTGGCGCAACGGTGGAGCAATGGTCGATGGAAACATCGTCAGGTATCGGCGTTCGCTCGTCCAAGGAGATAGCATGAGTTGGCTCGCACAGCCGGCGGATCCCGCGGCGGAGTTGGCAATGCGCAAACTGTTGATCCTCAAGGGCCCGCGTCTTGAGACGGAAGGCCTCGTCTCGCTGCTGCAGTCGGAGTTCGACATTCAGATGGTCGACGGCTTGGACGAGGCGCTGGCGGCGATGCGCGACGCCGGGGCGGATGCGGTGCTGGCCGAGACGGCGGACTTTTTAGCGTTGGAGCGGGGCATTGTCACGCAGCAGGCGGCGGTGGTGCTCGATCAGATCGGCGACGGGGTGTGTCTGACGGCGCCGGACGGGCAGATGGTCTGGGCCAATCGCCGGCTGCGCGATCTATCGGGCCACATGCTGGATGAGTTGGCCGGGCTGTGTGCGCAGGCATCGCGTGAGTTTTCCGCTGCGTCACAGGGGGGCGCCGAGCGCGGCAAGCACTATTCACTGACCTCGGCCGACGGGTTGTGCAACGATGTGGTCTGCTCGCCCGTGCGCGATGAGCGGGGGGCCCTGCGATATATTTCCGCCGTGGTGATCAACACCACCCAGCAGCGTCAGCAACAGCTCAAGATCAACGCCATCGATCAGGCCGGGCGCGAGCTGGTGCGCCTGGACGACGAGGCCATCAGCCAGAAGAACGCTCAGCAGCGACTGGACCTGCTTGAGGATCGCATCATCCGCTTCAGCCGCGGGGTGCTGAACTATCATCACTGGGCGCTGTTCGTGCTGAGCCCCAAGACCAACCAACTGGGAATCATCATCGCCGAGGGGCTGGACGAGACGGCCAGCGCCTATCGGATTTTCGCCTCCACGGAAGGCAACGGCATCACGGGCTACGTGGCGGCAACGGGGCGAAGCTATATCTGCCCGGACACGAGCGCGGACCCGCGTTATCTGTTGTCACTGACGGGCTCGGGCAGCAGCCTGACCGTGCCGCTGCGCATGCACGACCGCGTCATCGGCGTGCTGCACGTCGAGTCCGACGAGACAAACGCCTTCAACGACGACGACCGGCAGTTCGCCGAGATGTTCGCCAATTACGTTGCGATGGCGCTGAATCTGCTGAACCTGCTGGTGAGCGAGCGCTATACCGTCCACCGGCAAGTGAGCGAGACGATGTCGGCCCAGTTGTCCGGCCCGATCAACGACGTGATCAGCGAGATGGGCGAGTTGATGGAAGACTATCTCGGCAACGACGAGTTGCACGAGCGGTTGGGGGGAATTGTCGAACAGGCGACGCGGGTCCAGACGTCGCTGCGCCAGTGGGCCGACGGGGCGGGAGGCGGCATCCTGCCGTCCGACAGCGACGGGCAGCGCGTCGATCCGTTGCTGGCGAACAAACGCATTCTGGTCGCCGAGGACGACGAGACGATCCGGCGGACGCTCCATGATGTGCTGATCGTTTGCGGGTGCGAGGTCGCCGTCGCCTCTGACGGGGCCGAGGCGAAACAGCGGGTAAGTCGCGACCGGTTCGACCTGGTCATTTCCGACGTCGAAATGCCTGGCGCGACGGGCTACGACGTGTTCGCCGCCACCAAGGCTGCCCATCCGAGCACGCCGGTGATCCTGGTGACGGCGTTCGGCTACGACCCCAGCCACAGCATCGTCAAGGCCAATCGAGAGGGCCTCTCGGCGGTGCTCATGAAGCCCTTCAAAATCGACGACCTGCTCAACCAGGTTCGCCAGGCCTTGGCGAGATAGAGCCTCGATCGGCGGCGGGGGGGGCTTTGGGTACGCCGCCCATGTCCATATCTTTGCTGTCCAGAGTGGGTTACGTCGATCTTGGCCATAATTTCACTCCTTAATTACGCCCCCCCTTTAAGTCGTCGATAAGGATGGAATCTATAGGTGGTGTAAGGTGATAAGCTGGCAGGACACGAGGCGATCAGCGGCCCCGGCCCATGCTGTCAACGCGGTGGGGGGGGCCAGTGCAGAACAAGAGGCAGATGCAACCAGAGGGCGTTTCCATGACGCACAAAGGTTTTACACTTATCGAAATTCTTATCGTGGTGATTATTCTGGGCGTTTTGGCAGCCATCGTCGTCTCGCAATTCACTGAGACGTCCAACGACACCAAGGAATCGGCTCTGGCAAGCGATTTGAAAACGGTCCGTAGTCAACTGGAGCTTTATCGAATCCAGCATAAGGGCGACTATCCCTCGAATACGTCAAACCTGATGATAGTAACCGACATCGACGGCAACGCCGGTGCGGACTATGGCCCGTATCTGACCAAGTTCCCGAGCAATCCGTTCACGGACACTGTGACCGTCGACGTCGATGGTACCAAGGGCGGTTCGTCCCACGCCTGGTACTACAACAGCACGACGGGTGAGTTTACACCGGACGACGACGCCCACTCGGCTTGGTAGCAGCCGCAGGCTGGCCGTCGGCGACGGGCAGCGCGTCGTCCGTTACGGGCGAACAATCGCATTCTGGTCGCCGAGGACGACGAGACGATCCGGCGGACGTTCCATGATGTGCTGATCGTTTGGGGGTGCGAGGTCGCCGTCACCAAGGCGACGCATGCCAATAGACCGGTGGCCCTGGTGACGGCGTTCGGCTACGACCCCAGCCACAGCATCGTCAAGGCCAATCGAGAGGGCCTCTCTGCGGTGCTCATGAAGCCCTTCAAAATCGACGACCTGCTCAACCAGGTCCGCCAGGCCTTGGCGAGATAGAGCCTCGATCGGCGGCGGGGGGGGCTTTGGGTACGCCGCCCATGTCCATATCTTTGCTGTCCAGAGTGGGGTACGTCGATCTTGGCCATAATTTCACTCCTTAATTACGCCCCCCCTTTAAGTCGTCGATAAGGATGGAATCTATAGGTGGTGTAAGGTGATAAGCTGGCAGGACACGAGGCGATCAGCGGCCCCGGC
>DRGC01000005.1 GCA_011050235.1 Phycisphaerae bacterium | reverse complement strand
GTCGGGTAAAGTCGGCCCGTATAGATGCGGTCGGACGAGCCGGTCTCCTTCGCCCGCCATTGGGGCTCCATGTCTTCGGAGACGACCTTGGCCGTGATCGACAGCACAGCCGCTAGCGGCACGCGGCGCCAGCGTTTCTGGTCGGGCAGGTGGACGAGCAAGGGCTGATCGGCCGTGGTGGAGATGACGCCGGCCAGGATTCGGCCGTCGCTGAGCTCGACGACGCCCGGGACGCCCCCGCGGGCGGTCGCCGGGCGGGATGTTGCGCGGGGTTGGGTGGCGGCGTCGACGGAGTCGGTGGCCGGCTGGGCGCGGTCGAGCCAATAGTCCAGATTGCTGCCGGGCTGGCTGGCCGGTTGTGTCGTCGGCTGCGGGGCAGGCGGGGCAGCCCAAAGGACGCCTGCCAGGGCGAGTGCGGCGATTGTCCCCCATCTGCCCCATTGTCGCCAGGCGCCGTGCTGCCGGTCTGAGCGTTTCATAACCCGCGGCCGGAGCGGCGACGGCTAGGACTGGCCGAACAGTCCGTCGGCTACCTCCTCGAAGACCTTGCGAGCGGCGGCGTCGAGAAGAACGAAGTGCACGTCGGTGACGCTGTGGGCGCTGCCGCAGAACGCCTTGACCTCGCCGAGCATGATTTCCGCACAGCGGCGCATGTCGAAGCCGGCCACCCCCGTGCCTGTGGCGGGAAAGGCAATGGAGTTCAACCCGTTCTGCTCGGCCAGGTGCAGGGCGGCGGCGGTGGACTCTTTCAGCGACCGATCGGTCGTGAGCATGCCGACGCCCATGGAGGCCTGGTGAATGACATGCTTGGCCGGCAAGTCGCCCGCGCCGGTCATGGCGGCCTGGCCGATTTCGATCTGGCCGTGGGCGGCGCACTCCTGCTGGATGCCGGGCCCGCCGCGCCGCGCAATCACACCGGCCAGCCCGCCGCCAAGGACCAGATCGTTATTGGCGGCGTTGACAATCGCATCGACCCGCCAAGCGGTCAGGTCCCCCTGATGAATCGTCACGTTAATCATTTATCTTGTGTTCCCTCCCCCCGTGGGCGGCTCGACGCACCAAGATACCCCCAGGCGGGCCAAAAGCAAGACATCGCGCCTGCAGCAGTAGGTAGGCAGGCATTGTGTCCTCCGATTTCACGGTTTGGAGGCCGGTTCTTTGGCCTACCGGTGACAAATGCGGGCTAAAGACTCTTTCGAGAATCTCCGATATTGTACTTGACGACGCGATAGACGAAACGTACAATTAGTACGGTTAACAGGAGCCAAGACAATGGACCAGACAGGCGTCCCAATCAGCAAAGCCCGTACCAACCTATCGGAGCTGGTGCATCGGGTTGAGCTGCGCGGCGACCGCATCGTGCTTGAGCGCCGGGGGAAACAAGTCGGCGCGATCGTCTCGGTCGAAGACCTGGAGCTTTTGAAACGCGTCGAAGATGAAATGGACCTCGCCGTCATTCGCCGGCGTATCAACGATCCCCGTGTTTCTCTGCAAGCGGTCCTGAAGCGCCTGGGCCTCTGATCCGTGACGAAACGGACCTACGCCATCGAGTTCACACGCCGCGCGGACGAAGACTTGGATGGCCTGCCGCGCAAAGACCAAGGCCGCATCTTGGCGGCGATCACGGACCTGGCCGAGGACCCCACGCCCCACGGCTGCGACAAGATCATCGGTGGGGACAACGCCTACCGCATTCGTGTCGGTATGTACCGGGTCGTCTACATCGTGCAGCGCAAGAAACTTCTGATCGTGGTCATTCGTGTCGGCCACCGTAAGGACGTTTACCGTGGTTTGTGAGCGGAAGAACAAGAATACCTGACCCCTTTGTCTCCCCATATTTCGAACAGCACGTCACGGTTCCCACCTCTCCCAGTTCCCTGAATCAGTACGGCGTTCCATGACTACCCCGGGCAGCAGGCTGCCCCTGCGAAAACGTAACTGGTAGAGCAGATGGATCGCACCAAGAAACATGGCCGTGATTCCGATCACCACCGAAACACGCTCTGTCACCTCGAACTTCAGTAGGGACGCCAGGATCATGACAATCGCCACGGCCTCCATACCTGCCAGGATGGAACAACGACAGAAGAACGCCCACGCAGACAACGCACTGCCATGGTGCTGGACTATCCATATTCCCATCTGGTTGAGGGGGTGCTTGGGCCACCAAACAGGGATACGACGGTTAATGAGCCACCCCATGCCCAGATAGCCCATGCACGCCCACACGGACATGCCAAAGAGCACGCCGGCGAACGCCCATCGGCCAGGCTCCCACTGTCCCTCCATTGGAAAGACCTCGGGTCCGACGAGCAAGCATGCTAGCGCAGTCAGCCCAAGCGCCGGCAACACGTGCAGCGGCGCCAGAGGCTGGGTCACCCGCAACACGATTCCTTTTCTTCCTGCCATGGCCTTACTCACAGGTATCCGAGGTATCCGGGGACACAATACAATGGCCCTAAGTTAAGGGCTTGAGTCCTCGGCGCAGCTTCTTTGGGAGGCCAACGGCCTCATATGTGCTAGCCTAGGGCGGAGCCCTAGGATTGCGTCAGGCCAAGCTTCAGAAGCTCTGAAAGAGCGACAATGATCGATCGATGACCCATCGCGAACAGTTCATTTCGCCCCGCTGGGGCTTCCCTGTCGGTAATGCCCATATCCTGGGGCTTCGCCCCAGGCTGATTCATGTCAGCCCGTTGGGCTGAAGCAGCGACGGATCCGCTAATCTCGTCGTGATGCATCATCCCGTTGATCATATCTTGTGTCCCCTCGCCGCTGTGGACGGCTCGACGCACCAAGATACCCGCAGGCGGGGCAAAAGCAAAGCCCTGCGGCTGTTGGTTTTGTCGTTGACCGGGCATTTCGGCTCTGCTATCGTGGCCGCTCCCCAAAACCAATTCTTGTATGAATTGAATGCCGGCGTTTCGACGGAAGGAACTTGATGGCCCGCAAGGCGCTCTACGACGTTTCGACGATTGATCAGAACACGGTGGTGATCTCCAAGGAGGAGATCGAGCAGATCAATCCTCACCGGCATGAGTTCATGCTGCTGGACGGTATTTTCTTGTGCAGGCCCAAAGAGAAGATCATCGTCGGGTATCGCGACGTGCATGACGACGAGTTCTGGGTGCGGGGCCATATCCCGGGCCGGCCTCTCATGCCCGGCGTGTTGATGATCGAAACTGCCGCCCAACTCGTCAGCTACTACGCCCAGTCGGTGATGCCCCAGGCGGGGTTCCTGGGCTTTGCCGGCGTGGACAAGGTCAAGTTTCGCGGGTCGGTCGTGCCCGGCGATCGGCTTATCATGGTCGGCTACCTGATCGACCTTCGGCCTCGACGATGCGTCGCTGAGACGCAGGCCTACGTGGACGGCAAGATGGTCTACGAAGGCCGAATCACCGGCATGTGGATGTAGGACCGGCGGCGTCGGGCAGGCTGCCCCTGCCCCCGAGTGGGGCCGATACCATGGCTGAGTGGACCTCCATGTTCGACGACCGATGGGAGGTAACGCCGCCTCTGGCCGACGAGGCGTTCGGCCACATCCCCGCCAAGCGCGGCGTGCTGTTGCTGGCCGACGCGACCGACAGGCCCATCACGATGATCACGGCCGGCGATCTCCGCGCCCGCCTGCGCACGCGCCTGGCCGACAATGACACCGACCAGCCCCGACGTCAGGCGGACCTGAGACACATCACCCGGACGGTGCTGTGGACGCTGACGCACAGCCACTTCGAGACGGACTGGGCGTATCTGGAACTGGCCCGCGCCGTCTGGCCGAAGCGGTACGCGACGATGCTGGCGTGGAAACGCCCGTGGTTCGTGCACGTGAACTGCGACGAGGCGTTTCCGCATTTTGTCCGCAGTCGCGATGTCCAAGCCGCCCCCGGCCGATATGTCGGGCCCTTCCCGTCGGGCCGATGGGCTGAGCAGTTCATCCAAGGTCTCCAGGATGCCTTCGATCTGTGTCGCGATATCAAGTGCCTTCGCACCTCGCCCGCCGGCCCGCCGTGCAGTTACGGGCAGATGGGCCGATGCCTGTCCCCGTGCGACGGGACAATTTCGATGGACGCCTATCGGCAGGTCGTGCGGCGGGCGGCGGATTTTGCGGCCGGCAGCCGGCGAGAGTTCCGGGACAACCTGCAGCGCCGGATGTCGACGGCCTCGGAGGACCTGGCGTTCGAAAAGGCCGCTTCGTTGAAGACGAAACTGCATCGTCTGGAGGCGTTCGATCGGTCGGAGTACATGTTTGCGGCCCCGGCCGAGGCGTTTCGGTATCTGTTGATTCAGCGCGGCCCCAATGCGCGCACGGCCAAGACGTTCTTCGTCAACGGCGCGGCGATCTTGGCCGGTCCGGAGTTGGCGTACCCGCTCGTTGACGATGCGCTGGCCGATGTGGGGAGGCGGATGTCGGCCTTCGTTGGGCCGGCGTCGACGTCCGACGAGGCGGGTGCGTGGCGGATCGGGTTGGTCGGGCGGTATCTGTTTTCCAGCGCCGACCGTCGCGGCGTCATCGTGCCGTGGCGCGAGTCCCTGACGGCGGCGGAGATCGCCGAAGCGATCGAGACGGCCGTCGATATCCTTAAACTTCGCGCGCCGAAACGGCGAAAACGGGCCTCGTCGTCACAGGCCCAGCCAGGGAAGTGAGGCGTTGGGATCGTGCGCGGCTATAATGCCATCATGTCCGTTTTCCTGAGATACGGGCTGTGGGCCCGCCGGCTGGCCCGGCGGGTGACCAGTCGTCTGCCGCGCAAGCGCAGGCGAATGTGGCGCTATGTGTCGCCTCGCCGGCGGGGGGTAACCCTGATTGCTCTGGTGACGCTGGTCGCCATGGTGTACGGCTACTGGGCGATGACGACGGACAAGCGGGTCCGGCGGCACGCCAAATGGTACCTGCGCTCGCTGACCAACGCCCACGTGACCGTCGGCGACGCCCACTTCAGCTTCTTCGGCGGGATCGAGCTGTATGACGTCTGCGCCTACGTTCCCGACAGCGGCGACCCACCGTTCTTCCGTGCGCCGGTGGTGGTGCTGCGCCATAACCCGTGGGCCGCGCTGACGGGAAGGATCCGCCCGACGGAGGTCCAGTTCGACGATCCGGAGTTGTCCGTCGAGCGAGACAGCGCGACGGGGAAGATAAGTATTCTGGGCTTGTTGCGCCAGGCCCGGGGCGATGCGAAACTGCCGCCGGGTGTGAGGTTGCCGCAGATCATCGTGCGACGCGCCTCGCTTCGGGTGGACGAGAAAATCAACGATCTGTCTGTCTCACCGTTCCCGCAGGTCTGGAACGCATCGTTGACGCCCCGTGGCAACGCGTACGTGCTGGCCGTCGAGCAGCAGGCCGGCGAGGGAGGCAGGAAAGGCATCACCGGGGTGGGCGATCTGGACCTGGAGAAGGGCACGCTGGAATGGCGGTACTTGTCCGGGTCGATTCCGTCGGTGGTCGCCGCGCTGTCCAATCAGTATGAGAAATGGGTCGCGCGCTATCAGGTCGAAGGCGACCTTCGGTTGACCGGCGCGATCGATCCCGGCGCAACCGATCCGATCGAACTGGACTTGGTGAACGTCTCGCTGCGATTCCCGCCCGCCGAGGGCGGGCTGAGGGTGCATCAGGTGTCCGGACAATTGGTGTTTTATCGCCAACAGGACGGATCGCCGGAGCGGATTGAACTGCGCGATGTATCCGGGCGGATCGGCGAAGCCGGCGACGCGCGGTTCGAGCTGTCCGTGATGTATGAAGGCATGAGCGCCGATCAGCCATTCAAGGCGGACCTGGCGATCCATGGGTTCCCGGCGTCCGAACTGGCCCACGCGACCGGGCGGCTGGGGGAGATATTCGACAACATCGTGGAGCAGTTTCAGCCGGACGGCACGATGGATCTGCAGGTGGGCTTCGCCCGAGAGGAGCAGGGGGGGGAGATCGCCTACCAGGGGACCTTGCGTCCGACGGACCTGGCTGTGACGTATGACGAGTTCCCCTGTCGCGTGACGAACGTGCAGGGGGCGATCGAGTTCACCTCGCGAGGGGTGGAGCGGCTGTCGCTGGTCGGCCGTCGCGGCCAGGGACGCGTACATATTGATGGGAAGGTGCTCCGCAGGGAGGGGACGTGGACCTATGACATCGCCGTCCGGGCCGAGAATATCGCGCTGGACGAGGGGGTCTACAGCGCGCTGCCGACGTCGTATGCGTCGGTGTGGGAGGACCTGTCTCCCCAGGGGCGTGCGTCGATGCTGGTGCGGACGCAGCGCACGGCCGAACTCCAGCCCGGCGCCGAGACGGTCCAGGTCAAGCACCGCACCGACGTGGTCCTGCTGCTGGACGGCCACTGCTCGGTGATGTATGACGATTTCCCCTACCGCGTCTTCAACGTGTTCGGGCGTGTGGAGATCGGCCAGGGGCGCGTGCATATCGATCGCGGCGAGCCGATTCGGGGCCGCGCCGGACCCATGCGGTGCATCATTTATGGGGATGTTATCGATCTGAGGGACCCGCCCGTGCAGGTCGACCTGACGATCGAGGCGGTCAATGTGCCGCTGGACAAGACCCTTTTCGCCGCGCTGGGCGACAAGCAGCGCACGAGGTTGGAGCAGCTGTCGCTGGAGGGCATTGCGCCGGAGGTCCGGGCCCGCGTGATCCGCCAGAAGGGCGAGCGGCTGACCTATGACGTCGATGCGACGGTGGACGACGTCGCATTCCGGCTGAAACTGTTGCCGCTTCCGATCACCAGTGCAGCCGGCGAGGTCGCGATCTCGCCTGAGCGCGTGGTGATGAAGTCGCTGCAGGGCATCTACGATCGGACACCGGTGCATTTCGCCGGGCAGGTGTTCCTGGGGGATCGCCTGGGCATCGACATGGAGGTGGACGCCTCCAGTGTCTATCTGGACAAGGCCCTGGCGACGGTGGGCTCGTCGGCGATGCGCAAGGTCTACGAGCAATTCGAGCCCAACGGGCGCGCCGCCATCCGTGTGTCGTTTCGCCAGAACATGCCCGAGCAGGCTCCCGGCGATCTCGACTACCGCGTCGTTATTCGCCCGATGGATCTGGCGCTTCGATACGTGGGCTTTCCGTACTTGACCCATGCCGTCGGGGGCAAGGCCATTGTCACGCCCGGGCGCGTAGAACTGCACGGGATTCTGCTCCGTAAGAATGAGATGCAGGGGATTATCAGCGGGACCGTGCTGATGGACGCCAAGGGCGAGCAGGCCGATCTACGGCTGCAGGTGCGCGATATGGCGATCGATCAGGAGCTGCTGGCCGCCGTGCCCGCCGGGCTGGCGCCGTTGGCGGGGCGGTTCCGGCCGGGGGGCACGTGCGCCCTGAATCTCTCGCAGTTGCAGTACATCCGCGTTGCTGAGGCCGCCGGCCGGACCGACGGGGCCGCCGAATCCGACGAGCCAACCACCCGGCCGGCGCATCGGGTGACGTGGCGCGTGGACGGGTCGGTGGCGATTGATTCGGCGCTGGTGGACCTGGGCCTGGGCCGGAAGGTGCTGTCCGGAAAGGTCCGGGGCCTGGCGGCGCAGTTGCCGGAGGGGTTGGCCGTCCGGGCGCAGGTGGCGTTGGATCGCGTCCAGATCGGCAAGCGCGAACTGACCGATGTGCGCGGACAACTCGTCAAGAGCCCCGCCAGTTCGGTCCTGCACGTGCGCGACCTGCTGGGCCGCTGCCACGGGGGACGGGCCGCGGGTTTTGTCGAAATCCGACTGACCGACCCGCTGCAATATGGGATCAACCTGTCGGTGGAGAACGTGGACCTCAACGAGCTGTTCAACGCCGGCATCGAAGACGCCGAGTTGCGAACCGATGCGACCGGACAGCTGACCGGCACGATGCAACTGGTTACGGTCGCCGACAAGCCCGAAACGCGGAAGGCCTCGGGCGTCATCCAGATCTCCCGCGCCAAGCTGTACAAGATGCCGGTGCTGCTGGGCATGATGCACGTGGTGTTCCTGTCGCTGCCGGGGGAGGCCGCCTTTAATGAAGGCACGATGAGCTACCACATGACGGGCCACACGTTGGTGTTCGATGAGATCCACCTGACCGGACGGACGATGTCGATGCTCGGGTCGGGCACGATGAACACCGAGACCGAGGAGATCGAGTTTACGTTCCTCACCGGCCCGCCCGGCAAGATGCCGCGCCTGGGACACCTCGACGAGTTCGTGGAGAATGTCGTCCGCGAGCTGGTGGAGATCCAGATCACCGGCACGCTGGCCAAGCCCGTTACCCGCACCGTGCCGCTTCGCAGCCTGGATGCCGCCTTGCGCAAGCTATTGCAGCCGAGAGATGAAATCGAATAACCTCTCGGGGCCGGGCCAACCGGCCAACGCGACTCGAGCACAAAGGAAATCAATCGACATGGCCAAGGTCAAAGTGGGCATCATCGGCGGCAGCGGGCTGGGTGCGGCGCTGCTGGGCGAGGGCGGCGGCCAGCCGCAGGATATCGACACGCCCTTCGGCAAGCCTTCCGACGTCATCATCGAGACCCAGTGGCACGGCATGCCCGTGGCCCTGCTGAGTCGCCACGGCCCCGGGCACCGTCTGGGCCCCTCGGCCATCAACTACCGGGCGAACATGTACGCCCTCAAGGCCCTGGGCTGCACGCACGTGATCGCCTCGGGCGCCGTCGGGTCGCTGCGCCACGAGATCCAGCCCAAGCATCTGGTCATTCCCGATCAGATCATCGACAAGACGTATCGCCGCGTGGGGACGTTCTACGAGGAGTTCTTCGCCGCCCACGTGGAGATGGCCTCGCCGTTTTGCCCGGTCCTTCGCCAGCACCTGCTGGCCTGCGCCGATGCGGTCCCAACAACCGTCCACGACAGCGGCACGTATGTGTGTATGGAAGGGCCGGCCTTTTCCACCCGGGCCGAGAGCGAGATGCACCGCGGCTGGGGCGGCGATCTGATCGGCATGACGGCCATGCCCGAGGCCAAGCTCGCCCGCGAGGCCGAGATCGCCTACGCCCTGGTCTGCCTGCCGAGCGATTACGACTGCTGGCGCCCGCACCCGCTGGACCTGGGCAAGCACGAGCTGCTCAAGGAGATCATCGACAACCTCACCGACGCGACCGCCAACGCCCTGACCCTCATCAAGGCCGCCCTCGAACGCTTCGACGAAATCGCCGATACCCCCTCACCCGCTCACACTGCGATGGAACTGGGCATCTGGACCGATCGCGACACCATCCCCGCCACCACCTGGGAACACCTAGCCGCACTGATCAGCAAATATCGGCCGTAGCCGTAGGGCGTGTCCACCGCGGCGGACTTGCACGCGCGCCAGTTGCCGCGTCCTTGCATTCCGCGTGCATGTCAGCGCGGTGGATCTTCCGCCCCGGCGGATCTTCGACCTGAACCACCGCGTTCTTGGGTTACCGCGCCAGTTGCGATAGCATGATCAACTTCCCCTTACGCGGCGTCCCGATGTACTTCGGGACGCCGCGCAGAAGCAAGGGCCGGGGATGAGGGGACAGGCGTCCCGCCAGGGACGCGCGATCATAGCCCCGTACTTCCAGTGCGGGGGGAGACAAAGAGCCCCACACGAAAGACCCGTCCCGTCAGGGACGGTTGAATGCCTGGCGTCGACTTCAATCGTCCCTGCGGGACGAGTCCGATGGTCGGTCGCCGGAAACCCAGCGATGAATCGCTGGGCTATTTTCGAGCCTACCTGACGGCAGGCGGAAAGCCGCCGCGCTGGGGGGGTAGGGCGGCTCTACTGCTGCGCCAATTCCCCGGCGTCGCTTACGGGGCGACCTGGTCGGCGGGGGGTTGGAGGCAGCGTTGCAGGGCCATCAGGCCCATGGCCGTGCCGTAGCCCTTCTGATAACCGAACAGGACGAAATCCCACCAGCTGCCGTCCTTGTCCTGGCGGCGGATCAGGATCTCGGCGAGGTGGTTCTGGAACTGGGGCCGGTCGGCGGGGTCGAGTTGCTCGATGGCCCGGGCGGCGTAGTAGTAGGCGTAGTAGTAGTAATAGCCGGCGATGGCGAACAGGCGGTAGTGATGGGTCTTGAGCTTCTTCAGCGGGACGGCCAGCCAGCGGTCGTAGATGATCAGCCGATTCAGCCAGTTCTTGATCACCTCGGGCGTGGTCCGCTTGTCGCCGTATAGATAAAGGGCCAGGTTGCCCGCCTGCGATCGGGCGACCGCTCCCTGCGGATAGTTGCTAAGGCTGCCGGGCGTTGCGATCGTGTAGATGGTGTAACCAAAGGCCCCGTTGGGGAACCTGGCCCATCGCAGCGCCATCAGGCCGGTGGCGGAAGCGGCTCGCGGGATATCGAACCCGGCTTGTTCGGCGTCGTGATAGGCGATCATGGCCGCCGAGGTCAGGAAGCTGGTGGCCCAGTTGCCGGACGGGCGGGTGTGCGGGGGGAATGTGTAGTAACCCCACCCGCCGCGGAGCGTACGCCCGGCCGCCAGCAGGCGGATCTGCTGATCGACCAGCCGTCGCAGCTCGGTGCGGCGCTCATCCGTCATCGGGCGATGGTTCAGCATCGCCACCATCGCTTCGATCGCGTAGAGGTGTCCCCAATTGTTGAATAGCGATTTCAGGTCCTGGCGCTTGAAACGCGGGACGTTGGTCAGCAGCCACTGCTCGCCGCGGGCCAAAGCGGCGATGGCCTCGGGGGATTCGCTGCGGGTCTCGATGAGGGCCTTAACGCACAGAGCGGTGGTGGCCATCTTGAACGATTCGGTGTCGCGCTGGCTGGGCAGGCCGATGTTCTGGACGAACCCGATGGTCCCCCAATGGCCCGGCGGCTGCTGATGGCTCACCAGGAACGCCACACCCCGGTCGATCGCCTGGCGGATCTCGGCCTGGGTGGGGGGCGTGATGGGTCTTGGCGCAGGGCCGATCTCGGCCAAATTGTGCGCGGCCGGCTCGCAGCCAACGGCCAGCACGGTCCCGCAGACCGCGACGATCACGATCAGGGACTTCACCAAATTGGGGAACAAGATATTCACAGCGTCGGCGCCTCGAACACACCGAGTCGATGCAGCCCGCCCTCTCCAAGGCGGCGGAAAGGACATGTATAGCCGCTCCCGCAGGTTAGGTCAATCCCGGCCCCGCCGCGCCGTCGGCGCCCCCGATCGCATCATCCGCCCGCGTCGTCGGCGCCGGCCGGCTGCAGACAGCGCTGCAGGCTCAGCACCGCCATCGCCGTGCCGTACTCCTTGTGGTAATCGAACAGCACGAAGTCCCACCAGCACCCGTCCTTGTCCTGGCGGCTGAGCAGAATCTTGGCCAGGTGGTCGCGGTAGTCGGCCCGGTCGGCCTCGGGCAGGTGGACGATGGCGCGGGCGGCGTAGTAGTGGCCGTAGTAGTAGTAATACCCCGCCACGACGTACTGCGACGAATGCGGGCTCGTCTCCTTGAGGGCCTTGGACAGCCACGTGTTCTGCACGAGCAGACGCGTCATCCAGGCCTTGATCACCTCCGGCGTGGCGATCGGGTCGCCGTACACGTGCATGGCCAGGTTGCCCGCCTGCGACCGGGCCATCGCGCCCGGGGGCCAACTGCTGCGCACCTCCGGGCGCGGGATCGAGCGAATGTTGTACGAGAACGCGCTGTTGGGGAACCGCCCCCACCGAAGGGCCGTCATCGCGCGCTGGACCGTGCTTTCGGGCACGTCGATGCCGGCCTCGCTTGCGGCATGCAAGGCGAGCATGGCCGTGGCCGTCAGGAAGCTCGTCCCATTGTTGATGGGCGGGCTGAGGTAGGGGCGCCAGTTGTAATACCCCCACCCGCCGTAGACCGATTGGCCGATCGACAGCAGCCGCACCTGGTCGGCGATCAGCCGGCGAATCTCCTGCCGCCGCTCGTCGCTGTTGGGCCGATCGCGCAGCATGACGGCCAGTGTCTCGATCGCGTAGGCGTGGCCCCAAGTGTTGAAGAGGGCCTTTTCGTCCCATCGCCGGTAGGTGGGGAGCTTGGCCAGCAGCCACGCCTCGGCCCGGGCGAGGGCGGCCTGGGCCTGGGGGGTCTGGATGTCGGCCTCGATCATCGCGCGGATGCACAGGCTGGTGGTGGCGGTCTTGAATGCCTCAAAGTCGCCCAGGCTCCGCGGCCCGATGTTGCGGATGCGCCAGTCCATCTTGCCCCACGACCCGTCGTCCTTCTGGCGATCGATCAGGAACGCGATGCCTCGCTGAATGGCGGTGCGGATGTCGGCTTGCGTTGGTGGCGTGATGGGTTTGAGCGTCGCGTCGATCAGCGCGGGATTTCTGGCGGGCGCTTCGCAGCCGCCCGTCAGCAGGGCCGATCCCAGCGCCGCGATGATAAGTATCAGCAAGGCATTCATGTGTATTGCGCGGCGTCCCTCAGGGACGCCGCGTTTCCGTGCTGAGGAGGAGTTGGCGGATTAGGAAATCCGCCAACCGACGCCACGTCATGCCGGCACTAGGGCCGCGGCCCGCTGGCCGGTGACGTTGCGGCCGGCTGGGTCTGGTGCTGTCGCCTCAGGGCGTAGAAGGTCTTCTCCATCGGGGTCAGCATCCATCGGCCGAACTGCCCCTGCGTCTCGGCCATTCGCCTGAGGAAGTCCGGTCCGCCGTTGCCCGCCAGCAGCGGCGGGGCCGGTGTGATGATCGGTTCGGCCCACGTGCCCGAGACGTCCAGCCCGCTGAGGGCCTCGGTCAATCCGACCATCAGATGGACCATCGGCATCAGTCGCAGCGCCCCGCGCAGATCCGACAGCACGGCCGTCCGGACCGTCATGTCCAACTCGCCGCTGATCAGGTCCACCGTCGAGCCGCGCTCGACGTCGATGGCCATTATCGGGTCGCCCAGCCGTGCGCTGTGAAACGTCAGCATCGCCCCGTCGACGGTGAAGACGGCCGCGACGTCCGAATCGGCCAGCTTCGGAGGGCGGCCCGGGCTGGTCGCCTCGCCGATTTTCTGCAGGAGCGTCGTCCGGCGAATGGGGACGTCTTCCAGCAGCACCAACCCCTGTGCGTGGACCTTGTCGAGTGTCAGAGCCGGCGCCTGAACGTCGAGCCGCCCCTCGACCAGCCGCCCGTGGAAACTCTCGTCCGTTTTCAGCGACTGGGAGAGCTTCTGCAGATCGATGTTCTCGGCGAAGAGACTGCCCTGTGCGCTCAGCGAGGCGTCGGCCTCAAGAGGCAGCCGCACGCTGACGGTTATGGTGGTCGTTCCGTCGAACGCGTCCATCCGGCCGCGGAAGACAAAGAGATCCGCCGAGCTTAGGGCGCCGATGCGATTCAGCTCGCCCTTGAGCTTGGCGGCATCGGGGCCGTTGGGCCGGTGGATCTCAACTCTCCACCGGTCGCCCGGGGCCGCAGGGACACGCTCCAAGACGGCGCTCAGGCCGGGGATCGTTAGGGGTTGCCCGTTGAGCGTTCGCAGTTGCCGATCGTTGGCCGCTATCGAGACGGTCACATTGTCGGCCGAGATCATCTGCAGGTCTGTGATCTCGTGGAGCAGGCCCACCTGATCGTGCAACGGCAGGGCGCGATCGACATGGACGGTCACCTCGGTGTCTTGGCAGTTCAGGGCCGTGACCCGAGGGGATATCCCCGGCCAGTCGGCCAGCGTCGCCGTCATTCGGCCCACGCGGAGCCACGCGTGCCCGCCGCTGTCGGTCAGGACAACATCATGGACGATCACCGGGCCGGGGAAGCCGATGTCCACTCGCCCCAACTGGATCGACCCCGACCAGTGCTGTCGGATTCGCTGGCGGATGCGCCGGCCAGCGACCGCAGGGGCCGCCAGGTCGTAGACCAGCGGGACGATGGCGGCTACCAGAATGCCCAGCAGGACGATCACCCGCACCGCGCGGAACCGCCGGCGGGGCCGGGGAGTCACGGCTGCGGCGTCAGGTTGGGCGGGGGCGTCGATCATGGGGACATGCATCATCGCCGGGCGGCGGCGGAGTTTCAAGTCTCGCCGCGATAGCGGGCGGGTCAGTCGATCTGCCCCAGTAGTCGGCGGAAGGTCTCGGCGTTCTCGGCGGCCTGGGAGGCGTGACAGTTGTTGAAGTACACGAAGACCTTCTCAGCCAGTTCGGCGATGGGCTGCCATTTCCGCAGCAGGTCGGTGAGCTCGTCGTTGCTGTAGGCGTAGTCGTATCGCTCGGCGGCGCCGGCGTACCACTTGGCCGGGTCGCGGGAATGGAGGCGAAGGTAGGCCGCCCCGGCTGTGGCGACGGGGTCGTGGCTGAACAGCGAGTCGATGTCGGGCGCATCGGGGACCACCAGAGAGACGTTGCGGTCGGTCAGGCCGGCGTCGGTGGCCGGTGTTTGCCACGAGCGATGGCGAAACTCCACAGCGATCGGCAGGTCCGCGAAGTCGTCCAGCGCCGCGGCGAGGTAGTGGCGATTGTCCAGCGTGCGATGAAACGACTGGGGGAACTGCATCAGTACGCCGGCGAGCTTGCCTGCCTCGCGCAGGGGCGCCAGCGCGTCGATAAACGCCGGGGCCACGCTACGGTTGTGTTTGTGGGTGGTTTCCTGGTTGGCCTTGACCCAAAAGGCGAAGGTCTCCGGCGTGCGGTCGGCGATCGATGTCAGCGTCCGGACATTGGGCATGCGATAGTAGGTGAAGTTCAGCTCCACGGTATCGAAGTGGCGGACGTACTCGGTGAGCATATCCGGCCCGCGCGTCCCCGGCGGATAGAAACGCCCAACCCAATCGGCGAACGAATAGCCGCTGGTGCCGACGATGAATTTCTTGCCAATCTTGGACAGGGGCATCGATCAGCCTTTCTTCGTGCGGCTCCCGGTTCCCAGCTCCCGGTTCCTATATGCATAATACCGCGTCGGCGGCGATTGTCAGCGTTCCATATTGGTCCTGCACCAGGCCGCTGACGATGTACGGGCCGTAGCCGTGGATGCGGAGACGGCGCCGGTCGCCGTCGAACACGACCGCCTCGAACAGGCCGAACTCGTCGTCCAGTGTCAGGAATGTCACCTGGCCGTTGCGTTGCGTGCCGGCCGTGCGCATGGCCTCCAGCACGCCGGCGATCCGCACGCGCCGTCCTACGCTGCCGGACAGGCGGCGGCTGTCGACGGTCACATCGGGTTGCAGGTCGCGCCGATAGGCCGCCAGCATGTGGGGGCCGACGGAGATGCCCAGGATGCGGCGCTGGTCGGCGAGCTTGCGGGCGGGGGTGTAGTCGTCCGGCTCGTGAGGCAGCGCGGGCTCAGCCGGCAGCAGACACGCCTGGCCCGGCGGCGCTGTCGGGTGGACCTGCAGACACAGGGCCAGTTGCATCATCAGCGCCGGGCGGGTGCGACCAAACGCATCGCACGCCCCGCATAGGATCAGCGGGCGCGTTTCCCCATCGCCCAGCGACGTCCGCCGCAGGAAATCACTGAGACTCGCAAACGGCCCGCGGCGGCGGGCGTCGAGGATCGTCTTGATGCCGGCCGGTCCCAGGCCGTCCACGAAATTCATCCCCACGCGGATCTCGTCGCCATCGATGGTGAACTCCTCGTCGCTGCCGTTGACATCCGGCAGGAGGAATCGGATTCCCATTCGCTTGGCCTGCTCGACGTAGACGCGCGGGTGGTACATGCTCTGATTGTTGTTCAGCGCCCCCAGCCAGAACGCCAGCGGGTGGTGGGTTTTGAGATACGCCACCGTCCAGGCCAGGCGGGCGTAGCTGGCCGCGTGGGCGCGGCAGAACGAATAGGCGTTGAACTTGGCCATCTGCACCCACAGGTCCTCGACGAGCGAACGGTCGAACCCGCGGTCGACGCATCGGCCGATAAACTCCCGCGACAGGGCCAGCCGCTCGTCGTCGCTATGGCATTTCTGGACGGCCTTTCGGAAGCGATCTCCGCGCCCCGGCGAGATGCCCAGCATCGCCGCCGCCAGCAGCATCACGTCGTCTTCGTAGAGCATCACGCCGTGGGTTCGGGCCAAAACGGCGTCGATTTGCGGGTGCAGCGAAGGCGTCGGCTCGAGGCGGCGATGGCGGCGGATGAAGGTGTCTTTCATGCCGATGCTGGCCGCCCCCGGGCGAATCAGCGCCAGGGCCTTCATCACATCCGAAAACCCCGTCGGCCGAATCGCCCGCAGCAGGTGACGCATGGCGGGCGATTCCAACTGATTGCACCCGACCGTATCGCCGGCCCGCAGCATCGCCAGCGTCGCCGGGTCGGTGGCGGCAATGCGCTCGGGGTCGATCTCGCGGCCGGTTCGCTGACCGATCACGTCGCAGGCGGCGCGAATCGTCGACAGGCTGCGGTTGCCGAGCAGGTCGAGCTTGACCAGGCCGATGTCCTCGACACCGTCCTTGTCGTATTGGGTGATCCGAACGCCCTTGGTCGCCGGCTGGATCGGCGCGATGCGGTCGATAGGGCCGGGCGCCATCACGATCCCGCCCGGATGCACGGAGAAATTGTGCGGCAGGCCCACCAATCGATGCGACAGCGCGATCAACTCGGCCGCCCGTTTGTCATTGCGGGGATTGATGAACTTTTCCGGCTGGGAAATCTGCCGCTCGGAAAACCCCATCGCCTTGGCTGCCTCGCGCAGGGCCGAGGCCGGCTGGAAGGTGTTGTGGGTGCACACCATCGCCACGCGGTCGTAACCCCAGCGATCGATGGCGTAGTTGATGACGTCGTCGCGGATTCGCCAGCAGAAGTCGATGTCCAGGTCGGGGAAATCCTCGCGCCGTTCGTTGAGAAACCGCTCGAACGGAATCTCGCAGGCCAGCGGGCAGACGTTGGTGACCCCCAGCAGATAGGCGACCACGCTGGACGCGCCGCTGCCCCGACCGGCGACCGGGGCGCCGCGACTGCGGGCGTGTTGGACAATGTCCCACACGACCAGGAAATACTCGCAGAACCCCTTCGATTCGATCAGACCAAGCT
>DRGC01000004.1 GCA_011050235.1 Phycisphaerae bacterium | reverse complement strand
CGCGTCGTCCTGCCCCGCCACAAGGCGGCCGTGCAGAGATATTTCGATCGCCGGCGTCGATCGGGCGAGGCCCCTTGACGGCGACATGATTCACTCCCCGGGAGAATGAGCATGACAGACCCAGCCCCGCAGATTCTTCAGCCGCAGGAACTCCAGCCGGCCCTCGAGCTGGCCAACAGTGCGTTGGAGCAACTGGACCGCGTGTTGTTGGGCTGTTCGGACCTTCACCGGATGGTCATGATCGGCATACTCAGCCGCGGGCACCTGCTGCTCGAGGGCGTTCCGGGCGTCGGCAAGACGGCGATGATCAAGGCGCTGGGCGACGTGCTGAGCCTGCAGTTCGCCCGCGTGCAGTTCACACCCGATCTCATGCCGGCCGATATTGTCGGCACGCACATCCTGCAGCAAGTCGAGGGCGGCAACCGCGAGTGGGTCTTCGAGTCCGGCCCGGTGTTCACGAACATCCTCCTGGCCGACGAGATCAACCGCGCATCGCCCAAGACGCAGTCGGCCCTGCTGGAGGCGATGCAGGAGCGGTCGGTCACGCTGATGGGCACGACCCGTCCGTTGCCGGCTCCGTTTTTCGTGCTGGCGTCGCAAAACCCCATCGAGCTGGCAGGCACGTATCCGCTGCCCGAGGCGCAGCTCGACCGGTTCCTGTTCAAGCTGAAAGTCACTGGGCCGGAGGTGGCCGTTCTGGAAGAAATCATTTCCACGCGGCGTCGGGGCGAGCCGCCGGCGGTGACGTGGTCGATGTCGGCCGATCAGTTGGCGTCGCTGTTTGCGGTGATGGATCGCATGTTCCTGCCCCGGCCGGTGGCGCGTTACATCTCGCGCCTGGTGGCGGCCAGCCACGGCGAGTCGCCCGAGGCCACCGAGGGTGTCCGCAACTACGTCTCCTACGGCGCGTCGCCGCGGGCGGCGATCGCCATCGCCGAATCGGCCCGGGCGTCGGCGCTGCTGGCGGGGCGGCCGACCGTCGGCTTCGAGGACGTCCGTCACGTCGCCCCGGCCGTGCTGAACCATCGCGTGCTGCTGAACTACAAGGCCCGGTTCGATCAGGTCGACAGCTTCGCCGTCATCGACGAGTTGCTCGGCGCTGTCGACGAAGCGGGGCTGAACCTGCCTGACGACCTGGACATCGCCGAGGGAGCGGCCTCATGACGCACCGGCGACCGCTAGGGACTGTCGGCCGCCGCGGGCGTTCGGCGATTGGGCTGTGTCTTCTGCTGACGGTCTTGTCGGCGGGGAGCGTCTGGGCCGACAAGCAGCGCTATAGGGATGTGACGGTGACGTCGCTGCCGCTTGTCGGCGATAGGACCACCCACGGCTACGTGGCGTATCGGTTCGAGATCACCAACCACTCGCTCGACCGCCCACACCGCGTCACGTTGGCCTTGCCGGCCAATCTGTACGGCGGATCGTTCATGGCTGGCATTAGCAGGACCGTCACCGTGGCCGCCGATTCGACAGCGGCCATCTCGCTGTTCCAGCCGCCCCTGCCGATCGAGGGCAGGTCCGTGGCGGTGCGGATTGACGGGCGGTCGCAGGACCGTCCGCTGCGAGTCGATCCGATCGACCACGGCGAGGATGTCACCCCCTTCAGCCGCGGGTACGGCCGGAGTAACCCGCCGGCGCACGCGCTAGCCAGCCGAGCGTTCCGCAACACCAACCTGGAATCGGTGCTGAGTTCGCAGGGGGTTGCACTGGCGGTTTCGGAGAATCCACCGGCCCTTTGGAGCGGCGACTGGCTGGCCTACAGCCGTTTCGACGGTGTGATCGTCACCGCCGAGGAGATGGCGGCGATGTCGGCCGCCGCCCGCCAGGGCCTGGTCCAGTACACCGAGTGCGGCGGGGTCCTGATGGTGGTTGGTTCGTGGAAGCCGTCGGAGGCCTGGACACCCATGGGCCAGCCTAATGCAGGCCAACCTGATGCGCGCCTGGATGTATATCAAGGGGGCTTTGGCGTCTGCATGGTTATGGTCGGCCAGCGGGTGGACGCATGGGAAGTCTTTGCCCAACGGGTCGTCAGCGCGTCCGGCCCGTGGAGTCGAATGCACACACCGGTGGAGGCCCATCGGGCCTTTCCCGTCGTCGAGAACATCCGCGTGCCCATCCGCGGGATGCTGGTGCTGATGCTGGTGTTCGTGATCCTCATCGGGCCGGTCAACATGTTCGTGTTGCATCGGCGCAACCGCCGCATCTGGCTGCTGTGGACCGTGCCGGCGTTTTCGCTGCTGACGTGCGGGGTCGTGTTCGGCTACTCGGTCCTGTCGGAAGGGCTTCGCGGCTCGTGGCGCCTGCAGGTGCTGACGGTGCTCGACGAGACCAACCGCCGAGCCACCTCGATCGGCTGGATGGGGTTCTATTCGCCGCTGACGCCCGCCGGCGGACTACGGTTTTCCTATGAGACGGAGCTGACCCCGCAACTGAAACAAGACGATTGGCGACCGCCCCAGGGCAGCCGGACCGTCGACTGGACGAACGACCAGCATCTGGCCTCGGGCTGGGTGCAGGCGCGGGTGCCGGCGTATTTCAGATTCCGAAAGAGCGAAACCCGTCGCGAGCGGCTGGCGATCGAGACCGACGATGATGGTCGGATCGTCGTGGTCAACGGGTTGGGCGCCGATATCTCGCGCCTGCGCCTGGCCGATTCGGCCGGGCGAATCCACGTCGCCGGCGCCATCCGCGCCGGCGCCAAGGCCGTTCTCGAACCCACCGACCAGCGAGTCGACGGCTCGAAAGCTCTGGCCACGGTGTACAGCCAACGCTGGACGCGGTCGATTAAGCAGGTGAGCAACCAGCCCGCCGCCTTCTTGCGGCCAGGCACGTATCTGGCCGAGCTCATGGACAGCCCGTTCGTCGAATCGCCTCTTAAAGGGGCCCGCGCGACGAAATTCCAAGTGATCGTGTACGGCATTTCGGGAAAGGCGGACCATGGAAATTAGGGTCGACGGGCTTCGGAAGTATTTCGGCAAGACCAAGGCCGTGGACGACATTTCGTTCACGTTCGCCTCCGGCGATATCTTCGGCTTTGTCGGGCCCAACGGGGCGGGCAAAACCACGACGATGCGCGTGCTGGCGACGGTGGACGAACCGACGGCCGGGGATGCATTCATCGACGGCGTCTCGGTCGTGCAGTACCCCGAGAAGGCCCGAAAGCTGGTGGGGTTCATGCCCGACAGCCTGCCCGCCCATGGCGACGTGTCGGTGCACGAGTACCTGGACTTCTTCGCTCGCGCCTACGGCGTGCACAGCCGCGGCCGGCGAGAGGTGGTCGAGAACGTCGAGGAGTTCACCGGCCTGATCAACTTCCGCGACAAGGTTCTCAAGGCCCTGTCCAAGGGCATGAAGCAGCGCGTCAGCTTGGCCCGCGCACTGGTCCACGACCCACACGTCCTGATCCTCGACGAGCCCGCCGCCGGGCTGGACCCCCGCGCGCGAATCGAACTGCGCGAGCTGCTCACGATTTTGGCCCAGCGCGGCAAGGCGATCCTCATTAGCTCGCACATTCTGACCGAGCTGTCGGAAATCATTACCGGCACGATCATCATCGAGAAGGGCAAGATCATCCGGGCCGGCTTGATCGACGAGATCATCGCGGCCGAAATGCCGCACCAGTTGCTGACGATCCGCACGCTCGGCGATCTGGGTGAGTTGCACCGACACCTGCTGGAGTTGCCCCAGGTCGAGGCCGCCCGCATGGACGGATCGGCGGTGGAAGCGGCGATCGACGGCGACGACGATGCCTGTGCGGCCGTTTTGGCCGAGCTGATCAAACGCGGCGTGCCGGTGGTTGAGTTCACGCATCGTCGGGCCGATCTGGAAGAACTGTTCATGACCGTCACGAAAGGGGAGGTGCAATGAGCGTACTGACGGCAGCGGCCCATCGGTTCGACAGGCTGCTCAATCCGATCGTCGTCAAGGAGCTTCGCCAGGCCGTCCGCAGCCGGTTCGTCTCGGGCATGCTCATCCTGTTTCTGATCGTCCAACTGTCGGCGGTCACCATTGCGGTGCTGGGCCGAGCGGACCTGGCGGAAGATTTTTCGCTCTCGGCGGGGCAGGAGATCACGGCGGTGTTGTTCGGGATCCTGATCGTCGCCTGCCTGCTGTTCGTGCCGATGTACACGGGTATTCGGCTGACCCACGAGCGCCGCGACATCCAGGGCGACCTGATGTACACCACCACCATCAGCCCCTGGGCCATCGTTCGCGGCAAGCTGATCAGCGCGGTGATGCTCACCGTGTTGATCTACAGCGTGTGCATGCCGTTCATGACGTTCACCTACCTGCTGCGCGGCGTCGACGTGCAGGTGCTGCTGGTGTGCCTGGGTGTAGGCTTTGTGGGCGTTCTCGTCGGCGTGCAATTGGCCATCCTCTGGTCGTGCATCCGGGCCAGCGGCGTGCTGCGGATCCTAATGAACCTCGCCGGCATGGGGGCGCTGGTGACGATGGCGTACGGTCTGATCGGGTTTCTGGTCAACGCGATGGACTACGGCCTGCCCACGGACGAGCCCTGGTTCTGGCCGGGGATGGCGACGGCGGGAGCATTCGCTTTGCTGGCGGTAGGGCTGGTGCACTGCCTGTCGGTGGCGCTGATTTCCCCCGACTCGTCCAACCGCATGTTGGCGACGCGAATCTATCTCACGGCGACCTGGTTTATCACGTTGGGCATCGCGGGATATTGGTGGGATGAGATCGGGGACTGGGAGTTCATTTACGTCTGGGCCGTGGGGTCTGTGGTGATCCTTATTGGAGGGCTGATGGTGGCCGTCAGCGAGCGGCAGGAGTGGGGGCCGAGAGTGCGGCGCTCGATTCCGCGCAATCCGCTGGGGCGGCTGATCGCATTTCTGTTCTATAGCGGGGCGGCCGGCGGGATTCTGTGGTGTGTGATCCTGATGGGGCTGACGCTGTTGATTGCCTACTTGGCAGGGCCCGTGTCGGCGAGGCGCTATGGATGGGATCGCGACGAGGTCATCTACCTGCTGGGGCTGGCGCAATACGCCGTTGCCTACGCTCTGACGGGGCTGCTGCTGTGGCGGGTGCTGATGGCGCGGCGCATGAAGCATATCTTTATATGGGTTGTCGTGCTCCTGCTGGTGGCCGTCGGGATGGTTGGGCCGATCCTGGGAACGTTTCTGCTTCGGTCCGGCTGGGACGGGGATATGTCGGTCGGCAACAACTTCCTGATGGTGACCAATCCCGTGACGATGGGCGAGGATGAAGAATCCCGGGCCGTCTGTCTGGTATTCTCGGGGCTATGGGCGCTGGTTGCCGCCGTGCTGTCGCTGCCCTGGATGATCGAGCAATTCGGCAAGTTCAAGTCTCTCAAACCGGCCCGCGCGAAACGTCGCGGGCCTGCGAGCGATGGATAACGCCACACACCAGTATCTGCTGGCCGGGCATCGCGCGGGCATGATGTATGCCCTCACGCCCCCGCCGGGCGCGCCGGTCGGGCTGGCCGGGGCGCAACTGGCCAATCGGCCCGGCAGCAGCCTGGAGTTCATGGACCACCGCGAGTACCAGCCCGGCGACGATATGCGCCGGATCGACTGGGCCGCCTATGCCCGCACCGATCGCCTGATCGTCAAGCTCTACCGCCAGGAGGTCAACCCCCACGCCGACATCCTGGTCGATGCCTCGCTGTCGATGCGTCTGGAGGCGACGGCCAAGCACGAGGCCACCGTGGGCCTGGCCGCGCTGCTGGCGGCGGCGGCCGGCAACGCGGGGTTTACGCACTGCCTCTGGCTGGGGCGTCAGGGCTGGCGGGAGGCGCCCAATGCCTCCGGCCCGCCCACCGAATGGATGGACGTCGATCTGGACTACGCCGGTAGCCCCGCCGACGCGATGGACCGCATGCCGCCGTCGCTGCGGGCCCAGGGCGTTCGTATCCTCATCAGCGATCTGCTGTGGCTGGGCGACCCGCTGGCGTTCCTATCGCCGCTGGCGGAAAAGGCCGCCGCCGTCGTCATCGTGCAACTGCTCGCCGAGGCCGAGGTCGACCCTCCGCCCCACGGCAACACCCGCCTGAGCGATGTCGAAAGCGGCGAGCAGTTGGAGGTCTTCGTCGATGCCGCCGCCCGGCGGCGCTATCGCGCCGCGCTGAGTCGACACCAGCAGAACTGGCATCGCGCAGCCCGGCAGGTGGGGGCGCGAATGGTGACGCTCGTCGCCGAGCGGATCGTGACCGACTGGCAGCTCGAGCCGCTCGTCGCCGCTGAAATCCTGAAGGTGGCCGGCGCGTGATCTTCGCACTGCCATGGGCGCTGCTAGGGCTGGTCGGTCTGCCGGCGCTGGCGGCGATCTACTTTCTGCGCAACCGGTCGCGGCGGATCCCCGTATCCAGCCTGATGCTGTGGGCCGACCTGACCCGCCCGCGCCAGGGCGGCCGGCGCGTCCAGCGAATCCAGGCGCCGTGGCTGTTGCTGCTGGAACTGGCCGTGCTGACGCTGCTGGTGCTGGCCGCCTGCGGGCCCCGAATCCGCGCCGGCGGGGCGCGGCAGACGCTGCTGGTCGTCCTGGACGATTCGTTCTCCATGCGGGCCGGCGGAGACGATTCGCCGCGCACCCGCGCCGAAAAGGCGCTGGCCGAGCGGCTCGGCGGCGGACGGTTCAACGCCCGATTCATTCTCGCATCCGATCAGCCGCAACTGCTGGGCGAGTCGGTCACGTCGCCGCGCGATCTTGGCCGCCGGCTCGAGCCGTGGCGCTGCGGGGCGGGCCGCGCCGATCTGCGCAAAGCGATCGCCCTGGCCCAGGCCGTCGGCGGGCCCAGCGCTAAGGTCCTGGTGCTCACCGATCACGCCCCGCCCGGCGATCTGGCTGAGGGGCAGGTCGTCTGGCAGGGGTTCGGGCGGCCGGAGGCAAACCTGGCGATCGTCAGCGCGATGCGCGCGAGTGGGGACGATCAAGACCGCTGCCTGCTCCAACTGGCCAATTTCTCCGACACGGCCCGCCGGGCGACCGTGCGGCTGCACACCACCGGCGGCGAGGCCAAGACGCTCACCCGCACGGTGTCCCTG
>DRGC01000003.1 GCA_011050235.1 Phycisphaerae bacterium | reverse complement strand
GCACCAGCGTGACCGACCGGGCGATCACCGTCGCCAGGGCCGCCCCCGCCAGTTCCATGCGCGGCAGGCCCCATAGGCCGAAGATCAGCAGCGGATCGAGCGCCGCGTTGAGGCCGGCGCCGACGAACATGATGATGGCCGGGATCGTCGTATTGCCTGTCGCGCGGATGATGTTGTTGCCCACGATCGGCACGACGACGAACACCATGCCGATGAACCAGATCCGCATGTACTGCTCGATGAGGGGGATCAGGTCCTCAGCCGCCCCCAGCATGCGGAAGATCGGGCCCATGCTGGCCAGCCCGATCGCGCAGAACACGGCGACCAGCACCACCGCCAGCATCATCGCATGGGTGGCCAGTTCCTGAACGCGGTGGTGGTCGCCCTGGCCGATCGCCCGCGAGACGACGGCCGTCGCCCCCATGCCGATGCCGAACGCCACGCTGAACACGACCATGATCACCGGGAAGGTGAACGTCATCGCCGCCAGCGGCCGTGTGCCCAGATCCGAGACGAAGTACGTGTCGACGAGGTTGAAAATCACCATCGACACGAAGCCGAACAGCATCGGCCCGGCCATCTTAAACAGCGTCCAACCGACCGGCCCGGTCGTCAGTGTCGCGTTATTTCTCCTGAGAGCACTCACCAGAGCAGGTCCACTCCGTCCAGCGGGGATCAGTGAATCGACAAGCCTAACGCACGGCCAACGGCCAAACAAGAACGCGGCCGATCAGCTCGACCCCGTGGGATGGGGTGGGTGTGCTTACGACCCCGAGACGCTGTCGACTTGCCCGAACACGTCATCCAGCCGAGCCAGGATGTCGTCGGGCAGGGCCGGCCGGAGGATCGACTCGACGTTGCTCGCGAGGTGGTCGACATCGCCCGTGCCCGTCAGCACGACGTCCACGCCCTGGCGCCAGCGACAATAGCGGTAGGCGGCCTCCACCACCGACGACGCGCCGCCGTCGGCACCACCGCCGACAAGCACGAAACCCAGCGGATCGGTCCGATCCAGCGAGGCGGCGTCAACCTTCCCCTCGTCGATCAACTGGTCCACCACCTCCGCCAGCCGCTTCGGCCGGCTCAGGGCGTTGCGAACCGCGAACATCACCAGCGTGCCCACGCCCGCCTCGGCGGCAGCGGGCAGGACATCGCGGCCGGCTGAGGGGTTCAGCATGTTTAGCCCGACCATAATCACGTCCCAGCATCCCTCCCCAACGGCGCGGGACAGCATTTCGTGGGAACTATCGGCGTTGAACATCTCGGTCACGCCGAGAAACCGGATCTTGCCGGCCTGCTGCATCGCCTGAAGCTCGGGGACGATCTCGCCGACGACGTAGTCGTACTCCCCCATCTGGAGGCCGTGCATGTGGAAGATATCCAGGTAATCGGTCCCCAACTCCCGCAGCGATTGCTCCACGCCCTCAGCCATCTGCCGGGGGGTGAGAAACTCGCCGACCTTGCCCGCCCACTTTTTCGTCGACAGCACGATCTCGTCGCGCCGAACATCCTTCAGCGCCCGCCCGATAGCGGACTGGGTGCCGTAGCTCTCGGCCGTATCGATAAAGTTGATCCCCAATTCCAGCCCGCGCCGCACAACGGCCTCGGCGTTGGCCTCATCCCCGCCCGTGCTAAGGCCCAGCCGACTATGCCCCCCCCCGCCCAGCCCCAACACACTAACCCGCAACCCCGTCCGCCCGAGCGTCGTGTACGCCATCTGCGCCGAGCCGGAATGGGTCGTCTCACTGGTCATGGGCTTCGTAGGATAACCCCGCGGCCGCGACATTCATATTGCGGACCGCGGAATGTGGATTGGTGAAGGAGTTTCGCAGGTCATTCCGCGTCCCGCGAGCCGCTCAAGGCCGCCGATCGACCAGGCCACTCAATCCTTGACAGATCAGGCCGAGCCACTGTATGCTTCTTCTTGGGACAATTCCTCATATCCCCAGGTGGAGACAAGCTAATGGACCCTCTTATATCGGCCATGCTCGTCGGACTGACTGCAAACCTAATTACCGTTCTTCCGGGCTACCTGTGGCAGGGCGTGAAGTCGCTACGAGAACGTAAGGACTTGCTGCGAAAGACTCTTGAGAACGATACGCCTCTCATGACGATACTGCAGCGAGCCACGACACACCTAGGCAGCATTTCAGAACGTCGACTGAAGAAGGAGCTTCGTCCCGCTGCCGAACGATTCTTGACCTCGCCGGAAGCTGACATGCTCCTGCGGCGGCTGTACTCATCGCATGTAGCGCAAAGCGACGCCGAGACGTTCGCGGGAGTCCAAACAACATTCACAGATGCCCTGTCTCTGTATATCGACATGGAGCAAGATGAAGCGAAAGCCTTCGGGGATGAGGTCTTTAGCGTCTTCTATGAAAGCACACAGCGTGCCATCGCAGCGGCGATCGAGAAAGGGAACCTTGCAGCTCATGAAGCCCAATCGATCCTTCGCTTCCGCGTGCTTCGAGATGAATTGCTCGCAATCAAGAAGGCTGTAGAGTCGACGATATCGCCTGCGCCCGTGGACATCGACGACATTGCATCCTTCGAGGAGAGCTACAGAAGGGAAGTGACAGCAAAGTATGGACAGATCACACCACCCGACTTCGATACGGCCAAGAAATGGCCCATCGGGAAACTATACGTACCCCCTACGCTGGCGAGGCTTGACTCAGAAACAGATGACAAATCCCTGAGTTATGACGAATTCGTCTCGGAGGTCTACAGGGCTGTTGTTCTGGGGGATCCCGGAGGCGGAAAGTCCACCCTTGTGGCGAAGATCGCCTCCGATGCTGCAGCGAATCCTGAAGAACGGCTTGTTGGCGGCAGACAGGCAACTCCCATGCTGGTGGTGCTGCGAGATTATGGCACAGAACGAAAGAAAGACAACTGCTCGATTGCTCAATTCATAGAGAAGAGGAGCGCCAGCACATATCAGCTTGTCCCCCCCGTAGGCGCTCTTGATTACATGCTGCGACAAGGCAGATCACTTGTGATTTTCGATGGCATGGATGAATTGCTGGAGACCAGCGATCGGCGTGAAATAACGGGGGCGATCGAGTCATTCTGCAGGCTCTACCCCACGGTTCCCGTGATTGTCACTTCCCGTCGCGTAGGCTACGAACAAGCACCACTAGACCCTGAGCTATTCGAGGTCTTCTCTCTGATGGAATTCGACGACTCCCAAGTGACAGCTTATGTGGGGAATTGGTTTGAAACAAGTACAGAAGTTCCTAATCAAGAGCTAAGAACAAGTGTCACTAGGTTCATGGAAGAGAGCGAGATTGTCTCCGATCTGCGAAAGAACCCATTGATGCTCGCGCTGATGTGTAATCTCTATCGAGGACAGGGCTATATCCCGAAGAACCGACCTGATGTCTATGAGAAGTGCGCTATGATGCTTTTTGAACGTTGGGACAAGAGCCGTGGGATCCATGTGTCGCTTCCGTTCGAGGAACATATCAGGCCGACAGTCATGTTTCTTGCCCATTGGGTCTACGAAAATCCGGAGGCCCAAGAAGGTGTCCCTGAATCGCGATTGGTGGAAAAAGCGGTCGAATATCTGTTCCCTCGTCGTTTTGATGATGAGAATAGGGCAGAACATGCTGCTCGAGATTTCATCCAATTCTGCAAAGGTCGTGCGTGGGTATTCACTGATGCGGGGACTACCGATGATGGAGAGGCCCTCTACAAGTTCACCCACTCCACTTTCTTGGAGTACTTCACAGCCCGATATCTGGCGCGCAAGAATGAGACGGCCGACAAACTTGTTGAAACTCTACTTCCCCGTATTCTCAGGAGAGAATGGGATGTCCCTGCACAACTGGCTTTCCAGATAAAGTCTCGGGATGTAGAAGATGCGGGGGACAGGATGCTTCGCGCCCTACTGGAGAGGCCTCTCGGCAGTGCGGACGAACACCGAATACTCGTTTCTTTCGCCGCGAGGTGCCTGGAATTCATCGTGCCCAGCCCGGCAGTGATACAACAGATAGTCGACGCATGCGTGGCCTGCTGGATTCACATTGGACGCCCGTCTCTTGCGCCTTCGCGCGACCAAGTCGCGCCAACAGAAAATAATCGACCGAGTCCCGTTGACGCAGAGGAACTGCTTAATGCGCTCCAGCGGGCCACCAATGAGAACCAGACACATGTGGTTGACGCACTGGTGGGTTCGCTGGCTCATCACATCAAGGAAGGAGAAGACGAAGACGCCAGGTTGGCGATAGAAATCGCTGACCAGTGCCCAATGTTTGGATCCGTAAGCAGCCGCGCCTGGCAGGAGGTCGCTTCTCGTGCAACGGATGGGTGTGACGAAAGAAGGGCGAGGATTTACAGGAAGTGGCAAACTTCTGCCTCAATAGGGCTCATAGTGGGCCGAATGGGTCTGGCGGATTTCGTGAAGGCTCATGGCATAGGGCCTCTCTTCAAATCGGCTCCGTGCAGTATCTTCGAGGGCACCTATTCGCCACCCGTATGGTGGTTGACGCACCAAGTCTTCACCTACTCCTTCCTCCTGGACGACACACAAGCGTCTAGACTCGTCGACGACTTGCGAGGATTCGCGGCGGCTGTCGCTGAGTACCCCCCCCCGTGGGAGTGGGACGATGACTTGCCCTTCGCTATCTCACACTTGGTCGGGCGGCATGCCGAAGACGACGGAACACAACGCCCATTCGACCTGGACGCTGATGCCTTGTTTGCTGCCTTGGTGTTGTGTGCCCTTGCTCTTGAGGCAGATCCGGACATAGCCAAGGCGATTCGTGGGACTCCGGAAGCGTCGGGGGCCACCAAGTGGGCCCGTCTCCTGAGTTCCGAATGCCAAGTTGACTTCGAGAGGGACCTGTCCCAGACCGCACTCACGGAATCCCAGCGGGAACTGTTACTGCGATGGTCGCCGGGCGAAGCCGGATTCTGGACACGGGCGGAGCCATATCCAGCAACGCCTATGGGTCAATCGACTCCATAGAATTCGCACGTTTTGAGAGCCCTACCGCGCCGCGCCGCTGATGATTTGGTCGGTGATGAGTTGGACGAGGCGTTCGACTTCGTCGTTCATGGCTCGGCGTTGGGCGGTGGTGGAGGATGAGCCGAGGGCAGCGGGGATTTCTCTGCCGGCGACGACGGCTGGGTACCGCTGGGCGGGCGCGGCGGGCAGGGGTTGGGGCTGGCCGTTCTGGGAGGGCTGGCCCGCAATGCCGCTCCCCCGGCCGTGGCCGTTGGCGTCGGCGGTGTGCTGGGGGATCGCACGGGTCGAAAAGCCGCGCAGAAACTCGTCGCTGCCGCTAAGCGTGCACGTATCGCCCTCGGCCAGGCGCGGGTCCTCGATACCCATCTTCTGCTTCAGGTCGAGCAGTTCGCGGACCTTCTGTTCCGGCAGCTGCTGGATGTTGCCGACCTCTTTGCTCAGCAGCAGGATGCGACAGTACATGTCCAGCGTCTCAAGATGGAAGTACGCCTGCTCGAGCGTCTTGTCGCAGGCGACGGCCCCGTGGTTGGCCAGCAGGATGGTGTTGGCCTTGTTCCGCAGGTGCGGCAGGATGGTCTGGGCGAAGTCCTTGCTGCCGGGCGTGTCGTAATCGGCCAGCGGGACCTGGCCGATGAAGATCTCCACCTCGGGCAGGATGCAGCCGGGCACGTCGATGCCGGCCACCGCGAAGGCCGTCGCGTGCGGCGGGTGGGCATGGACGACGGCATTGACCCACTCCACCTCGTGGAAGATCTCCAGGTGCAGCAATATCTCGGAGGTGCGGGGCTTGTCGCCGCCGATCTGCCGGCCCGAGTCATCGACGATGGCGATGTCGGAGGGCTTGAGGAAGCCCTTCGAGACGCCTGTCGGCGTGCACAGATAATGGCCGCCCGGCATGCGGACGGAGATGTTGCCGTCGTTGGCGGCAACGAACCCGCGCTCATAGATGCGGCGGCCAATCTCGCAGATTTCGCGTTTCACGTCCCATTCATTCATCATGGTTTCACCTCGAGAATCGGCTCGAAGTTGATGGTGTCGATAATGCAGCTGCAGTAGCAGTCGTAGGGCACTTGCTGGGGCAGGAAGGGCCTGGTGGCCTCGCGGCCTTCGCTCATGCCGATGTGGTCGCCCTCGCCTGCGCCCAGGCGGTCGTAGGCGACAAGGGTTTCGTCCTTGCCTTCATTGACGCCGGCCAGCGTGCCGCGGTCGGCCGTGCGGACCAGCAGAAAGCTGCCCGGCACGATGTCGGGCATGGCCTGGTTGAGCGTTACTTTCCCGATGACTCTCGCAATTCGCATCAGCGTTATCCTCAGGCCCGTTCCAGTCGGGCGATCGTATCCATCACGTCGCGGTTGGCCGGGCCCGTGCGGGCGGCGGTGAAGACGCGGATCATGGCCCGCATCTCGTGAAACGTACGGAGGCGATGTTCCAGCACGAGCACGTTGGCGTCGAAGTGTCGCACCGCCGCGGCCACCGCAGCCACCTGGGTGCCCTGCACCGGCCGAAGCGCCCGCATCTTGCCGGCCACGGTCATCGCATTGGCGGCGTAACGCATCAGCAACACGCCGCCGGCGACGATGCCGCTGCGGATGTCGCCCGCCAGCGCCTCGGTGTTCCGCATCCAACAGCCTGTCCTGCCGTAGTCGATAAACCCCGGCCCGTCATGCCGCAGGGCCTGCAGCAGCGTGACGACGCCGGCGTCCGGGCGCTCGATCACCAGCCCAACCGGCCCGGTCACGGCCCGATCGACCGGGCGGGTGGCGGGGTTGGCGAGCGTCTCGACGGCCTGCTGGTGGTCGGGCTTGATCGTCGGCTGCGTCACGGGAGCGTCGGCGGCGGTCACCGACCGGCGAACGACGACGTTGCGCTCGTCGGCGAGATCCTGCGCGCTGGGTGTGAGGACCTCGTTGGCGGCCAGTTCGATCACACCCGCCCCGGCGGCGGCGATCCGCTCGGCAAGAGCGTCGGCGGTCAGAAAGACCCGTCGCAACGTCGAATTGGCTTGTCCGCTTGCCATGTTCGGTTACGCCTCGTCGATAATGCCCACGACCGACCATCGCACGGGGGAGGTCTTGTCGCCGACCATCTCTCGCGCGCCTCGGCCGTCGTTGGTGATCAGCACCTTCGTGCCGTGACCGGCGCCGAGCATGTCGATCGCCAGCAGCGGGTCTTCCTGGGGTCGGCCCTGGGGGTCCAGCGGCTGAACGATCAGCACCTTCCAGCCCTGCATGGACGGGTGCTTGATCGTCGTGACCACGTTGCCTTCAACCAATCCGATTAACATCGCCGCATCCTTACACAATCCGGAGGTTGTCGATCATCGCGCAGCGGCGGAGGCGGGTGTAGGTCCGCGGCGTGCAGATCCCCTCGCCGGTCGCGCACGCGATCGAGTAG
>DRGC01000002.1 GCA_011050235.1 Phycisphaerae bacterium | reverse complement strand
CCCGCCAAGAGGACCAACCGAACAGGAATCAACCCATGCGAGATCCCAGCCGTTTCGCCTGGCCCGACGGCATCCGGGCCGCTGTCACCCTGACCTTCGACGACGCGCGCGAGAGTCAGTTGATCCATGGAATCCCCATCCTCGATCGCCATGACGTCAAGGCTACCTTCTACGTGTCGCTGACGGGGGTCGACCAGCGGCTCGACGACTGGCGGCGTGTGGTCGGCGGCGGCCACGAGATCGGCAACCACAGCATCAACCACGTCTGCAGCGGCAACTTCTGCTGGCCCTCGACGTTGACGCTGGAGGACTACTCGCTCGAGCGGATGGAGGAGGACATACTCGCCGCCCAAAAGGGCATCGAAGATCGCCTCGGCGTCTCGCCACGGACGTTCGCCTATCCGTGCGGCCAATCGTTCGTCGGCCGCGGCGAGCAGTGTCGAAGCTACACCCCCATCGTGGCCCGCCACTTCATCGCCGGCCGGCGCTTTCGCGAGGAGACCTTCAACGATCCATCCTTCTGCGACCTGGCCCGACTGGCCGGCACGGAAGGCGACGGGCTGAGCTTCGACCAACTGCGGACCATCATTCATCAAGCCGCCGACGAAGGGGCCTGGATCGTCCTGGCCATACACGACGTCGGCCTGGACCAACCCCACCAGGTCATGTCGACCGACACCCTCGAGCAACTATGCACCCACTGCAAAGACCCCACCAACGCCATCTGGATCGACACCACAGAACACATCGCCGACTTCATCAACCGCACCCGCTCCCAGAGCTAGAGATCCCGCGGATTGCGCCCGGGCCCCACGCCTTGCGGCAAAGCCGCAACCACGTTGGCGCCGTAGGCCTCTGGCGCGAACTGCAGGGGGGAGCAGCGGCCGGCCATGTCTAAGAATTTAAAAAACATTAGTCTAAAATTCTCTTTTCTTTTAGCTATCAGGTCGCTAGTATCTCTTTTCAAACAAGTTGTGTATTTGTAACCTAACTGGAGAATATGATGATTTCACGGATGAAAGCACGAAGCATCCTGCTGCCGTTCGCAGCCACGTTGGATCGTATCGTCAGAGATGCGCACGCCCAGTACTACGAGGACGTGGCTGCCAGAAGCCGGGAGAGCGTGGGCTCACGGTCGCGCGCGTCAGTGGTAAGTGACCTGATTTGGGCCGCCATCCGGCGAGAGTTTGTGGACGGGGACATGGTGCGCCTGCTCGAAAGCAATGGTCATCGCGCGCTCATCGTGGGCCGCAGTGGCGCGACGGTCAACCTCGTTTTCCACAAACTCACACCCGAACTCACGTGGACGTGCAACCAGACGACGCTAGCGCGGTGTGCGAGCAACGTAGAGAGGTATCAGCTGGTCCTGCCATTTACTGATTCTAGGGAGGATGTGCTTGAGCAACTCCCGAAGCAGATGGGCCGATACACTCTCTGCCTGGGTTACACCGAGCAGGACGGGGCCCTTGACGAGACATACGTCGTTTGCCAAAAGGACACCAAACTTCACTGGGGTATACCCCTGGCGGATTGGGTGCAACCTTCGATGCCGGTGGACCTGGCAGCGCCCAAGGCGTCCGAGACAGAACTGGCGATCAGAGGTGGGGGCCGTAAGCGTCAAAAGTATCAGCGTGCATGAGAACTGAAAAAGTCAATTCGGCGCAACTAGTCCTGGCGAGGGAATCCCGGGGCATGTCTCAGAGCCAACTGGCGGACAGCGTTGCTGTTCAGCAGCGGTATATATCTCGCTATGAGAATGGGATATCCCCGCTTCCGGAGGGGCTACTCTCTCGAATTGCGGAAGTGCTAGGTTACCCAATCACGTTCTTCTATCAAGGGCAACGCAGGCGTTCAGTAGGCCTTTTCTACCGAAAGAAGACATCAGTTCCTGCCAAGTCATTGCGACGTGCGGAAGCGAACATGGAGATCATTCGTCGTCACTTGGGACACCTAACGCGCGAAGTCGAGCCGCGGTGGCCCTATACGATGCCCAGCATGAGGCAGTATGGGCCGGAGGAAGCAGGCAGAATGCTGCGGCTTTTCTGGGACGTTCCGAGCGGACCTATATCCTCCATGACAAGGCTCATTGAAGATGCAGGTAGCTTCGTCGTTCCTTTCGATTTTCGTACTGACAAGATCGATGCCGTAAGTGTGGAGGCAGATACTTTCTTCATCTTCTTCGTCAACCCCAAAGCGCCAGCGGACCGGTTGCGGTTCAGTCTGGCCCATGAACTGGGTCATCTGATCTACCGCCACTATCTGGAGCCGGACGATGTCGGTAAGTTTGACCCGGAAAAAGAAGCCAATGCCTTCGCCAGCGCGTTTCTTATGCCGAAGGATGAGATCAGAAGAGAGTTTTACGGCGAGATCACAATCGCCAGACTGAAGGCCCTGAAGGAGAGGTGGTTGGTGTCAATGGCGGCCCTGATCATGCGTGCGCATGACGTGAAGGCAATTACACAGAAACGCAAGCAGCAGTTGTTCATGCGAATGAGCCAGTTGGGTATTCGACGGAAAGAGCCGGTTGAGATCCCAAGAGAGCAGGCCAAATTGTACCGGCGAGTACTGGATGCCTTTCAGGAGGAGCTGAACTACTCGGAACTGGAGCTGTGTGAGATACTCCACATGGGCTCTGTGAAGGAGTTCCGCACAGTCTATTACCCCGACCGGCTCTCTCACGTTGTCGATTTTCCGGACACTGCATTCCGGTCCTCTCTGTGATGGGGGGGGCAAGCAACTCGTTGCTCGCGAAAGGCTACGCTCGCCTAGGGCCGCTGCCTTCGTAGTAGACCCAACGCGTCCGGTCCCAGCAATGCTAGTGCAGTTGGTTGAGATGCTTTGTACTTGACAAGGAAAACGTCCACGCCACCGGCGCTTGCTCCACCGACGCACGCTTCATTACCGAGGACCACAGCATCGAGGTAGTGTCATGTCGGCCACCGCCTACGAGGACGACGATCCTTCTCTTGCGACATTGCATCCAGAATCTTCAGTATCTCCTCCGGGACCTCGGGCGCCTCTTGCGTGTCTTCCCCTGCCTGCATCTGTAAGCCTACAGGAGGGATCCACGCGCCAAGGTGCTTGATGGTGAGTTGCCGCACGATCGATGTGTCCGGTGGATATGGTTCCTCGTTCTCTGCCGCATCTGCCTTGGCTTCTCGAATTGCGGCTAGCGAATTCAACTCAGAAACGAGATCGTCACGTCCTATAAAGGATTGATCATCGTCGAGCAGTATTGGAGCAATATCACGGTGCAGATTGTCGCCCGAAGAGAAGATGTGGCCGAATGGCGTATAGTAGAAGTACTCCATGTCGATTCTGTTTGTTCGGCGGGTGCCAATCAGACCGTGCAGTAGGCCAAGATAGAAGACCAGATTGACCCGAATGCAGTGGGCAACATAGGGGGCGAAGTCCTTCAGCATCTCATACTCGCCGCTTCGCCATCGCTGCAAGGTCCAAGCCTTCAGGGCTGGCACGCTACGAGCGGCAGGAAGTTGCGAAAGGAAGAAGCTCAGCAACTCAAGCTGAATCCCAGCTGAGGCCATATACTGATCAATTCCTTCTTTTAGCTCTTCTATAGACTTGAATCTAGGGACTGACCGTAACGCGGGCTGAGCATTGGCTGTGAGTGCCTCCAAGTCTACTGCCGCCGTCGATGCTCGCCATCGAAGGGCCAGACGCTCTTCCGTCTCGTTGAAACTACCACAACTCCAACGGAAGAGCGCATCCTCTTCTGGTGAATCAACCATTGCCGCTGACGTGCCGTCGTCTGTGGTAATGCGGCGAGTACTGACAACGGGACGACGATCCATTGGTACCGGTGTCCCCAGAAGTTCCCGAACGCAAAGGCTCTCGAAATGAACATTCACGAACCCGTCGATGGGCTGTACCTTGGAGGCCAAGTTACTTACCGTCTGTTCGGCCTTCCTGCGATTGCCCTTATCCTTCTTCAAATCTGCCAGAATCTCAATCACCAGAACCGGTGTTATGACTGTGTAGAAGAAATCACTGAGCACGAAGACAGCATCGCGGCTTAGGGACTGTATGGTCGATTTGTCGACGACAATGGTCGGGCCCATGTGGTGTCCTCTCGTCCCCATTCTATTCTCCGATACGTCCCTGGTCGGCACAAGCGCGTTCCGTTGCTCAGAAGGAGGCGGCGTTGCTGCTTTGCAGGCGCCTTCGGCGTGAGGGGTTGGGGTTTGGGGTGTTTGTGTGTTTTGGGATGGAGGTGTTTCGGGGTCCGTCGCTCGATAGCGGCCATGTTGTCAGTGGCGGCTGTGGGCGGCATGCGTTGTCGCGCCCGTTCAGGGCTTCATCTCAATGGCGGCGTCCCTGACGTCAGGCCTCAAGCCTCAAGCCTCAAGCCTCAAGCCTCAAGCCTCAAGCCCCAAGCCTCAGGCCTCAGGCCTCAAGTTCCAAGTTCCAAGTTGCAAGCTCCAAGTTCCAAGTTCCAAGCTCCAAGTCTCAAGCTCCAAGCTCCAAGTTCCAAGCGCCAAGCTCCACGCCTCAAGCCCCCCGCCAGACACTCCCTTCCCCGGTGCGGCCTGGCGCTGTTACGATAGCGGCGGTCTAGAATAGGAGCGTTTGATGAAGACGGTTGGTGTGATTGGTTTGCGGGGGATGGGGGCGAGTCGGCTGAAGCACTTGGCCGGGATGGAGCGGGTGCGGGTCGAGTGGCTGTGCACTCGCGATGAGGCTGCGCTGGCGGAGTTGGGGTCGGAGTTCGGTGTTGATAAGACCACGACCGATTGGCGGGCGATGCTGGCTGATGAGTCGTTGGATGCGGTGTGCGTGTGCACGCCGAACTATCTTCACGCGCCGATGGCCGAGGCGGCGATGCTGGCCGGCAAGGATGTGCTGCTGGAGTACCCGATGGGGATCACGCTGGATGAGGTCGATCACCTGGTGGCCGTCGCCGGGCAGACCGGGCGGGTGTGTCACCTGGGGGCGACGACCCGCCACGAGCCACAGCATCTGGCCGTTGCCAATCGGCTGGGCGAGCTGGGCGAGCCCGTGGAACTCCGCGGCGTGCTGGCCATGCCCGCGGTGGCCAAGTGGTACGGCAATCAAGACATGATCGGGTCGTTCTTCGCGTTGGCGAACTTCCACTTCGTCGACCAGGTCGTGGACTGGTTCGGCCCGCCCGCATGGGTGTCGGGCAGCCTGTGGCAGCGGCAGGGCGGCGGCGAGATCTCGGCCATCAGCGCCAGCATGTTCTTCGGCTACGAGAGAGGCCTCAGCGCGCATGTCAATTACACGATGGGCGTGCTCGCCCAGCGGGCGTTCATGCAGTTCGAGCTGATCGGCGTCGACGGCCGGATGACGTGGCGGGAGAGGGTGCTGGAGCACAACCGCCGCGACGGCTCGGCCGAGACGATTGTGCTGGACGACAGCGACAGTTGTCAGCGAGACACCGAGCAGTTTGTCGCCGAACTGCTGGGCGAGCCGATGGCCGGCCCGCCGGCGGCCGCGGCCGTATCGACGCGGGTGTGTCTGCTGGCCGAGCAATCCGCCCGCAGCGGCCACGTGACGCTGGCGGTGTGAGCGGCGGAAATCGCGCCTGACAAACTGGGCCGCGCGGAGATAGCACATGAACAGACGGCAGGACCTGATACGGAGGCAGACGCACGGGGCGTTGGCCGTGTGCATGTTGCAGAAGGAGCGAATGGGCAAGCGGCTGGCGGCTACGCGGAAGCTGTTCGGGCGAAAGGTGCTGGCTGTCGACATTCATTCGCACTCGACCTACAGCGACGGGTGCAGCACGGTGGCCGAGAACGTGGCGCGGGCGACGGGCCTGAGCGGGTTGGACTTTTTGTTCTGTACGGACCACGAGACGCTGGCCCAGCGGCGGTCGCTGGGACGGCTGGCCCGGGCGGGGCTGGGCGAGGAGAGCTTCGGCGGGCGGTTCCACGTGGGGCTGCTGTGCCCGAGCAAGCTGCACAAGGGCAGTGCGACTGTGGCTGAGGCGGTGGCGTCGGCGCGGCGGATCGCGCCGTTCGTGTGGGTCGCCCACCCGGCGGAGTCTTGCGGCCAGGATCAGCCGGAGAACTTCGCCGAGACGGTGGCCGAGCTGGCGGCCATCGACCGCCCGGCCATCGAGGTGATGAACGGTTTTACGTCGATCTCGCGGGTGTACCCGCGCACGGGGATATGGGGCGTGCGGCTGATGGATCGGCTGTTGCAGCTCGGCAAGCGTGTCACGCCGCTGGCCGGCAGCGACGCGCACGGGCTGGTGGAGTTCGGCTGCTGCTGGACGGGCGTGTACGCGGCCCGGCGCGAGGCCGGATCGATCGCCCGCGCGCTGGCGGCGGGGGTGTGTTTCGCCAGCGAGGCGCCGCTGCTGGATTTCACGTGCAACGGCAAACGCATGGGCGAGAGCGTCCGCGCGCCTAAAGGCCGGCAGCTTCGTCTGCGTTTCCGCGTCGCCGATGCGTACGGCCTGGCCTGGGTGCGGGTCGTCTCGGGCGGCAAGACGATCAAGGAGTTCAGGATTCTCGGCGATAAGGTGTTCGAGGGGCAGTGGGTCCGCAAGGCCGGCCCCCGCCGGGCGTATTACCGGCTGGAGGCCGTAGCCGACGACGACCGCAGAGCGTTCTCCAGCCCGATCTACGTCGGGCCGTGAAGCGGTCGGTTCACGGGCACGGCCATTGACACCTTCGCCCACGGGGCGGACACTTAGGCCATTATGAAGAAGATCCAGATCGCCCCCGCCAGGCCCGTTTATCCGTCGCCCGCCGCGCTGATTACGTCTGTGGATTCCGCCGGGCGGGCCAACATCATTACGTTGGCGGAGGTGTTCAACATCTCCATCGCCAACCCCGTCATCGTTGGCATCGCCATTCGCCCGGCGACCTTCTCGCACGGGCTGATCGTCGAGACGGGCCAGTTCGTTGTCAACCAGCCCACCGCCGCCATGGCCAAGCAGGTCGATCAGTGCGGGTCGACCTCGGGCCGCGACGGCGTCGACAAGTTCGCCCGCTTCGGCCTCACGCCGCTGCCGGCGGCGGTCGTCAAACCGCCCCTGATCGCCGAGTGTCCCGTCAACGTGGAGTGCGAACTGACCGGCAGACAGACCGTCGGCGACCACGATCTGTTCCTCGGCGAGGTGGTGGCCGTCCACGTGGATGAAGACAAGCTGGACGCCGACGGCCATATTCTGACCGACCGGCTCGATCCGTTAGCTTATATTGAGGGGGACTATTGGAGTCTCGGCCAGGCGTTCGCCAAGCACGGTTTTTCAGGGCCGATCGAGTAACGGCGTGGTTGCAGCTATCCCCGCAAGCTGCGGCGCCCACCGCATGCAGCGACAGAGGAGCTTTATCCCATGGACATGAGCAAGATCGTCATCGGGGCCATGCGTCTTGATGATCGTGAATCCGCCGTGGCGACGATGCGCGCGGCGATCGATGCCGGGTTCAACTACATCGACACATCTCCCTGCTATTGCCGGAAGGATGAGAAGGAAAACTCCGAGACCTGGGTCGGCGAGGCCGTCAATCATCCGGACTACCGAGACCGCGTGATGATCTCGACCAAATGTACGCCCGGCAACGGCGGGTTGGAGATCGGCGACTTTCAGCCGGAGGGCGGCTTCGGCGTTCGCAGTGTGGATCAGGTCAGCCAGATGTTCGACCAGTCCCTGACCCGCCTGGGCCTGGACCGCGTGGACTATTACCATCTGTGGACCACGCACACGGCCGAGCAGTTTGCCGAGGCCCGCAAGCCCGGCGGGTGGTTTGACGGCGTGGCGGCCAACAAGGACAAGTGGGACCATCTCGGCGTGACGACCCACGGCGACCCGGACACGATCATCGAGTTTCTCGAATCGGGCAAGTTCGAGACCGTCACGATGCCGCTGAACGTCATCAACACCACTCGGCTGCGTGTGGTGGACTATTGTCGGGAGAACTGCATCAAGGTCATCGCCATGAACCCGCTGGCGGGCGGGTTCCTGGTGGCGCGCGAGGATCTGAAGGAGCTCGCCCTGCGGTACCTGATGCTGCTGGAGGGCGTGCACGTGCTGATCGGCTTTACGTTCCCCGAGCACGTGGCCTACGCCAAGTGGATCGAAGAGACCATGGGCCAGTTCGACCTGACGGCCGAGCAGATTCTCCAACGCGTCAATGAGATGATGGACACCGCCGAGCCGCGCTGCACGGCGTGCGGCTATTGCCTGCCGTGCCCCGAACAGATCACCGTCGGGGCGGCGCTGTCGTACTACAACGCCTACAAATACCTCCACATGGATGAGGCCAAGGAGGCGTTCAACGCCAAGCAGTGGGAAGACGGCCTGCGCCTGGACAAATGCACCTACTGTGGCCTGTGCGAATCGCGCTGCCCGAATCAACTGCCCGTTGGCGACATCATCAGGAAAGCGCAGGAGGCGCTGTACGACTAATCGCAGCCATTGCGAAATGCCGGAGACCGCCGCATGCATGCAACGAATGACACCCCCCTGAGCGACGATGGGGCTGCCCACTCGCCGGAGCCTGACGATATTCGCGTGGGTGTCGGCATTCTGCCGTCGGCGTGGATGAAGCACCGCCGCGATCTGTTCGAGTTGGTCGGGCGGCATCCGAGTATTTTCGGCGAGCAAGGCGACGAGCCGGACTACGACAACATGGCTTGGGGCACCTACGCCACCGGCGAGCATGTCGACGCGTGGGGGTGCGTGTGGAGCAACCTTCATGACGGGCAGGAGGCCATCGTCACCGGTCACCCTCTGCCGCGGCGTGAGGATGTGCGAACGCTTCAGCCGCCGACCGTCGACGACGGCCTGCCCCACGGGCTGATGTACCTCCGCCTGGCGGACCTGCGCGGCTTCGAGGAGTTAATGCTCGACTTCGCCGAAGAGCCGCCCGAGCTTCAGATGCTCATCGACATCGTGCTCGGCCACAACATGCGGCAGCTCGAGCTGGTACTGGTCAGTTGCGATGGGCCGGGGCTGATCACCTTCGGCGACGACCTGGGCATCCAGCACGGTCTGCCGATCAGCCCGGCGAAGTGGCGCACGTACATCAAGCCGTGTTTCGCCAAGCTGTTCGGCGTCTGTCACGAAGGCGGCCACAGCGTGTTCCTGCATACCGACGGATGCATTATCGAGATCATTGGCGACCTGATCGAATGCGGCGTGAACGTGCTCAACCCGCAAATCCGCGCCAACGGCCTGGACAACCTGGTCCGCGAGTGCAAGGGCAAGGTCGAGGTCTGTCTCGACCTCGATCGCCAGGGCTTCCCGTTCTTCACCCCGGCCGAGATCGACGCCCACGTTCGCGAAGCGGTCGAAGCCCTCGGCTCACCAGAAGGCGGCCTGCAACTGTCGGCCGAAGTCGACGACGGCGTCCCGCTGGAAAACATCGAGGCCATCTGCTGCGCTTTGGAAAAGTATCGCGGGTATTTCCGCGATAACGCCCGGCCGTAACGAATACGCCCAAGGAGCCGCCGCATGCAGTCTGTGCAGAAAGCAACCGTCCTGCTGGATGAGGCGATCGACACGATCAGCCCTTATCTCCACGGCCAATTCGCCGAACATCTGGGCGAGTTGGTCTACGATGGCGTGTGGGTGGGCGAGGATTCGCCCATCGCCAATACCGGCGGCATCCGCAACGACGTGGTTGAGGCCCTTCGGCCGCTGGAGTTGCCTGTGCTGCGCTGGCCGGGCGGGTGTTTTGCGGATGTGTACCACTGGCGCGACGGCGTCGGCCCGCGCGAGCAGAGGCCCATGCGCGTCAACGTCCATTGGGGCATGGCGCCCGAGCCCAACGCCTTCGGCACGCACGAGTTTATAGCGCTGTGCCGGTTGATCGGGGCCGAGCCCTATTTCGCCGCCAACGTCGGCAGCGGCAGCCCGCAGGAGTTGCAGGAGTGGGTGGAGTACTGCAACTTCGCCGGCGCTTCGACGCTGGCCGACGAGCGGCGGGCGAACGGCCGGGACGAGCCCTTCAACATCAAGTTCTGGGGAATCGGCAACGAAAACTGGGGCTGCGGGGGCAACATGAATCCGGAGTACTACGCCGACCTGTTCTGCCGCTATCGCACCTATGCCTACCAGTATCCCGGCAGCGAGGTGTTCGCCATCGCCTCGGGGCCGCTGGGAGGCGATTGGGGCTGGACGCGGCGGTTCTTCGAGCGGGCGTGCAATTCGTACTGGGATCGGCGGAAGCTCGTCCAGGGCTTCGCCGCCCATTACTACTGCGGCACAGCCGGCACGAGCGCCACCGAGTACACCCCCGACGAATGGCTGGAACTGCTGGCCAAGGCCCGCGCGGTCGAGGGGGTCATCGTCGGGCATCGGGCCATCATGGACGAGTTCGATCCCCAGCGCCGGATCAAGCTGTTCCTGGATGAGTGGGGGGCGTGGCACCCGGTCGAGCCCGGCAAGCCGATGGGCGGTCTCTATCAGCAGAACACCATGCGCGATGCCCTGGTGGCGGCGATAAGCCTGGACGTGTTCAATCGCCACGCCGACAAGCTCCACATGGCCAACATCGCTCAGGTGGTCAACGTCCTGCAGGCGCTGCTGCTGACCGACGGCGACCGGTGCATCAAGACGCCGACCTATCACGTATTCGATCTCTACCGCCCGCATCGCGGCGCGACGGCGGTGCGGCTGGTTACGGAGAGTGAACCGATCTCCGACGGCGGCGCGTCGGCTGAGGATTGTCGCAAGTGCTATCTCGACACCGACGCCGACATCACGCTCAAGGCCTTGGAGGCGTCCGCGTCGATCAAGGACGGCGTGCTCTGCGTGACCGCCTGCAACACCCACCCCACCGAGCCGATCGAGATGGAACTGGCCGTTCCCGGGGCCAAGCTGGGCGAGATCGAACTCGTCATCCTCGCCGGCGCCGACTACCTCGCCCACAACACCTTCGAGCGCCCCGAGGCCGTCACCCTCTCAGCCCCCCAGGCCGTCAGCGCCAAAGGTGACACCGCCCGCATCGACGTGCCTCCGGCCTCCGTTGTTCGCATCAGGGCCGGATTAACGTAGTTGAAGGCGGGCGCCCAATCTGGTTGCATAGGGCCTCTGATCAGTTTCCGGAGCTGTTGGCCACACATGAACGGAGCGAATACGAATGGCAAAGCGAGCTAAGATCGTCTTCATCGGAGCGGGTAGCATGGGGTTCACGCGCAGTTTGGTGTGCGACCTGCTGACCTTCGACCGCATGCGAAACGCCGAGCTGTGCCTGGTGGATATCAACAAGGAGCGGCTGAAGTTCGCCGAGAGAATGGTCCGCAAGATTGTCGACTCGGACAACTACCCCGCGACCATCACCGCCACCACCGACCGCCGCGACGTGCTCAAGAATGCCGACGCCGTCATGGTGACGATTCTGTGCGGGGACGTGAACGTCTGGCAGTACGACATCCTGATCCCCAAGAAATACGGCATCGATATCAACGTCGGCGATACGCGCGGGGTCTCGGGCATTTTCCGGGCGCTGCGGACGATTCCGACCATGCTCGATATCGTTGCCGACATGGAGCATCTCTGCCCCCACGCCGTGATGCTCAACTACACCAACCCCATGGCCATGCTGTGTCACGCGATGCAGCGGAGTTCCAAGGTCGCCATCACCGGGCTCTGTCACAGCGTGCAGGGCACGGCGATGGAGATCGCCGACTGGTGTGGCGTGCCGCGCGATGAACTGGTCTACACGTGTGCGGGCATCAACCACACCTCCTGGTTCACGCGATTGGAGCATAAGGGGAAGGACCTCTATCCGAAGCTGCGGAAGGTCGTCGAATCCAGCAAGGCCATCCGGGAACTGGAAACCGTTCGCAGCGAGATGTTCCTGGCGCTGGACTACTACGTGACCGAATCGAGCGGGCACAACAGCGAGTACAACTGGTGGTTCCGCAAACGGCCGGACCTGCTCCGCAAGGTCTACAGCAAGACCAGTTGGAACCCCGGCACCTACGCGTTCATCGTCAAGGGCCACCAGCGGGCCAAGAAGAACTGGAAGAAGTACGTGCGTGATTGGCTGGCCCAGGATGTGCCCGTTCCGCTGGTGCGCGGGCACGAATACGCCGCCTCGATCGTCAACGCCTGGCTGGGCGGCGCGCCGTTCGAGTTCAACGGCAACGTGCCCAACACCGGCCTGGTTACCAACCTGCCCGAAGGTGCCTGTGTGGAAGTGCCCGTGCTGGCCACCCGCGGCAAGCTCTCGCCGATCCACGTCGGGGCCTTGCCGCCGCAATGCGCGATCCTGACCGACCTAAGCGCCCGGACGGAGATGATGGCCGTCGAAGCGCACTTCACCGGAAACGCCAAGCTCGTCTACCAAGCCATCTGCCATGACCCGCTGCCGGCGGCCAAGCTCTCACTGGGCGAGATCAAGACGATGACCAAAGAAATGTTCCGCAAGTTCAAACGCTACCTGCCGCAGTTCAAGTCGCTCGACTTCTAAAATAGGGACAGACCCTATTTTTACAGACACAGGAGCCACGTATGCCGCGATCCGCACGGGTGGTTATCCCGGGTTGTCCGCATCATGTGACGCAACGGGGTAACAATGGGCAGGATGTGTTTTTCGTCGACGATGATCGGCAGGTGTTTCTGTCGTTGCTGGGCAATGCGAGCACAAAATTTGGTCTGGGTGTGGAAAGTTACTGCCTGATGACCAACCACGTTCATCTGGTGGTGACGCCGACGATGGCTGAGGCCTTGGGGCAGGCTCTCAAGCGGGTGAGCCAGTTGTATACGCAATACGTCAATCGGTTGCACGGCCGAAGCGGGCACCTGTGGCAGGATCGCTTCTTCTCGTGTCCGCTGGATGAAGAGCACTACTGGACAGCGATGGCTTATGTTGAGCGCAATCCCATCCGCGCCGGGCTGTGCCGATCGGCGTGGCAGTGGCGGTGGAGCAGTGCTGCGGCTCACTGCGACGGACGTGATACGTCCGGCTTGCTCAACATGGCCGCGTGGCGAGAACGTTTGCCGGCAGATGGGGATTGGAGCGAGGCGTTGGGGGCGACCCAGGGAGTACCAGACGTGAAAGAACTGCGTCTAGCGACGAGCCGCGGCCGGCCGTTGGGAAGTGATAGCTTTGTGTCCAAGATCGAGCAAACACTTGGCAGACGTCTTCGTCCCTTACCGATCGGACGACCACGAAGAGAAGAACTAGAATAGGGACAGACCCTATTTTTAGAGAAACAAAAATAGGGTCTGTCCCTATTTTAGGAGACACGATATGTCAGATGCCGCGAAGATCACCGTCAATGTCGACAACGTGTTGCAGAACGTGAGCCCGTATATGCGGGGGACGTGTATCGAGGATGTGAACCACGAGGTCTACGGGGGCATCTATAGTCAGATGATCTTCGGCGAGAGCTTCCAGGAGCCGGCTACCCCGCCGGTCTTCAAGCATTGGGAGGCCGTTCTGGGTACGTGGGATGTCGACAACGGCGAGTTGATCGCCCGCAGCCGTTACAGCGAGCGCGGCAACATCTCCGTCAAGGGCCTGGACGTCATCAACGGCGAGCTGAGCTGCGAGATGTTCTTTCTGCAAGGCGAGCCCGGCCAGGACGGTCATGCCGGGCTGATGGTCAAGGTCAACGATCCCGGTATTGATATTCACAGCTTTCGTTGCTACGGGATCTGGTTCAACCCGTCGGAGAAGACGATGCGGATCGGTCGCGGCCGGGGCGGCGGGCTGGACCCATATGTCGAGACGCCCTTCGACATGCCCACCGGCCAATGGGTCACTGTGACGGTGCGGTTCGCCTGGGCGTCGCTGCAGGTGCTTGTTAACGGCGAGTTGGTCGGGAGGCAGTTCGAATTCAACGAGGAACTTCGATCCGGCAGCGTGGGGTTTTTCGCGCTGAACCAGGACGTTCGCGTCCGCAACGTGACGCTCAACGATTACCAGGACACGCGCGAGATCCCGTTCGATCTGGCAGTTCCGGCTGAGGGCATCAGCCGTATGTGGCGGCCGATTCGGACCGGCTCGGCCGAAGGCAGCTTCGGCATGGAGACCGATCGTCCGTATCACGGCACGCAGAGCCAGACGATTACCTTCACCGCCGGCGAGGGTGAGATCGGCATCGAGAACATGGCCCTCAATCGCTGGGGCATGTGCTTTCGCAAGGGCAAGGACTACGAAGGCCTGATCCGCGTCCGCTGCGATGAGCCGACCGAGTTTGTGGTGGCCTTTCAGAGCGCCGACGGCAGCAAGACCTACGCTGAGACAACGCTCCAGACATCCGGCGGCGGCGAGTTCGAGAAGATCGAGTTCGCCCTCACCCCCAGCGCCGACGACAAGGCGGGCCGCTTCGCTATCGGCCTTCGCAAGCCCGGCTTGATCACGTTCGGTTACGTGTTCTGCCAGCCGGGCGAATGGGGCAGGTTCGAGGGCCTACCCGTCCGCAAGGATATCGGCGACGTGATGGCCGCCCAGGGCGTCACGGTCGTCCGCTGCGGCGGGTGCCTTGTGAACAACCCGGGATATCTATGGAAGGACATGCTGCCCCCGCGCGACGAGCGGAAGCCGTACATGGGCAGTTGGTACAAATACTTCACCCACGGCTGGGCCATGTTCGACAAGGCCCACTACGCCGAAAAGATGGACTGCATCTATATCCCGTCGATCAGCATCGACGAGACGCCCGAAGACCTGGCCGACCTGATCGAGTTCCTCAATGGCGATGAAACCACCGAGTGGGGCCGCCGGCGAATCGAAGAGGACCATCCCGATCCGTACAACTGGAAGATCATCGAGTACGGCAACGAGCAGCACGTGGGGGATCTGTACTGGAGTCGTTTCGAGCCCGGCGCCCGGGCGATCTGGGGCAAGGACCCGAGCATCATCCTGGTCATCGGCGACCTGTACTACGGCGAGACACCCGACAAGCCCGACTACATCGAGGCCGGCGAACGCCTCAGCAGCTTGACCATCCGCAAGCAGATCATGGAACTGGCCATGGAGTTCGATGCGGAGGTATGGTTCGACGTGCACATCTCCGCGGACACGCCGGAGAACGTGTTCGGCCTGAAGGAGACGGCCCAGTTCTTCGAGGTCGTTCAGGAGATCAATCCCGGCGCGAAGATGAAGTTCGCGATCTTCGAACTCAACGCCAACAACCACGGCATCCGCCGGGCGCTGGCTAACGCGCTGTCGATCGCGTACTTCGAGCGGCGGGCCGACCTGGTTCGCGTGGTGGTCTCGGCCAACAGCCTTCAGCCCGACGGGCAGAACGACCACGGCTGGGACCAGGGGCTGATTTTCTTCAACCCCCACATGGCGTGGGCTCAGCCGCCGTATTACGTCCATCAGATGATGGGGGACAGTTACTTCCCGAATCTCGTCGAGGCCACCGTCGACGAGCCGCACCGCTTCGATCTGCTGGCCGAGCAATGCAAGCGGGACGTCACGCCCGACGTCGGCCAGTTCGGCACGATCGACGCGCACGGGGAGAGTGGCCTGTTCGGGCTGGACGTGATCGCCATGCGTAGCGACGATGGCGACGAACTCGTCCTGCGCGTGGTCAACGTTGCGGCCGAGCCGATCGAGGCGGACATTCACCTGAGCGGTTTCACCCCGGCCGAGCCGACCGCCCACGTCACGGAGCTGGCCGGCGACCCCGACGACGTCAACACCGCCGACAACCCGGAGAACGTCGTGCCGCAAGAAAGCGATTGGCCCCACAACTTCGCCGACGGCTGCGTGACGTATACGTTCCGGCCCTATTCGTTCACAGTGATCCGCCTTCGCTAGAGCGTCCGGCTTTCACCAGGGCTGCGCAGGCCAAGTCGCCAGCAGGGCTTGGCCTGTCTATGGCCGCGCCCTGGGGTGGCATCGGAAGCAGGCGAGCCATGGATCAGGTCGATTATTGGCTAGACTTTTTCCCGAATAGCCGATATAATCTATGGACTGGATTGTAAAGGCATCGTGCGACTGCCCTCTCTTTGGTGTTGACCCTCGATTCGGGGAGTATTTTCCACCTGAGATATGATCGGCAGTTGGCGTCTTGTCCACAAAGCCGGCGGCTGTTCCGCTCCGGCTGGAATGGGCAACGCAGATGCCGTAGGGGCGCCCGGGAAAACGTCGGGCGCAATGGGAATCGGCCGGCACGAACAGGTCGTGCGCCGAAGTTCCCAACGGCTCGACGCGGTACCCCACAGGGAGTTGCATTCCTAACCCTCCCGCCGCGATCGAAGTTGTTTTGATTTCGTGGGCTTTATCGAGGTGATGAGTTGTCTACAGAAAATGATGTGACGTTCGCTGATTTTCCCCTCCATGAGAGCATTCACCAGAGCATTCGTGAGGTCGGCTACGAACGGCCGACCCCCATTCAGGCCCAATGCATTCCGCCTGCGCTGGAAGGTAAAGACGTCATCGGCCTGGCGCAGACGGGCACGGGCAAGACGGCGGCGTTTGCTATTCCGATCATCCAGCGTCTGGCCGGCCGGCCGGACCTGGGCGCGTTGGTGCTGGCGCCCACGCGCGAACTGGCCGCCCAGATCACAGCCATGTTCAACGAGCTTGGCGCCGCCAGCGGCGTTCGCGTCGCGACGATCGTCGGCGGGGTGCCGATGGAGAAGGACTATGCCGCCCTGCGAGCATGGCCCAACGTTCTGGTGGCCACGCCCGGAAGGCTGATCGACCACATCGAGAGCGACAAGATATCGATGTCGGAGATCGAGATCCTGACGGTGGACGAGGCCGACCGGATGCACGATATGGGCTTTATCCCGCAGATTCGCATGATCCTGTCGGTGCTGCCGGCCAAACGGCAGACGATGATGTTTACCGCCACGATGCCCGACGACGTCGAGCGAATCGCCCGCAAGAACATGCGCGACCCCGTTCGCATCCAGATTGGGATAGTCGCCCCGGCCCATCGGGCGCGGCAGGAGCTTTTCGAACTGGCCGAGGATGACAAGGGCCGCCTGCTGCTGGAGCTGCTGGGCAAGACCAAAGGACGCGTGCTCGTGTTCGTTCGGACCAAGCGAGGCGTCGACCGCCTGGCCCGGCGGATCAGCCGCCGAGGGGTCGATGCCGCGGCCATTCACGGCGATCTCGATCAGGTCTATCGCGACAAGGCCCTGGCGGACTTCCGCTCCGGCCGACACCGCGTGCTTGTGGCTACCGATATCGCCGCTCGCGGCCTGGATGTCAGCAACATCGAGCACGTGATCAACTATGACTTTCCGCACAATGCCGAGGATTACGTGCACCGCATCGGCCGAACGGCGCGCGTGGATGCCAGCGGCCTGGCGACCAGTTTCGTTACACGGGACGATCGCCGGTACGTCAACGGCGTGCGGAAGCTCATCGGCGACAAGCTGCCTGCGCCCATTCGCCTGGAAAGCTACGACGCATCGGGTGGCGACGAGAGGCCCAAGCCAAAGGGCAAGGGCCAATACCGCTCCAACCGTCGCTCGCGCCGCCCGAGCTCCCGGCGGCGCTCCGGTTCCGCGACGAAATAGACAGGCGGTGCGGCTTGTCCGCACCGGCGCAAGAAACCGGGCGACGACCACTTAGGCCGTCGCCCGCATTGTTACTTGGGGCTTGCCCGCTGCTACTTTCCGCCCCTTGGGGATCTTCGACCTTCGGCGGATCTACGTCCTTTTTCTCCGCAGCAAGCGTCTCCGCCTAACGGCTTCGTCGTCTCAAGAGCGCCATCCCGCCCAGGGCCAGCAAGCTCAGCGTCGCCGGCTCGGGGACGCCGCCTGCGGGGGAGCCGATGAAGCCGAAGCTGGTCTTCAAGATCGCCAGGTCCGTGCCGTCGACGAAGGCGTCGCAGTTGGCGTTGCCATCGGCATAGTCCATGAGCGGCTGGCCGAAGGCGGTCTTCATCAGCGCCAGGTCCGTGCCGTCGACGAAACCGTCGAGATTGAAGTCGCCGCGCTTCGTGCCGACACCGTTGTCGACGCCGTTATCCCACTCGACGAGGTTCTCGATCAGAAAGATCATGTCGTCCTCGTCGGCGTCGCCGTCGTCATCCAGGTCGAAGGCCGGGTCACCCAGATTATCGCACAGCATGTCGATATCATCAGCGTCGACAAAGCCATCGGTGTTGAAATCGCCGGGGAGATCCGCAATCACGTTGATGTGCAGAGCGAAAGGATCGTCGCTCTCGACGCGATATTCAGCAAACCACTGATAGTAGAATGTGGCCCACATGTACGTCCTGCTGCCCACGGCTGTGATCCCCAAGGGGGCATCGTCCTTGACCGTGAAACTCCAGCCAACAATTCGCATCTGGTAGTTATAGCCACCACTGAAGGGGATTTCGACCTCTTGGTAGTTTGCCCCGCCGTAGTAGGAGGCATTTTCGGTGCCAGTGTAATTGTTACTATCACCACCTTGGGTTACCGTGCCATACGTGGTGACGCCGTCTTCCGCGATCAGAGGAGCTTGCGAGTAGTCCCAGTAGCTCTCCGGCCGTTCAAGGACCGCAGTGTCCCACCAAACGCCGGACCTGTAGTAGTTAATGTAATACCAACCGGCCCAGTTGTTGTTGGCTTCAATGAAAGCCACGACCGTGTCGCCGCGATGCGCTTCCACATATCCATCCCAGATCGTGCTCCGGTCGGCCGGGTCACTGAACATGTCGTACCAGATAACGGAATTGTTGTTCGACTGCGATATATTTCCGGCGTTGGCCGGCGAAATCCAGCCGATCGATGCAATTGCGATGACCAGCGTAAGAAGTACTGCGCTCGGTTTCATCATCGTACTAACGCTCCTTTCTGGCGCCGCTCGTAGAGTCTGACATAGAGCGACTCGGTTCTGTTGTCTCCGTCGCTTTGGGGTTGCGGCCTGGCCGCGCACATCCCCCCCACAGGCGACTATACCGGCAGCCTCACCAGCGAATTCAACCATAGCGACAAGGAGCGTCTATGTCAAGCGAAAAAACCCCACCATTTTCTGCAAAACAGTCCGCACGGACCTTCGCTGAGACGGCGGCTGTGGCCGGTGATTTGCAGGCCGCCGCATCGCTCCAAAAGACCCCCGGCGAAACGCTAAAGGGCGATTGTAAGTTATTGAACATCCGATAGAACGGTATTATTGGTGGCGGTCGGCCGTTGGTTGTGGCGGCTGGAGCCATGATCGGCTTGCGCGGTCGATGTGGTCACGTTGACCTGCGGGACCGCGCGGGATATCATGCGGGTCGTCCTTGAGAGAGCTCGCAGATGGCCCGGCGATCCCACAACGTACAGATGTTTGCTTTGCGCCAGCCGCCGCCGGAGACGGTAACGGTGGCGGGGGGGGACTATCGGCTTGTGCGGGTCTTCAAGCACGATTTCTACGCGGCGACCTGCCTTTATGAGGCGACGGATCCGGCAGAGGTGGCGAAGATCGTGGTGAAGTTCGGGCGGGAGAACGATTTCTTCGGCTTGCCGTTGGCGTGGCTGGGCCGGTGGAACCGCGAGCGCGAACGGACGATCTACCGCGCGCTGGCTGGCGTCGTCGGCGTGCCGCGGTGGATGGGCTGCGTAGGGCCTCTGGGCTATGCGATCGAATACATCGACAGCCGGCCGCTGGACCACCAGCCGCCGCCACCGCCGGGGTTCTTCGATGCGCTTCACGAGCTGTTCAATACCGTCCACGCTCGCGGCGTGGCCTACTGCGATTCGAACAAGCGTTCGAACATCCTCATCGGCGCCGACGGTCGACCTCATCTAATCGACTACCAACTGTCCTTTCGGCGCAGGGATGATCTGCCTTGGCCGATCCGGCCCATGCTGCGGGCGGCGTTCGACTACATGTGTCGCAAGGACATCTATCATCTGTTCAAGCACAAGCGCCGCATCAGCCCGGACGAACTGCGGCCCGAGGAGGATGCAGTGTCTCGTCGCCGAAGCGGGTGGCACTGGATCCACCGCAAGCTGGGCAAGCCCTACCGCGCGATCCGCCGGCGGTTTCTTGCCGCCCAGCACGACAAAGGGCAACTCGTCAGTCCCACAGCAGACCTGGAAGACCATTTCCAGCCGGAAAAGGGCACCTGGCGAAAAAACGCCGCAAGCCCACACTCAAAGCGAGCGTCCTGAAGCGGACGTCAGGGCCGTCTCGGGTAGACATAGCCCGGGTTGGTCGGCTGGACGACCTTCACGTCCGGACCCAACGTCAACCCCTCCAGAACAAAGCTTTTGAACGTGTCGAATCCTGTCCTGTCTATGATGTACCCCATATGTTCCTTGGCCTTGGACTGGTCGATATACGTGGCGATGAACCTGTGGAGGTTACGACATATGCCAAGAACGATGTCCTGCGTGGCGTTTTCCACGAACGTTTGCGCCAGGCGGGGGTTCCTCTTGCCCGTGCGCCCGCCCAAGAGGATGCGGTACAGCTTCTTGCCTCGGGAGAAAGCTCCGGTGGGGCATTTCAGAATGCATTCGCCGCACCGCAGACAGTAGTCCTCATCCCTCGTTATTGCAAAGTCCTCGAAGCTCAGCGCATTGGTGATCTTCTTCTTGCAGTTGTCGAGGCACGCCTCGCACCCGATGCAGCGGCTCGGGTCGTACTCGGGCACGACCGTTCCCACGATGCCGATATCGTGAAGATGCGCTTTAATGCAATCGTTGGGACATCCGGTGATGGCCACTTTCAGGTGGGTGTGGTTGGGATAGATCGCCTGCTCGATTTTCCGGGCCAATGCGGTCGTGTCGAAATTCGCAAAGCGACACACTCTGTTCCCAATGCAGGCGCAGACATTTCTCGTGCCGGCGGCTGGGTACCCGTCCTCGGGGCTCTCCAGAACAACCCCGCAAGCCACTTCGATATCGGCGATCATCTCGGCCATGTGGCGGCTGATGGCGCCGAGATCGGTCAGCTTGACGCCCGGGATCTCGTATCCCTGTCGCGTCGTCAGGTGAACGGTGCCATTTCCAAACGTCTCGGCCAGCTCACGAATAACACTCAGATGTGCGGCGTCCAAATGGCCGCCGGGAACCCTGATTCTAATGGCGGATTCATTGCGGACCTTGGAGATACGGAACGCCTTCCGCATGATGGCCTTGGTGTCATACACTCTCCCGGATCTCCTTGCGGGTCGCCAGCCAGTACAGCCCACCGACGAACAGGGCGCCTCCCACAATATTCCCGAAGGTCACGAACAGCAGGTTTGTCCCGAAGCCCATCCACGACACATCAACTCCGTGCGGCGCAAAGAGCGACATCCCCAGCAGCGTCATGTTGGCGATGCTGTGCTCGAACCCGCAAGCGATGAAGGCGAACAGGCACCAGAAGATGAGAACGCACTTGGCGACATCGCTGGCCGTGCGGCTTGCGCTCCACAGCGCCAAACACACCAGCCAGTTGCACAGCACGCCCCGCAGAAACATCTGCATGGGCGGCATCGTCATCTTGGCGGCGGCGACCTCCTCGATGAAGCTGCCGGCATGAGCGATCGCTCCCGAGGCCGCCACCAGAAACGCCAGCCCCAGCGAGCCAATTAGATTGCCGCTCCAGGAGAAGGCCCAGACTCTCAGGAGCCCGGACAAAGAGACTTCTTTGCCCACGACGCCGAACGTCATGACCATGTTGTTGCCGGTGAACAGCTCGGCCCCGGCAAAGACAACCAGCGTCAGAGCGATGCCGAACGCCGCCCCCATCACAAGCCGCTGGAACGCCGAGCCGACCGCGGCCAGCGGGGCGCCGAGGCTGAAGATCAGGACAATCCCGATTCCTATGTAGGCGCCCGCAAGGGCCGCCGAGGCGAGGTAAGAGCATCTGGACCTGTCCAGATAGGCGACCTTCTCTCTGGCGGCGATACTCATTGCATTGACGTCGTTGAGATACATGTGTGCGGCTCCTGTCCTGCGGGTGTCAGTCAATCAGCTCCCGCGCCTCGACGTAACTGAACACCGGCCCGTCCACGCAGACGTATTTGTCTCGGATGCGGCAGTGGCCGCACTTGCCGACGCCGCACTTCATGTGCCTTTCGAAGGACAGCCAGATGCGGTCTTCCTGGACCTGGTGACGAACGAGTTCCTTCACGGCGTTGCCCATCATCAAGGGCGGCCCGGTGAGCACGGCAGAGGTGCCCGGCCCGATGTTCCCGACCGTCTTGATATAGCTGACCACGAACCCGATTCCGCCGGCCCACGATTCCGTCTCATCTTCTGTTGTGTCCACGGTCACAACGACGCCGCAGTCTCTGGCCCAGTGCTTCAGGTGGTCCTTGAACAACACGTGCTTGGGCGAACGGAAACCGACCAGGACGTCCAACTGTTTCAGTCGGTGCAACCGACTGGTCTGCAGGTAGTGCTCCACGAGCGGCTTGACGGCGGCCAGGCCCGAGCCGCCTGCAATGACAAGCAGACGCCCACCTTCGAACAGGTCCAATGGAAAGCCCACGCCGTAAGGGCCCCGCACAAACAGCCTATCCCCCGGCCTCAGCCGAAACAGGCCCGAGGTCACCTTACCCACGTTTCTGACGGTGATGCTGATATCGGTAGCGCCAATCTCACTGATGGCAATCGGCGCCTCACCCGCATGGGGCAGCGAGACCATCACGAACTGTCCGGGCGATGCCTGGATGTCCGTCGCCAGCCGGAAAGACCGTTCGGTGTCCGTGTGCGCTGTAATGTCCAGCACTGTGGCGGCAGCGGCTGTGTAGATGTTTTCCATCAGCCCACCTCCGCGCCGCGGCGGCAGATCGTGTTGATTGTCTCAATGCACTTTCTCATGCTGATGTACTCGGGGCACACGATGTCGCAGCGTCCGCATCCCACACACATGGGCAGGCCGAACGTCTTGGCGAAATCGGTGATCTTGTGCAGCACCCGGTAGCGCATCTTGTCTCCGTGGGCCAGGCGGAAGTCATGGTTGCCCGCCAGAAGCGAGAAATCCTTCACTTGGCAAGATGACCAGATCCGTTGACGTGTTGGGCTGTCTCGATCATCAGCAGCCGGAATATCCTGGACGGTAAAGCACGTGCAGGTCGGACAGGACGTATTGCAGCGGCCGCACGCAATGCATCGCTGCGAATACTCCTTCCAGGATGCGTCGGCGAATAGCGACGCCTCGACGTGGCGGGGGAGGGCAACGGGAATGGGATCCTCTTCAGAAAATCGGGGCGCTACGTGGGCCCGGTCGCCGAAGGGGAAATAGCGTTCAAACCTATCGTCCATGATTTCTGCGGCGTATCCCTCTGCTTCCGGCCGAATGAACACCGCATAGTCCTTCGTCCTGCTGGTTCCCATCGACACGCAGAAGCACTCGTCGAAAGGGCCCGGGCATTCCAGAAGGAAACAGATCATGTTCTCCCTTCGGCGGGCGTAGTAGCAGTCCTCGCGACCGCCATGTTCCAGGAACATGGCGTCCAGGACAGCCAGAGCGTGAATGTCGCAGGCTCGCAGGAAGACAATGGTGGGGGGCATACTTGTCCGCACCTCCTCGGCCTCGCCCCGGTTGAACGAGAACATGACCTCGCGAATGGGCAAGAGAACCGACTTGGCGGAAAAGTAGGTCTTGGCCGAGAACTCGATCTCACCCAGTGACTCGACCGTCTCGTAGGTCGTCAGGTCGGTATCCGAGAACCGTCCTCGCCCGGCGCACCTCTTGGGGGCGACGACCGTGTAGTCGTCAGCAATAGCGCGAAAGGCGTTCTCGGCCTGTTCGTTGTCAAGCCTCAGTGTCTTCATCATCACGGCCTATCTGCGGCAGATGCCGCCTGGTCGCCAGACCTTGGTGAACATCATCGCCACAAGAGAAATGTACTTCGCAACGGCCGTGCCAGACGATCAGATGTTGCCTATCTTCTGTTATATTAGATTGTTATGGCTGAATGGCGTGGCGTTCAGTTTTGGAATAGACAGCACAAATATGTATCGCACCATGTCTATTATGACAGATATGTAATACGCTACGTCGATAGTTTCAAAATGCGCATGTTCGTGGCATGGGCATCTCGCCCATGCGTCGCACGGCCGTCCCGGCCGTGCAGAATGGCCCGGTATTCAGGGCCAAGCCCAACGGGTTGCTGTTCGGGGATGGCCCTGAGACGCATGGGCAAGCCCAACGGGCCCCTGCCGGGGATGCCCATGCCACTTTTTCAACAAACCCACAGCTCGTCGATCCCACGGTGAAAGGCGCACGGGGCGTCGTCAAGTGGCAGCAACGCTACGTCGACCGTTCTTGGCCCCCATCAGTCGGCTGCGTAGATTTCGTCCGGGCCGATTTCGTCCGGGTACATTCCCTGCCGGCGGAAGAACGTTCGGGCTTCGTAGCAGAGATGGCACTGGGACGCATATCCGGCGGGGTCTTCCTGGAGGCCGTGTCGGAGTGCTTCCTCGAACAAGGGCAGGGGCCCATGGTCGATCAACGTTCTCGACACGGGGCGCTCATCGCAGTTGAAGGTCTCATGAAATGTGGCCAGGTCGGCTGTCTTGACATTGCCGAGGATGAGACCTGCACAAACACACGGGAAGATGTGGCCGTATGGGTCGATGTGGAAATGCCGGGTGAGCAGAATTTCCCGGTGGCAATCGGTGTTGGCGAACGCTTCCTTGGGATGTCGGTCGACCAGATGCGACAGGGCCCGGGCCGCTCGGCCGAGCATGCGCTCCTCACGTTGGATGAGTGCACAGCGAAAGGCGTCGTCTCTCTGCTCGTTGGTGAGTGTCGTGGGATCGATGGGGTTCTGGAGAAACTCCGAGCTCCTCACCCGCACCCCCTGGTCGCCCAGGACCTCTCTGCCGATCCGCACGGCCCGTTGGACCCGTTCGATCGGGATAAACTCCTGGTGAAACACATCGCTGCTGATGAGCAGCTCGATCAGGCCCAGGTCTCTGATTTCAGTCAGGCGCTGCCTGACCAGATCGTCGTCGGTGCACCAGAACGCATTGGTCTCCAACTTGCCCAACGGCAGCAAGAGTTCATCACGGGCGGCCCTGAAGGAGTCGATCAGAAGCCCATAGTCATAGAAGGGCTCGCCGCCGGCGAAATGAAGCGCCGCCCCCTTGCACCCAAGCTGCCTCAGTTGTCGCAGGCAGTCTCTGACCTGGTCGAGGGACATCGTGTGGCGGCATCGAGGGCTGCTGTTCTCATAGCAGTGAGCGCAGGCGGCATTGCACCAGTAGGTCAGCAGAATGCCGACAGAATCCCATTTCGCGAGCTGTTTTGACATCCGTTGCTCCTTCGGCCTGCCGCGCCGGCGGGGATCTCACTCTTGAACTTCGAGCCCGACGACGGACATCGCCGGCAACTGCACCTTCAGCCAGCCGTCTTCCACCTTCACGTCATCGAAGGGGACCGGCTTGACCGTTTCGGGCTGATCGACGGTGTTAAAGCTGTTGATCTTCTCGCCTCGCAGAACGCGCCCGGCTGCACCTTTGACGGCCGTGCCGCGAAAGTCAACGAGCACCTCGCGATCCTTGGCAATGTCGATGTTGGTCAGTGTCAGGTGTATCTTGCCGTCGGCGTCGCGCGAGGCCGAGGCGTTGACGCCCGGGAACGTATACCCAGCCGGGTCGTAGCGGTCGGCGGTGGTGACCGTCGGGAGCATGGTCGCTTCCATGTGCGGGGTGAACATCTCGAACACATGGTAACTCGGCGTGAAGAACATCCGATCGTTGTCAATGATCATGATCGGATGCAGACCGCCGATGATCATCGCCAGGTTGCACACGCGCACCCGCTCGCAGTGGTTGTTGAACATGTTGAGCATGGTGGCGGCGATAATCGCGTCGCGCATGGTGCCCTGGCCAGGCGGATAGTCCGTCCCGTCCGGCAGCGTGCAGGAATCGTACCACGTGCCCCACTCGTCCATGACCAGCGCGATTCGCTTGTCGGGATCGTAGGTGTCCATGATGGCCGAGTGCTTGTCGATGAGGTCCTCGATGCAGATGGTGTTCCGCATGCTCACGCCGTAGCGGGCCTCGTCGAAGTCGATCACGTCGCCCTTGTCGTTCCAGAAGCCCGCAAGCGTGTAATGGTGCAAGGCCACTCCCTCGATGCAGTGGCCGCACTCGCGCAGAACGACGTCGGTCCAGTCGTATCGCATGCCGCCCGGGCCGCATGCGACGCGCATGATGTTGCCGCCGCAGGCCTCCGCCATCACGTCGGCGTATTCCAGGCAGCGTTTGGCGTAGGGCTCGGGCATGTCGCTGTAGGCCCAGCCTTCGTTGCCGATGGCCCACATCCGCACGTCCCAGGGCTTCTCGCGCCCATTGGCGCGGCGAAGGTTGGCCAACTCCGAATTGTCGTCAGCCGTCAGGTAGCGTACCCAATCGACGGCCTCGGCGGCCGAGCCGGAGATGGAGTTGCAGCACAGGTACGGCTCGCAACCAACCAGCTCGCAGAAATCCATGAACTCGTGCGTGCCGACGTCGAACTCACGGTAGCCGCCCTGGAGCTTGTACTCGCCGGCGGGGCGCTGGTCGCGCGGGCCGATGCCGTCGCGCCAGTGGTGGTTCTCAGCGTAGGCGCCGCCCGGCCAGCGGACGTTGGGCAGCTTGATCGCGCGCAGGGCCTCGAGCACGTCGTTGCGAAAGCCGCGGGTGTTGGGGACCGACGAATCCGGCCCGACCCACAGGCCGCCGTAGATCACGCTGCCCGGGCTCTCGGCGAACTGGCCGTAGATGTGCTTGCTGATCGTCGCCTTGCCGGCATCGGCGTTAACACTCACTCTGTTCATGTATGCGCCTCCTCGTGTGGACAGGGATTCTACCTCACTTGCCCAAGCCGATGGAAGCGCGCGGCTCACACCGACAACCGATGGCGGCTAGTTCAGCTGCACGTGGGTGTGGGCGCGCCGAAGGGCCGCTCGGCTGGCCAGCAGCCCTCGAAGCAACCGAAGCTTCCGCGTGCGAATGCCCAGGAAGGGCAGCCACAGCTTTTCTCTTCGGATCACGCTCAGGACGACTTTGGTGTAGCTGCGGAGCATCATGCGATAGAGCTTCTTGGCCGGCAGGTCGGTGGTGACGACGAAGTGTTGCATGTCGTAGAGGTCCCAATCCCTGGCGATCACGTTGTGGCCGTGCTGCTGGTGGTAGCGCGTGCCCGGGAAGGGCGTCAGCGGCGTGAGCTCCGCGTGGAGAATGGAGGGATGGGCCTTGATGTAGGCGTCCAGTCGTTCGAAGTCCGCCGGCCCAGCGGTCGGCTCGACGAGAAAGCCGGCCAGGATCGACATGCCGATCTCCTCGAGGAAGCGGACGGCCTGCTCGTTGATCGACGAGCTCGTGCCCTTGTTGAAACCGTCCAGAGCGTCATCATCGAAAGCTTCCAGTCCGATCATGGCGAACGTCATGCCCGCCCGGGCCCAAAGCTCGAAAAGCTCCGGGTTGCCGACGATGGTGTCTGTTCGCACGTAGCTCAGGTAGCGTTTCTTGACGCCCCGGTCGATGAGCATGTGGGCCAAGGCGCTCATCCGGTCAGCCTCGTGGAACGAGCCGTTGTCGCCGAAGTAGATGAACGGCTCGGCGATGCTGCAGATCTCCTTGAATATGAGTTCGGGATCGCGCCCCACGTAGCGGCTGTGAGAGTAGAGCGGGCTGGTGCAGAAGCTGCAGCTATGATGGCAGCCGAACGACAGCCGCATGGCGGCGGCGGAAGGTTCGGTGACGTAGAAATAGTGCTTGCGGTAACGGGCCGTCAGGGACCGATCCGGAAACGACTGATTGTCCAGCGTGGTCGGCAGAGGGCGCGGCTCGGTGGGCGTCATGCCGCCCGATGTGCGAATCATCAGCCCGGCAATGTGATCGAAGCTCGTCGCGCCCGCTTTCCTGGCCCCGCAGATCTCGGCGAATGTCTCCACCCCTTCGCCCAAAACGCACAGGTCCACCGCCGGGTCGCAGAACGCATCGGGAAAGGTCGTAGGGTGATAGCCGCCGGCCACCGTGAGGCAATCGGGGGCGTACTTTCGGACCGTCCGGAGCGCCTCAACCGCCTGTTGCGATCGGACGGCCTCGGAGGTCACGCCCGCCACGTCCGGCGTGAACCGCTTGAGCGTTCGCACCAGGTCCGACGGGCGGACCAGCATGTCGACCAATCGCACGTCATGCTCAGCCGAGACCGCCGCCCCGATCATCTCGAGCCCCAGCGGCTCAAGCCGCGCGATATAACGCACGCCCATGGTCCGCGGCCCGCAAGGTGGGTGGATCAGCAGGATCTTCATGGCGGATATCCTTTGGGCATCTTCCTGGTAAGTATTAGACGGGAAAACCGCTGCATATCAGAGCGCCGCTTCCAGGGGCCTGCGGAAAACCGGATCAGGGCCATCGGGGCCCGCGCGTCGGGTCTGGGCCGACCGTTATGAATACAATCTGTACGGGCGTGCGACGGCCCTCCGCGGCGTGCGCGACGCCGCGGGCGCGGGCACAGTCTGGTTGCACAGGGCGACCTACGGTTCGTCGGAGTTTTGGACCCACGCAGGATCTTCGTCCGGGGCAGCCTGCGGCCAGACGGGATGAAGGTGGCCGTGGCCGGCTCGAAGTCCAAATCAAGCCGTTCCTCCGGGTGCACCGTCCATCGCTCGATGCTTCTCGATAGGCCCATGAGGCCGTCGGCGGGCCCTGTGGCGGCCTCGTGATGGCGCTAGCCGTCATGGCCGGGCCTCGCCGACGCGGCTGTACCACGCGATGTCGGTCTCGACCCGTTGGAGTCTCTCACTTGCGTGCGGATCCCCGCGACGCAGGCGCAGGGCTTGGCGGAAACACTCGCGGGCCTCTTGCAGGTCCGCCATGCCGCCGCGGTCGCCGGTAAGGAGACGTTCCCGCCCGCGGTCGGCCAGGCAAGTCCCCAGGTTCACCCAGGGCTCAGGGAGTTCCCGGCCGAGCGGCTCGGCTACGCACGCGCGCCACACAGTCTTCGCCTGGTCACGCAGACCGAGTCTCTGGAGCATTCCGGCGCCGGTAGCCAAGCCTGAGGTGGCCACAGGGTCCGCGCTTCGACACAATTCAATGAACGCTCGTGTATCGAAGTTGTCGCCCGTGACCTTGTTCGCGGCAATGAGGGCGGCATTGGCTTTCGTGTGGCGAGCGAAGACCACGTAGCTTGGCTCTACATGCACCAGCGCCCACTGGGGGCTTGCCTGCAGGGCATCGGCTAGTGGCGCGTTGTACCCGTCGGCTGGCACCACGGCCACGTTCAGTTCCCACTCGTCGAGCTTGGCGATCGGCATCGCCCCCCGGCTCAACGCCATTACCTGCCCCATGCGCCGCGGCGTAATCGCCCACCCGTTCGTCGCGGACGGTGCGCCGGTCACCTTGTCGCTGAAGAATACCAGACTCGACGAGGAGGGCAGGTCCGTGAGAATCGGCTGGCGCCTGGGCAAATGCTCATCAAGCCAACGGCATGTCCCGATCGGGATGATCAGCTTGTTGTACCCGTGCCCGAATCGGTACGACCGCTGCGGCCGCCCGCGGACGTAAAAGTCGTTCGTCACTACACTGTGCAGCCAATACACCGACAACAGCGCCACGACGGCAAGGCCGCACGTTCGGATGAAACGTGTTCCCGAGGTGGTGGTCTGTGGCGTTTCCGTGTCCGCCTGGGTGTGAGCAGCCTGCCGCTGAGACCGGCGCCGCCAGAGGTCCTGGACGCCCCTCGCGATCAGCGGCGCGCCGAAGATCGCGCTGAAAGCTATGTTCCTCCACACCAGAAGCCCTGCGACTGAGAATCCCGCCAGCAATGCAGCCAGCGCCCAGCGCCGGTACATCAGCAACAACACCCCTCCTACAGTTGCAGCCATCAGAAGCGCCGCTAGCGCGCGCAGCGTTCGATTCCGCCACCAGCCCGCCCCGAACGGCGGCCGCAGTTCAGGGATGAACCCCCAAGGGCGAAGCTCGTATGCCTCTCGAAGGTTCATGCCTTCCTGAAGCACGTCGCCGCTGATCTTCTGCCTATGGAGGAACTCCACGGTGCGGAACGGAAACGTTACATTGCTCGGACCGGCCGGATGGAGCATGCCCGCCGCCACTACGAGCGCGAGACAGACCGCCAGGCGAACCACACGGCTGCGAAGCTCGTTGACCACCGACCGGCGTTGCACAACCTTGATGTACAGGCCTCTGGCAGCGGCGTCGGCAGCGAATGCGCACACGATGGCCACGCCCATCGGCCAAAAGCTGTGCAGGTTCACTGCCAGCAGTTGTACGACAACACACACTCCCACAGCCGCCCAACTGACGTGCCCCACTAGCAGATACAGCTGGACCAGGAGACACACGTAAGCAAACAACTCCGGCCGCAGCATGAACCGCTCGTGGCCGATGATGGCCGTGGTCAGCCACACCAGCGGCAACCAGGCCCACGAAACGTTGAGTCGGCGAAGCAGAGCCATCTGGCCGACTGCAATGGCCGCCACGAGCAGCCACAGCGAGATGTTCATCGCCGTCCAACCACCCAATTGCCACAGCAGTCCCAGAACGACTTGGCTGAACCAGTTGACGTTGGGGGAATGATATTGGCCCTCCTGGTCAAAATATGAGCCGGGAGTCAGCTCATGGCCTCGGGCAGTGACCGGGTCCAGGGGCGGGTAGATGAAGGTATCGTCCTGCACGATACGCCCCGTTCGCAGGAACTCCTGCCCGCAGGCCAAATGGTAGCCCAGATCGACGGTCGTGATCGGCCGGTATGCCAGGGCCCCAATCAGCGCAGCGGCGCACACGCAAGCAATGACCGTCACGGTCTTTTCCGGCAAGAAGAAGCCGTGTTGTCCGGGCCTGGATACTCTTGAAGATGCCATGAGCGGTTGTGTTCTGCGATCCACGTCGTGTGTGCTCGACTCAAGAACGAAATCACCTGATCTCTGTCGGCGGCCAAAGGCATTCTTGCAGAAAATGGTCGACCCGGCAAGTTCGCTCCGGGCCTTTCCGCCAATGCGCAAAGCTTGTCATGTGGCCCCGGTTGTCCGGGCACGTTCTAGAGCCATATTCAAGACTCAAGGCGTTGCCCTGACGCTGGAAGGGCTGACCCCAGGGCTATATACTTGTGCCCTTGGATTTGGCTGCTGATATATGATCCTGGTCGACCGCAGAGGGTCAATGGCCATGAGGGAGCCCATCATGCTTAGAGAGCTGGTCCTGAAAAACCGCAGCTTCCGCCGGTTTCACCAGGGCGAGGCGATTGACCGCGGGACGCTGTTGGAGTTGGTGGACCTTGCCAGGCTGTCGGCTTCGGGGGGCAACGCCCAGCCGTTGAGGTATGCCCTTTCCTGTGAGGCGGCGCGAAACGCGCTGATCTTTCCCCAACTGGCCTGGGCTGGGTCTCTGAAGGACTGGCCCGGCCCGGCCGAGGGCGAGCGCCCGTCGGCCTACATTATCATTCTCGGCGATACGCAGATCGTCAACTACTGCAGCATCGACCACGGGATCGCAGCCCAGAGCATTCTGCTGGGGGCGACGGAGAAGGGCCTCGGCGGGTGCATGATCGGGTCGATCGATCGCGAGGGCCTGCGCGAGGCGCTGGCGATCGATCCGCGATACGAAATCCTCCTGGTTATTGCCCTTGGCCGACCCGCCGAGATCGTCCAACTCGAGGACGTCGGGCCCGATGGGTCCACCACCTACTGGCGAGACGCCGACAGCGTGCACCACGTGCCCAAGCATCGTCTGGATGAGCTCGTGGTCCGATAGCGCCTAGTCGAGCGAACTGCCGGCTTCGACCAGCACGTCATCCCCTTGCCGGCGGAGATGTCCCATTTCGATGTTAGGATCATGCTGCCAGATCAGCAACCAGTTCTCCGCCAGGGCGGTCTCGATCAAGGCCTTCTTCCGGGCCACCAGGTCCATGGGGTACAGGTCGTAGGCCATCATGTAGGGCAGTTTCAGATGGCTGACCGTCGGAATGAGGTCGCCCAGGAATGCCGCCTTCCGCCCGCCGGAATCGAGCACAACGATCTGATGCCCGTCCGTATGCCCGCCCGTTTGCACGAGCTTCACCCCATCGGTCAGATCGCAATCGCCGTCCACGAGTCTCACCAGGCCGTTGTCCTGTAGCGGCACGAAATCGTCCGGCACGTATGAGCCTCGCGTCCGCTCGTTGGGGTTGACGGCCGCTTGCCATTCGGCCGTCTGGATCACATGCTCGGCCCGGGGAAATGCGGGGGTGGCCTTGCCGCTATCGTCGAGACGGGTGGCCCCGCCGGCGTGGTCGATGTGCAGGTGCGTGAAGACGACGATGTCGATGTCATCGGGCGTTAACCCCGCCTCGGCCAGCGCGCCCAGCAACAGAGACGGCCCCAGCCCGTAGATGCTACGGAGCTTGGGGCTGAGCTTGGTCCCCATGCCGGTATCGACCAGGATGTTCCCGCCTTGATGCCGCACCAACAGCACGCCGGTGCGCAGCGGGATGCGGTTGGCCTCATCGGGCGGGGTGATCTTCTCCCACAAAGGCTTGGGGACAATGCCGAACATCGCCCCGCCGTCGAGCTTGAACGTCCCATCGTCCAACAGGCGAATGTCCATTTCACCGAATGTCATGCCAGCACCTCGCAGGCGGGTCCGTCCTTGCCCGCCGGCCGGGACGCCGCCCCAGCATCAGCTGCCTTGCTTGAGTTCCTCGATCTTGGTTTTCAGCACCGGCAGGACTTTGAACAGATCGGCCACGATGCCGTAGTCGGCCACCGTAAAGAACGGGGCGTTCGGGTCCTTGTTGATCGCGACGATCGTTCCGCCGCTCTTGATACCGGCCAGGTGCTGAAAACTGCCGCTGATGCCGAGTGCGATGTACAGCTTGGGCCTGACCGTCTTGCCCGAGCTGCCGACCTGCCGGTCCTTGGGCAGCCATTTCTTGTCGATGATGGGTCGCGAACAGGCGAGCACCCCGCCGATGGAGCTGGCGAACTCCTCGACGATCGCCATGTCCTTCTGTTCCTTGATGCCTCTCCCGACCGCGACAATCACATCCGACTGGGTGATGTCGACCTCGCCCGCCTCGCACTCGAGATACTCGATGAATCGCTTGAGGCCGTCATCTTCTTCGATGGTCACCTCGGCCGTTGAGATCGTACCAGCCGCGGCGGGGCTCTCATCGGCGGGGAACGCGCCGCCGCGGATGGTGGCCAGGTATCGGTCGCTCGGCTTGCAGAGCACGTCGGCGCTGACCTTGCCGCCGTAAAGTTGTCGTGTCGCCGTCAGCGCATCGCCCTCGAACGTCAGGCCGATGCAGTCGGTCACCAGCGGGATCGCCAGCGATGTCGCCACAGCCGGCGCAAGTTCCAGTCCGCAGGCTGTGTGCCCCATCAGGATCAGGGCGGGCGCCCGCTGGGCGATGAGCTGCACCAGGGCCTGCTGGTATGTATCCGAGACGAAGTGTTCGAGACGATCGTTGTCGACGACGACCACGTCCCCCACCGCGGCGGCAAGCTGTTCGGCCAGTTGCCCGACATCGCGGCCAAGCAGCGCAACAGCGACCGAGCATCCAGCTTGCTCAGCCAACGTGTTGCCACAGGCGATCAGTTCCCAGGTGATATCGCCGAGCGTCCCGCCCCGGTGCTCGGCCAATACGAGTATCTCGTTCATCTAAACCAGCCCGCCTTTCTTGAGACGATCGGCCAGGGCCGCACAGCTCTCGTCGACACTGCCGGTCAGGATCTCCGCCTTCTGCTCCACGGTCGGGATGAACATCCGCGTGACGCTGGTCAGCGAACCGGCCGGGCCGACCTGGTCGCCGGCGAGATTGATCTCAGACAGATTCGCAACGGCGAGTTCCTTCTTCATGGCCTTGCGGATGCCCATGATGGACACGTACCTCGGCTCGTTGATTCCGGTCTGAATCGTCAGGACCGCGGGCAGCTTGAGCTCCAGCCGTTCCCCAAGGCCGCCCTCCAATTCGCGGACGACTCGGACTGTGTCGCCGTCGACGGCAATCTCGGTGACGACGGTGGCGTGCGGCACGGCCAGCATGCCGGCCAGCATGACGCCCACCTGCGCCTGACCGTCATCGGCCGCTTGCACGCCCGTAAAGACCAGATCGAACGGCAGGTCCTTGATGATCTGGCCTAGCGCCCTGGCCGTCGCACGCGCATCGGAATCGGCCAACGCATCGTCGGTCAGCCGAATGGCCTTGTCGGCCCCCATGGCTAGGCAGCGACGCAGCACCTCGTCGCATTGCTCGGGCCCGATACTGACGACCGTGACCGACCCGCCAAGCTGCTCGACCAGACGGACGGCCTCTTCGACGGCGTAGTTGTCCCACTCGTTGATGACGAAGGGAAGATTGCTGTCGAGAATTCCGGTGCCCTGAGGATCGACCGAAATATCCGCCTCAGTCGTTTCCGGCACACGCTTTACGCATACGATGATGTCCATCCTGAGAAGTCCTGAAAGGTCCTGAGACACATTAACGCCAACTACCAGCGACGCGGATTATGCGCTCTAACGACAGGAAAGAAAAGGCCCAACGGCCGCGCCGACCCGCCCTATCGCAGCCGGCGGACCGATCGCACGTCGCAAGAGCGTCAGGAACCTGCGCAATTGACAGGGCTTACGCTGTGGGGTAAGAATTGGACGTGTCATTTCACTGGCGCCTGAAAGCGGCGCACAGACCACGACGTGATCCAAGTCTGCCCGCGCAGCGACTGGCGGCAGGCCTGGAAGGATAACGGCATGGCGGCACGAGAGGCGTTCTGGAATATCGGTCACGTCTGGGTCTTCTACGCGCTGGCCGCTATCGCTGTGGCGCTCTTTGCGGCGGGGTGCTGGCGGAATATCCGCATCTGGCGCAAGGGCTGGGTTGCCAAGGGGTCGCCCGGCCCGAGGGGCGTGCTGCCGGCGATGCTGAAAGATGTGCTGGCCAACCGGAAGATCGCCCGCGGCGACGGGATCGGCCTGGGCGGGCTGGCCCATTTCCTCCTGATGTGGGGGTTTGTCTTTCTCTTCGTCGGGACGGTTCTGCTGACGATCGACCATTACGTGGTCGGCTTTCTCGAAGGCGCCGTCTACCGGGGATACTCCAGGGCGCTGGATGCATTCGGGATGTGGATGATCGTCGGCCTGCTCTTGGCCGGCGTACGAAGGTATGTCATCAAACGCCGCAAGATGGTCAGCGATGGCCTCGATTTCGTCATCCTGTTTGGCCTGCTGGCTATCGCCGTGACGGGGTTCCTTGTGGAAGCATTCCGCATTGCCAGCTTCCCCGCATCGCTGGCGGAGCCATCGCCGGTCGGCGTTTTCATCGCAGCCCGGCTGTCCGGAGACACCGAGCTTGGGCATCGAGTGCTCTGGTGGGTCCATGCCGCCCTCAGCCTTGCGTTTATTGCCTACCTGCCGTTCGGCAAGCTGTTCCACCTGATCGCCGGCCCGGTGAACGTCGCTTGGGCGACGGCCCCGCCGGAGATCGTGACACTCGACGAGCGAGAGACGCTGGCTGGTGATTTCAGCCGGCGACATATGATCGCCTTCGACGCCTGCACGCGCTGCAACCGCTGCGACACGAAATGTCCCTCCAACATCAGCGGCGAAGGCCTATCCCCGCGCGGGATAAACCAGACACTCAAGGCGCATGTCCACGAAAAGTACGGATTCGCCTCCCTGATTGGCGGCCTGCTCAAGAAACACACCGACGGCCCCGCCACGGAGCAGGCCATCGCCGGCGATGACGCGTGGATGTGCACGACCTGCCGGGCGTGCGTGGAAGAATGCCCCCTGACGATTGACAATCTTGACATTATTCGGCAGGTCAGAACGCTCAAGATCGAGGAAGGCACGCAGGTCCCCACGATGGTGGCCAAGACGCTCGAGTCGCTCTTCACGCACGACAATCCCTATCAGCTTCCCGCCGGCAAGCGGGGCGACTGGGCTGAGGGGCTGGACGTTGTGGACCTCTCCGACGGCGGGCAGGCGGATATGCTGTACTTCGTCGGCTGCGCCGCCTCATACGACACGCGCCTGCAGAACGTCGCGAGGAGCACGGTGGAGGTCCTGGGGAAACTCGACGTGAGCTTCGGCATCATGGGGGCCAACGAGTCGTGCTGCGGCGACCTGGCGCGGCGGCTGGGAGAGGACGGCCTGGTGGAAGAGGCCGTCATCCGCAACTATGAGACGTTCGCCAACTGCGGCATCGGCGAGATCGTCACGACGTGTCCGCACAGTTTCAAGATGTTCAAGGACGACTACCCGCTCTACCGCGAAAAGCTCGGCATAACCGGCGGGGGGGGCCTGACCGTTCGCCACTCGACGCAGGTGTTGGCGGCCCTGGCGGGCGAAGGCAAGCTGACGTTCTCGCGCGCGTTGGGCAAACGGGTCACGTATCACGATCCGTGCTATCTGGGGAGGCACTGCGGAATCTACGAGCCGCCGAGGCAGGTCATCCGGGCGATTCCCGAGATCGACCTTGTCGAGATGAAGCGAAACCGGCGCAACAGTTTCTGCTGCGGTGGCGGCGGCGGCCGGACCTGGATGGAGGAGTTCCCCGCCACCGAAAAAATCGCCGAGATCCGCGTCAAAGAGGCGATCGACGTCGGGGCCGAGGTCGTCATCACCGCCTGCCCCTTCTGCCTGAGCATGCTGGAAGACGCCGCCAAGACAGCGGGCTACGAGGACCGGCTCGAAGTCAAAGACATCATGGAACTGACCGCCGAGCTGATCTGAGCCCGCCCCAAGGGCCCGCACCCCTACTCGAAATTCGGCTTGCGTTTTTCCACGAACGAAGACAGCCCCTCTTTCCTGTCCTTGTCCCCGAACCCTTCGACGAACGCCTTTCGCTCCAACTCCAGCCCTTTCACCAGAGGAAGATCGATTCCCTGGTCGATCGCCCGCTTCGCCCTCATCGTCGCCGAGAACGAGTTCGACAGGATCACTTCCGCCGTGGCGACCGCCTCGTCCAGCAGCGCGTCCGGCTCGACGACCTTGTTGACCAGCCCGATCGCCAGCGCCTCCTGGGCGTCTATCATTCGGCCGGTCATAATCAGTTCCTTCGCCTGCCGCCCCCCCACCGCACGGGCCAGCCGTTGCGTTCCGCCAAAGCCCGGGATCAGGCCCAGCGTCACTTCGGGCAGGCCGAGCTTGGCGCCGGCGGCGGCGTAGATGAAATCGCACGCCAGGGCCACCTCCGTCCCGCCGCCCAGAGCGAAGCCGTTCACCGCCGCGATCGTCAGCATCTCCAGGTCCTCCAGCGCCCGGGTCGCCGCGTGCCCAAGCTCGCAGAAGGCCTGGTTCTCCTCGCCGGTCAGGGCGAGCATCTCCTTGATGTCGGCCCCGGCGATAAACGCTTTTCCCGCCCCGGTCACAATCAGCGCGCGGAGCTGCTCGGCCTGGATGCCGTCCGTGAGGAACCGGTTCAGCTCTTCAAGCAGCGGTGTGCAAAGAGCGTTTCGGGCCTTGGGGCGGTTGACGGTCAAGATGCCCACGTGCCCTCGTTTCTCGAACAGGAAGTATTCCATGGCTGCTGTCTCCCGGTTGACGATAACCGTCAGGCGTCAGGCTTGTCGGCATCGGTTTGGTACTGGCGGCGCAGTTCGCGACGCATGACCTTGTTGGAGGCTGTGCGAGGAAGCGCATCGACGATCACCAGGTCATAGATCTTGAACAGCGGGTTCAGTTGGGTCTTGATGGCGGTCTGCATGTCAGTCTTTAGGCGGGCGGTGTCCACGTCGCGGCTCGTATCGAGCACGGCAAACATCACAAGGCGGTCGGGCCCGCCGCCGGGCGCGGGCGCAGCTACGGCGGCGGCCGCCTGCACGCCGGGGACGGTGAGCGTGGTCCGTTCGATCTCAGCGGAGCTGATCTTGATGCCGCCGAGGTTCATCGTATCGTCGGTTCGGCCGTGAGCGCGGAAGTAGCCGCCCGCGAGCGCCTCGATCTGGTCCCCGTGGCGCCGCAACACCGCGCCATCGGCGGCTCGCGGCGTGCCCTCGAAGTACACCGCGTGGTGGTCCTGGTTCAGCAGGTCGTTCGAAAGTCCCATCGAAGGTGGGATCAGGAACACCTCCCCGTTGGTCGCGGGGGCGCCCTGGTCGTCGAGGATCGCAAGATCCAGCCCCAGCGCCGGCGTGGAGAACGTCGAAGGCGCCGACGGCTGGGCCACGGTTCCGGTGATGTAGCCCCCGCCGATTTCCGTGCCGCCGCAGTATTCGATGATCGGCTTGTAGCCGGCCAGCGACATCAGAAACAGCATGTCCTCTCGGCTGGAACACTCGCCGGTGGAACTGAACGCCCGGATGGCCGACCAGTCGCAGCCGCGTATGCATCCTGACGCCCGCCACGCCCGCACGAGGCTGGGCACGACGCCCAGCATGGTGACCTTGGCGTCCTGGACGAACTGGCCAAAGCCCCCGAGGGTGGGAGCATCGTCGTAGAGCGCCATGGACGCCTTGTTGATCAGCGCGGCATAGATCAGCCACGGTCCCATCATCCAGCCCAGGTTCGTCGGCCAGGCCACCACGTCGCCGGGGCGGATATCGTGATGCAGATGCCCGTCGACGGCGGCCTTGATCGGCGTAGTCTGGGTCCAGGGGATGGCCTTCGGCTCGCCGGTGGTCCCCGACGAAAAGAGGATGTTGGTGTGATCCTGTGGGTCGCGAGCGATCGACTCGAAAGTCTCATCATCGCTCAGGAAACGGTTCCATTCCAGATCGTCAGGCCGAAGTGTAACGGAGAGCTTCCGACCGCAGGGCGCGACAATCGCTCGCGGCGCTTCGGCTTCGACGACCTTGGTGTACATCGGCCGCATCTTGCCGGTACGCGGAACGTGATCCTGCGTGATGATGCCGACCGCTCCCGTCAGGCGAAGACGCACGGCGATCTCATGAGGGGCAAAACTGTCGGCGATGGAGACCACCGCAAGCCCCGCCTTGACGGCCCCCATGTAGGCGACAACGGACTCGACCGTCATGGGCATGGCGATGGCGATGCGATCGCCGGTTGAATAGCCGGCTGCGGTGAATCCGTTGGCGGCCCGGTTGACGGCCGACAGAAGCGCTGCGCACGTCATGCAGTTCAACCGGCCGTCCTTTTGATACATGATGGCCGTTGAATCCGGTGGGGCGGAGAAGCAACTATCCACGATATTCAGCCGCGCGCCGGCCAGCCAGCGAGGGGCCTCCACGCCCGCGGACAGATCGACAACGGTTTCGTACTCCCGTTTGAAGGTGATCCCAACTCTGGCGATGAGCGTTTCCCAGAATCCCGCGCGATCGTTCACCGACCAGCGGTGCAGCGCCCGATAGTCGGGCAGATCGAACTCGGCCATGAGCTTGCCGATGTTGGTCGCCGCGACCGAACCGGCCGGCGGAAGCCAGGCGGGGGCAGGCGGGTCGTCCGCCCTCCGCTCAGAATAGACCGCCTCGTACAGCAGGCTGTGCGCGGCAAATGGAATCGCCGGCGTGAGAATCTCCCGGGAGATCCGCGCCCAGGCGGCCTCGGCATCGACGGAATCGATCAGCGAATTGGCTTGTTCGGCGATGGCCCCGGCGACGCCAGGGTCAACGCCTGCGGCGATGAGCGCACTTTCGGCGATCCGTTCGCTCAAGGCCAATCACCCGAATGTGAACCCGTCGGGCAGATCGCCCTCATCGGCGCCCTCGGGGACCCAGGACAGATCAGTGATGGTGAACGTCGGGTCGGTCGTCCTGAAAATGGGGACGACCTTCATACCGATGGTCGGCTCGCCCAACGACAGGTAGCTCATCAAGATCGTGCCCACGCCTTCGAACTCGATGTTGATAAACTTGATGGGCTTGTCCAGCACGTTGAAGGCGCCCGAACGCTCGCACACCATGAAGGTATGCACTGTGGCGGTCGTCCGGCAAGTCTTCGTGAAGTCCACAACCGTGTTGCGCCCGAGACAGTCGGGGCAATGAATACGGAAGGGAATGTATTGCGTGCCGGTGAACTCGCATTTCGGGTTGTCGCACCGCGTGCCGTAAAGGATGCCTTTGCCAAGTCCCTCGAAGAACACCGCCTCGCCGCCGTAGGTGTGGACGTAGGTCATGTCGCGGGGATTGGTCACTCCCACGAGCTTGCCGCCTTCGTCATCGTTGGTGATCGGCGTGTTGGGCGTAGCGTGATGGAACTCGCCGCTGAACTTATATCTGCCGTTTACGACCCGTACAGTTCCTTGCTTGCTCATTGTTGTTCCTTATGACAGCAGATGATCCGGATCCATGAGAATGGTGGTCGTCACGTGTGAGCCGACGCCGGCGTGGCTGATCGCCATGCCGCGCTTGGCGCCTTTGACCTGAAGGTCGGTCCAGTCGTCGGGCTTCTGACGGCCGAACGCTTTCCACAAGGCCTCGTCCTCGTGGAGTTCGGCCCAGCGATTCCAGATGTGGCTGGCGACTTCGAGCGTCTGCATGATGCCCGTCGCACCCACCGCGTGCATGCAGCCGATCAGGCCGCCGGAGAGGTTCGACGGCAGTTTGCCCGGCTTGCCCGTGTGCGGATTGGTGTGATAGCAGTCGCCGGACTCCACGTAGTCTCGCCCGTATCCGTATGGCCTCAGGCCGATGTCTTCGTAGGTCTGCACGTCGCTGATCGTGAAGGCGTCGTGCAGTTCGAGGACGTCGAAGTCCTCCATCGGGTCCGTCACCCCCGCCATGCCGTAGCCGTAATAGGCCGCCATCCTGGCCGCCAAAAAGCCCGTGAAGCCGGGATACCGATCCACGCCGGGGAACCTTTCGCTGAGGTCGGCGTACTGATCGGCCGTCTCGTTCGGCAGCAGCGGGATGTCCATGTCGCGGCGGCAGGCGGGCCGAAGCGTGTGCGAGCCGGCGGCGACAAAGATTCGCAGCGGCTTGTTCTTGGTGTTCTTGGTCAGCTCAAAGGCGGTGTCCTCATCGCAGATGATGGCGCAGGCGGCGCCGACGCTCATCAGGCAGCAGTCCAACGCCCGCAGCGGATAGGCCACCACCGGCGAGGCCAGGACATCGTCCACGGTGATCTTCTTGGGTGAGTGAGCGTAAGGGTTGAATCGTGCGTAGCCGTGATGCTTCACCGAGATTTCCGCCAGCGTCCGGCGGAACGACTCCTCCTCCTTGCCGAACACCTGCCAGTACTTCTGGGCCATCACGGCGTAGTAGCCGGTGTAGATGTGGCCCAGCGGCGTTTCCCAGTCCTTGTCGGCCGCACAGGAGATCAGGTGGTTGCCCTCGTCGGTGGGCACCTCGTCCATCCGCTCCCAGCCCATCGCCAGCGCGCAGTCGGAGTAGCCCGAGGCGACGGCCTTGACCGTCTCCCAGAGCGTCGAGCCGCCCGTCGCGCCGCCGGTCTTGACGCCAATGTTGCCGAGCGGGTCCAGCCCCAGCCGGTCGTGAATCACCGACTCGCCCAGAAGCTGATCGCCGAAGTGATCGGCAAAATGGCCGTAGTAGCAGGAATGGATGTAGCTCTTCAGTTCCGCCGGCGTCTTGTCGATCAGCCTGGCCGCCATCGTCAGGGCGTCGACGCACAGTTCTTCCGTCCTCTTGTCCGGCATGGCTCGGCCGAACTTCGACTGGCCAGCGGTCACCAGATAGACGGGTCGGAGCAACTTGGGGATTCTCAGTTGCCGTTGGCTGAACTTGATCATGCGAAGAGATCCTTTCCCTAGTGAAAACGGATGTAAAGCCCAGGTCTTATATCATCGTGTCCGTCGCGAGTGCAAGCACCATTGTCCCGCGAGGCTGCCCAGCGATCGGCGAGGTCAACTAGCGCTGCACGACAACGGCCGTTGCTTCGCCGCCGCCGATGCACAGAACGGCCAGCCCTCGCCTGCGATCGTAGCGTTTCATGGCGTGCAACAGCGTCGTCAGAATGCGAGCCCCGCTGGCCCCGATCGGATGCCCCAACGCCACGGCGCCGCCATGGACGTTGAGCTTGGCCTTGTCCAGGGCCAATTCCTGCTGGGCCGCAATTGCAACCACCGCGAAGGCTTCATTGATTTCGAACAGGTCGATATCGTCCAGCCCAAGCCCGGCCTTTGCCAGCACCGCCCGGACAGCGGCCATCGGCGCGGTGGTGAACCACTCGGGCGCCGCGGCCACCGACACCTGCGCCACGATCCTGGCCAGCGGCTCGAGGCCCAACTGCTGGGCCTTGGATTTCGCCATCACGACACACGCAGATGCCCCGTCGTTGATGGACGATGCGTTGGCCGCTGTGATCGTGCCGTCTTTCTTGAAGACCGGCTTTAGGGTGGGGATCTTGTCGAATTTCGCCTTGGGCGGCTCTTCGTCCCGCGAGACGACCGTGGGGCCCTTGCGGCCTTCGATCGTTACGGGGACAAGCTCATCCTCGAAGTAGCCCTTCTCCTGCGCAGCCAGCGCTTTCTTGTAGGATTCGATGGCGAACTCGTCCTGGGCCTCTCGCGAGATGTTGTACTTGTCGGCGCAGAGTTCGGCGGCGCGACCCATGTGGAAATCGTTGGTGGGGTCCCACAGGCCGTCGGTGATCACCGAGTCGGTCACCTGCGCGTGGCCCAGCCGATAGCCTGCCCGCGACCTGTCCAGCAGATACGGCGCGTTGGACATGCTCTCCATGCCGCCGGCCACCACCGTGTCAGCGTCGCCGGCGATGATGGCCTGGGCCGCCAGCATCACGGCCTTGAGGCCCGAGCCGCAGACCTTGTTGATGGTCGTACAGGCCGCGCTGTCCGCCACCCCGGCCGCCAGCGCAGCCTGCCGCGCCGGGGCCTGGCCCACACCGGCGGTCAGGACGTTGCCCATGATCACTTCGCTCACGCCCGCGTCGCCGAGGTCCAGGCCCTCCAGGGCCGCCTGAATCGCTGCGCTGCCCAACTGCGGGGCCGACATGGACGCAAGCGCACCCCCGAACGAACCGATCGGTGTCCGACGCGCACTGACAATGACCACTTCGTTCTCGGCCATTCGTTGACTTCCTTACATCCGCACCTTGTTGTGGCGCGGCCTATCGATGCCGGCGGCGGGCCATCTACCCGCGATGCTTGTCCGGATAACAACCGATCTCTCGGGCGATGACCCACCGCTGGATTTCGGATGTGCCTTCGCCCACCTCCAGAAGCTTCTGGTCGCGGAAGAACCGTTCGATCTCGTAATCCCCCATGAACCCATAGCCGCCGTGAAGCTGCAATGCGTGGGTCGTGCACAAGCCGGCGACCTCGGCGCAATGCAGCTTGGCCATGGCGGCCTCCTTGAGATAGGGCCGGCCCTGATCCTTTAGCCAGCACACGCGATAGAGAAACAACCTCGCGTGCTCCAGCCCGGTGGCCATGTCGGCGAGCTTGAAGGCATTGACCTGGAAGGTCGAGATCGGCTTGCCGAACTGATGACGCTTGGTCGCATAATCCAGCCCCAGCTCATAGGCGCCTTGGGCGCACCCCACGCCCATCGCTGCGATGGAAAGCCTTCCTGCCGTCAGCGTTGACAGCATCTGGCGAAAACCGTCTCCCTGCTGGCCCAGCACCTGATCGTCGGATAAGACAACATCTTCGAAGAACATCTCCGCCGTATCCGATGCGCGCCACAGGAGCTTGTCCTTCATCGGCTCGGCCGTGTACCCAGGCGTGCCGCGATCAAGCAGGAAGCAGGTGTACTCCTTCTTGCCGTTGTCGGTGGTCCCGGTGACGGCCTGAACGGTCACGCCGAGCGAACACTCCGCCGAGCCGTTCGTGATGAATATCTTGGACCCGTTGAGTCGCCATTTTCCGTCGTCGCCCCGCTGGGCGGTGGTCTTTGTCCCGCCGGCGTCGGAGCCCGCATCGGGCTCGGTCAGGCCGAACCCCCACACATGCTCGCCGGTGCAGAGCTTTGGCAGGTAACGCTGTTTCTGCTCTTCACTGCCGAAGGCATGGATCGGCGAGATGCCGAGCGAGTTCTGGGCGCACATCGTCGCCGCCTGCGACCCGTCGATGCGAGCGAGTTCTTCGACGGCGAGGATGTAGGAGAGATAGTCGGTCTCCTGGCCCCCGTACTTGGAATCAATCGCCATGCCGAACAGGCCAAGCTCCCCCATCTTCCTGGTGAGCTCGGCCGAGAAGACCGCCTCGCGGTCCAGATCGTGAGCGCGGGGACGAATCTCCTTTTCGGCAAACTCGCGCACCGATTGACGAATGAGTTCCTGCTCCTGATTCAGATCAAAGTCCATCGTCTGCACCAATCGTATCTAAGTGTGCACGGATAATTTCGCCCGTAGCGGCAATCTCCACAGGACTTTTGGCCGCCTGCTCTGCCGACCAGCCGGTTTGCGCCCCCTGGGTCACGCATCGCCGGGCCCAGGGATACGGGTGAAGAGGCGCTTATTTCGATGCCGGGAAAAGTATACGTGGCAAAGGCATTCTCGTTCAACGTCATTCTTGTCCGCCAACGATCACCTGGATGAGCCAGTGATCCAATAGCGCCTAATGCGGCCTACAGACCGGCGCAAAAAGAAACGCCGCCCCGCGAAGGGCGGCGTTCTAGATTCACATCCAACCAGGTTAGACCTTGCGGACGTTGATGGCCTTGGGACCCTTGGGCCCTTCGGTCAGTTCGAACTCCACGGTCTCGCCTTCGGTGAGCGACTTGAAGCCGTCGCCCTGGATGTCGGCGTGATGAACAAATGCATCCGTGCCGTCATCCGTCGTGACAAAACCAAAGCCCTTGGAATCGTTGAACCACTTCACTTTACCTGTTGCCATTGTTATGGCTCCTTCAGAGATCAGCACACTAGATTTGCAAGCGTCATCCAAGCCGACTCATCCGCTACGGTGAAGTGGTATGAACACTCATCGAGATGCGGTAAACCTGGGTGCAAGCTGCAAACGAACAGCGATGCTAACCGTGCTGGCTGACGACCTGAGAGAACTCCTCTCAACCCCGCCAACCCTAATCAGCCTGGATTATCCATTGTGCCTGCAGCGACGTCAAAGAAAATTATGGCTGCACGTTCGACCCGGGCCCGAAGAGGTCCTGGTGAAGTTCATTCTTGCCGGCAAAACGGCGGCGTTACATCTCGGAGAACTCCGTGCGAGCGATGACTTCGTCCTGGAGTTCTTTCATCAGCGTGGTGAAGTAGTCGCTGTAGCCGGCCACCCGGACGACCAGGTCGCGGTACTCCTGCGGGTTCTTTTGGGCATCGCGGAGCGTCTCGGTCGAAAGGACATTGAGCTGGATCTCGAATCCGCCGCGGCGGAGGTAAGTCTCGACAATCGTACGGACGGCCTGGCGGTTGCGGGGCGTCTCCAGCATCGGCCTGGAGAACCGCACGTTGTGCACCAATCCGCCGAGCGCCTTGCGGTGCGACCACTTGGTCGTCGACAGCACACTGGCCGTGGGCCCGCCGGTGTCGCGGCCCTGAGCGGCGCCGGCGCCATCGGCGAAGGCCAATCCCGCCAGTCGGCCATCGGGTGTTGCGCCGGTGTCCGCGCCGAGCCATGCGTGATTGATGTGGCAGAAAAAGCCCGGCACGTAGCGGTGTCCGCCGATCAGGTGCGATTCGGTCATCTCGCACAGATAGTCGGCCCAGGCCGTGGCGATTGCGTCGGGGCGGTCGTCGTCGTTGCCGTATTTCGGCAGGCCGGTCTCAATCCGCTGGCGCAGCGGCTCGTGGTCGGCGAAGTTATCGCTGCAGATCGCGTAGAACTCCTCCAGCGTCATCTCGCCGTTGCGGAACACCAGGTCGTCGATGGCGACAAGTGAGTCGGTCAGGTTGGCCAGACCCACGAACGAGTTCTCCACCCAGTTGTACCGACACCCGCCGCGGTCGTGGTCCAGCCCGCGATCCAGGCAATCGTCGATGATGCAACTGGCGAACGGGAAACACCCCGTCTGCTCGCGCTGCGACCAGGTCTTGTCGAGGCTCTCGGCCGTCTCGCGCACCTGGTCGGCCAGGATCGCCCGGATGCGGTCCTGCAGTTCGTCCAGGTCGGCCGCGGGGGGGCACTCGCCGTCGACCTGGCGGCGCATGGCCTCCAGCAGGGCGCCGCAGCAATTGTGGTATCGCGTGGCCACCCAGATGTTGCTGTTGCCGGCCGTCTTGATCTCCACGCAGGTGGAGTTCATGAAGTTGTGCGAGTCGGCCGTCGAGACACCGTGGTCCTGCAGGCCGGCCGGGATCACCTCATCATTGAAGAAGGCCGGGTCGTTGATGCCGCTGGACAGCATCTCCATCGAAAAATCCATCAACTCGTCGGGCGTGTTCTCGTGCCAAGCCACCGCCAGCGTCGGATAGCACAGCCACGTCGCCCAGCGGGCGACCAGGCAGAGGTACGTCAGATCGTTGGTGACATCGTTGCCGTCGCCGTCGCGGCCGCCGACGATCACGCCGTCGGCCAGGCTGTACGGGCAGGTGCGGTTGAGCTGAATGTACATGCCGGAGATGATGTTCAGCGCCTCTTGCGGCGTCAGGCGTCCGGTGGCGATGTCGGCCTCGTAGAACCCCCCGAGCGTGCGGTCCATTCGGCCGTAGCAGGTCATGACGTGGTCTTCGGCGAACCAGGAGGCCACGTAGGTCAGAAACATCAACTGGCAGGCCTCGTGGAACGTCCGCGGCGGGCCGGCCGCGATGCGGTCGCAGATGCCGGCCAGATTGTTCCACTCGTCGGCGGCATCGGGCTCTTCGTCGGCCTTGGCCTGACAGCCGGCCCCGACGCGGCGGGTGAAGGCCTCGAACGCTTCCATGGCGATGCGGCAGGCGTCGTAGAAGGCGAGCTTCTCGTCCTCGTCCGGCCCGCAGGCGGCGCGCCCGGCAACGGTTTTTTCCAGCAGGCCGCTTATGCCCAACTCGAAGAGCTTGGCGTAGTTGGGGTGGAAATGGCCGGTGTCTCCGCCGGAGAAGGCCGGCACGGATTTCAACGGCTCGGCGTCCTTTTCCTGCTGAGCCGTCTCATCATCGGTAAGTTGGCGGATGAGGGGCTTGCCAACGACCGGCTCGCCGGTTTCCAGTTCGATCGGCAGGTGGCCCAGGCGCGCGGCAAAGCGGCGGGCCCGCCAGATCTGCCAGTTCTCCTGGTCGGTGTGGTCGGCCCATGCGGCGACCTCGGCGAGCGTCATCTCACTTAGGGGCGCATTCCAACCCCATCCGCGCTTCTGGCGATCCAAGGCCTCCTGACGAAGGCTCGCCAACGGCTGCGGCAGCGTCAGTGACACCGGCTGATCGATACCCGGAATACGGATGAGGGTCTCTTGCGAACTGATCATGGCCTGCCTGCTTTCTCCATATTGTTTCACCGGGGCCTCCGCCTCGGCGTCCGCCCATTATACCACGCTTCTCAGCCGTTGCGATGCTTGGTCGGCCGAGCGATTCGCCGTCCCCAAGGTGGGAGGGCTCCGTCGTAGTATTCGCGTGTCGATTTTGGTATCATGATTAACTCCTCCTGGATGTGATCCCCTAACCGATGGAAAGTTCGATCCCCTGACCCATACAGATAAGACATCACGATCCGGCCGCGCGCGGGCCTTGGCGGTGCTGGTCAGCCAGCGAATCCGTCCGTTCTGGATCACTGCGGGGACGTTGCTGGTGATCTTCGCCATCTTCCGGGTCATCCTGCTGGTCGCCACTCGCGACACGCTGGTGTCGGTGACGGCGGGCCAAATCGTCAGGTGCTTCCTGGTCGGCATGCGGTACGACGGGGTGGCCGTCGGCTACATCATGATCCCGCTGGCGGCGATTGTGACGCTCGCGCCGAACCTGGCCTTTGGGCTGCGCTGGTTTCGACGGGCGCTCACGGTGATGGCTGCGGCGGCTGCGACGGTGGTGCTGCTTGTGGAGATCGGCGGGGGGTTCTTCTTCCTTCAATTCGGCAGCCGACTGAACTGGCTGGCGATGGATTACTTCGGTCACTTCGAGGAAATCGCCAAGTATATCTGGCAGATGTATCCGGTCTGGGCCATGCCGATCGTGGCGATCGTCGCTGGGTGGGGGTTCTATCGCCTGTTCCGGTGGTCGTTCTGGATCGGGGACCGTCCGTCCGGGCCGATCTGGCCTCGGCCGATCCTGGCCACTGCCGTTATCGCGCTGTGTGTGATCTCCGCGCGGGGCAGCCTTGGCCATCACCGCCTGCGGTTCGGGGCGGCGTATTTCTGCACCAACAAGACCGTCTGCCACCTGGCGATGAATAACTTCTTCACCCTCGGCGAGGCGTACAAGTCGCAGATGCATGATCGCAGGGACCTCACCGACGACTACCCCATGCCGCCGGTGGAGACCGCCTGGCGCATCACCCGCGACATGCTGGCCCAGGACGCCGACACGTTCCTCAATCGCCCGGGCAACCCGCTGTGGCGACGGACCGACACGGGCCGGCCCATGCAGGACACCAATGTGGTGATCATCGTCATGGAGGGCATGGCCGGTCGTCCGGTGGGCGTGCTGGGCCACGGCGAAAGCCAAACCCCCAACCTGGATGCCCTGTGCGAGCAGGGGGTTTTCTTCTCCCGGATGTATGCCGTGGGCGACCGGACGTGCCGCGGGCTGATCGGCATCATGAGCGGCCACCCCGACCTCGAGGCCAGGTCGATCATGAAGCGCTCCCGTTCACAGGGCAATTTCCTCACCCTGGCGCAGATCCTTCAGCGGCGTGGGTATGAAACGATGTTCATCTTCGGCGGCAACCCGGACTTCGACAATATGAAGGGATTCTTCGGAGCCGGCGGCGTCGAGCGGTTCATCGATCATGAGCAGATGGACCCCAACGAGCCGGCTAATGTGTGGGGCACGCACGATGAGGGCATTTTCAAGAAGGTCAACGAGACCTTCGTCGCGATGGGCGACAAGAAGTTCTTCGCCATCATCAAGACCGTCTCCAACCACGAGCCCTACGATGTCCCCGCCGGCCGGACCGAGCTGCTGCCGACCGACACGGAGATCAACAGGCGACTCAACGCCTACCGCTACGCCGACTGGGCGCTGGCGGAGTTTTTCAAGCAGGCTGCGAAGGAGCCGTACTTCGAGCGGACGCTTTTCGTCCTGGTCCCCGACCAGGAGCGGACGCAAAACGCCGGCGACATTCTCGACGTGCTGGGCTTCCACGTGCCGTGCCTGTTCTACGCGCCCGGCCTCGTGCCGGCCCGACGGATTACGTCCGTCGCCAGCCATACCGATATCGCCCCAACGATCCTGTCGCTGCTGGGCGGGTCGTACGAGCATTGCTTCCTGGGGCGGAACATGTTGGCCGTCGACGATGACGGGTTCGCCTTCTTTCGCAACGACAAGCGGGTGGCCCTGGTCGTCGGGGACCGCGCGCTGGTCCAGGCGCCGGGGCGCGATGCGTTTCTTGTGCGGACCGGCCGCAAGGGCCTCGAAGACATTCCCGCCGACCAAATCGCCGCCGACGAGATCGAGCAGCAACGGCTGCGGATGCTGTCGTACTACCAGGCGTCGCGGGAGCTCTACTTCAACGACACCTATAATCTCCCGCCCGCCAAGGAGCAGATCGGCCCTGTCGCTCGCCAGGGCTCGCCGGGCGATCCACCCGCGGATCGCTGACCGTTCGCCTCCCCGCCGCCTGATCGACCTGGTTCTCTGCCGGTCGGCTTGTGTTGAAGCGGCATCATGTCTATCCTCCTCTGCCAGAGGCGCCCAGCTTGTCAGGGGTCGCAGCCGTATGGCCTTTTCAGTGAGGAGCATCGGATGAGTAGTGACCGCGCGGCGGCCGTCAAACCGACCATTCAGTCGTTGGGCACCCACTACTCGGCGCCGCAGTGGTTCCGGGATGCGAAGTTCGGGATCTATATGCACTGGGGTGTGTACTCGACGGTCGGCCGGGCCGAGTGGTACGGCCGGCACATGTACATCCCCGGCCACGAGGACAACGCCCACCACATCAAGACCTACGGCCACCCGTCGACGTTCGGCTACAAGGACCTGATCCCGTTGTGGAAGGCCGAGCGCTTCGACCCGGAGGCCATGCTGGATGTCATCAAGCGGGCGGGGGCGAAGTACTTTTCGCCCTGCGCCGTCCATCACGACAACTTCGACCTGTGGGATTCGCGCCACCACAAATGGAACGCGGCCAACATGGGCCCCAAGCAGGACCTCATCGGCATGCTGAAGGATGCGACGATCGCTGCGGGCCTGCGATGGGGCGTGACCACCCACCTGGCCCGCTCCTACAGTTGGTTCAACACCAACAAGAACAGCGACGAGGGCGGCCCCTACGACGGCAACGACCCGGCCTACCAGGACTACTACCATTCGCCTTCGGACGACCAAAGCGCCTGGCACCCGGCCGACCCGCCCAAGCAGTGGCGCGACCAGTGGAAGGCCCGCATATGCGACCTGATCGACCGTTACGAACCCGACGTGCTGTACTTCGACGGAGCGATTCCGTTCCGCGGCGAAGATGAGTTCCGCACCGGCATGGAGGTCATGGCCCACTACTACAACCGCAGCATCGCCCGCCACGGCAAGCTCGATTCGGTGATGTTCCTCAAGGATATCGACGAGTACATGGGAGCCTTCAGCCACGGGCTCTACGTCAACAACGTCGCGTCGCTGGACCTTGAGCAAAGCGGCGCCAACCGGCTGATCTATCGGCCGTGGCAGACGGACTTCACCGTCGTCAAAAGCGGCTGGAGCTACAACCCCGACGCCGAGCTGTACGACGTGGACGAGTTGATCCACCTCCTGGTGGACGTCGTCAGCAAGTACGGGTGCCTGCTGCTGAACATCCCGCCGATGCCCTCGGGCGAGCTGGAGCAGCGGGTCGTCGATCGTCTGGCGGAAATCGGTTCGTGGCTGGCGACCAACGGCGAGGCGATCTACGGCACGCGGCCTTTCAGCGTGTTTGGCCAGGGCGAGGACGTCCGCTTCACCACCAAGGATAAGGCGCTGAACATCATCCTGCTGAATTGGCCCGCGGGTGGTAAGCTGACGCTCGACCTGAAAGACCCGTGGCGAGATGCCCTGCCGGGCATAGAGGGTGTCACTATGTTGACAGGCGAGCAGGCCCTGCCGTTCACCCAGAACGGAGCGGAACTGACGATAACCCTCCCGGCCAGCCCGCCAAAGGGGCAAGAGCACGCCTTCGTGGTGCAAGTGCATTGCGACCGAAACACCACCCCGGACTGGTTGAACTGAGGACATAGCGATATGGCGATCAAGGTAGCCTTTATCGGGGCCGGCAGCGTGGGGTTCACGCGTGGGCTGTTTCGCGACATCCTGAGCGTGCCCGAACTGCAGGACACCGTCTTCGGCATGACGGACATCAATCAGCGGAACCTGGACATGGTCGTCCAGCTCTGTCGCAAGGACATCGAGGCCAATAAGCTTCCCACCAGGATCATCGCCACTACCGACCGGCGCAAGGCGCTGGCCGGGGCCGACTATGTCATCAACTGCACGCGGATCGGCGGGCTGGAGGCGTTCAAACTCGACATCGATATCCCGTTGAAGTACGGCGTGGACCAGTGCGTGGGCGATACGCTGTGCGCGGGCGGGATCATGTACGGCCAGCGAAACATCCCGCAGGTCCTGGCGTTCTGCGACGACATCCGGGCCGTCGCCGCCGACGGGGCGTTGCTGCTGAACTACGCCAACCCCAACGCCATGAACACCTGGGCCGCCAACCAGTATGGCGGTGTGCCCACGATCGGCCTGTGTCACGGCGTGATGGGCGGCCATCACCAGATCGCCGAGGTCATCGAGCTGCTTGTCAACGGCCGGACCAAGCCCGGCTCGAAACGGTTCGTCCCCGTCAGCAGCGATGATGTGGACATCATCTGCGCCGGCATCAACCACCAGACGTGGTACATCCAGATCCTCTACGATGGGGCCGACTGGACCGACCGCCTGCTGGCGGGCTTCGAAGCTCATCCCGTCTACAGCCAGACCGAGAAGGTCCGCATCGACATGCTGCGGCGGTTCGGCTACTACAGCACCGAGTCCAACGGGCACCTCAGCGAATACGTGCCGTGGTACCGCAAGCGCCCCAAGGAGATCCGCAAGTGGATCAAGCTGGGCAACTGGATCGACGGCGAAACGGGCGGCTATCTGCGCGTGTGCACCGAGGGGCGACACTGGTTCAAGAGCGGCTTCGCCAAGCGGCTGAAGCAGGCGGGCAACCCCATCACGCCCGAAGGCCGCGGCGGCGAGCATGGCAGCTACATCATCGAGGCCCTGGAGACGGGACGGCTGTATCGCGGGCACTTCAACGTGGTCAACGATAACTGCATCACCAATCTGCCCGAAGACTGCATCGTGGAAGTTCCCGGCTACGTCGACGGCAACGGCGTGAACATTCCGCAGGTCGGCGATCTCCCGCTGGGCTGTGCGGCCGTGTGCAGCGCGTCCGTGCATGTCCAGCGCCTGGCCGTCGAGGCCGCCGTCCGCGCAGACGTGGACCTGCTCAAACAGTCCGTCATGATGGACCCGCTCACCGGGGCCGTCTGCGACCCGGAAGAAATCTCACAGATGGTCGACGAGATGCTCATCACCCAGCGCCGCTGGCTGCCCCAATACGCCGACGCCATCCCCGCCGCCCGAAAGCGCCTCGCCCGCGCCCGCGCCGCCAAGATGTACAAAGGCACCAAGACATCCAAAGGCGCAGCCCGGCTGAAGATCAAGGTCCGGGTCAAGTAGGACGCTGACAGGTCACATGACATCCAGAGAGCGATTCCAGAGGGCGTTGGACCATAAGAGCGTGGACCGTCCGCCGGTGGATCGAGATATTCAACGCCGATGGCGGCTTCGTGTTTAACGCCATCCACAACATCCAGGCCAAGGTGCCGATTCAGAACGTGCTGGCCATGTTCGAGGCCCTGCGGGACAATTAGCCGGCCCAGTCGCATGTGGAGCCGTCATTGGAAACGGGAGCACAAAGGCATATCACATGAAACAGGTCCGCGTAGCTGTGATCGGGGCGGGGATATGGGGGGCGGCCCACATTCGTGCATACTCGCAGCACGCATCGGCCGAGCTGATGGCGATATGTGACCTCGACGAAGGCCGCGCCCGCGATGCCGCGGCGACATGGGGTGTTGCCAACTACTATACGTCCGTTGATGCGATGCTGGCCGATGTCGAGCTGGACGCCGTCTCCGTCGCCACGCCCGATGGCGCCCACGCGGCGGTCGCCATCCAGTGCGCCCAGGCCGGCAAGCACATCCTGTGCGAAAAGCCCCTGGCCACGACGATCGAGGACTGTCAGGCGATGATCGCCGCCGCAGAGGCAGCCGGCGTCTATCTGATGGTGGACTGGCACAATCGCTGGAATCCGCCCCATCACGAGGCGTCAAAGGCCATCTCAGCCGGCGAGCTTGGCGACGTCCGCTACATCTACTACCGCCTCAGCGACACGATCTATGTGCCGACGACAATGCTGCCGTGGGCGGGCGAGTCGTCGGTGATGCTCTTTCTGGGCAGCCACGCCCTGGACACCATCTGCTGGTTCATGCAGGCCAGGCCCTGCCGCGTGACATGCCGGCGACAGGACGGCATCCTGCGGGCCATGGGGATCCCGACGGCGGACATGTATCTGACCGTTGTGGATTTCGACGATGGGGCGATGGCTGTGGTCGAGAACAGTTGGGTCCTGCCGCAAAGCTCGCCGGCGTTGATCGATCACCGCGTCGAGATCATCGGCTCCGATGGCGTGATCTATCTGGACCCCCAGCACTGCGGGCCAATCGCCAAATATACCGACAAGACACCGGCCGGCTTCCCGGACGCATCGCTGCCGGACATGTTCATCACTCCCCAAGTTCACGGGCGGCAGGTGGGCTTTGCCGTCGAGAGCATCTACCACTTCGTCGAATGCGTCCGCGACGGCAAGCGGCCGATCACCAGCGGCGAAGACGGCTTGCTCAACACGCGCCTGATCCTCGCCGCCGAACGGTCGGCCGACGAAGGCGGCAAGCCTGTGGACATCGACTGACCATGCCGGCCGACCGACTCTTGGCTAACCTTGTCGGGCTGACATATACTCATCTCACCGGAGACGAATGAGACAGCCCGCTTGCCTGGTCCCCTTGTCAGGAGCACGCCAACGTGTACGAAATAGGAAAACGAGAGATCGATGCGGTCGCCAAGGTCATCAGCAGCGGCATGATGTTCCGATACCGCGGCGGCGAGGGCGGCTGGTGCGACAAGTTCGAAGAGGCCTTCGCCAAGACCATCGGCACGAAATATGCCCTGAGCGTTTCCAGCGGAACAGGGGCGTTGGAGTGCGCGCTGATCGCGGCGGGCGTTCGGCCGGGCGATGAGGTCATCGTGCCCGCCTTTACCTTCATCGCCAGCCCGCTGGCGGTGCTGGCGATGGGGGCGATTCCCATCATCGCCGACGTCGACGAGTCGCTGGCGCTGTGTCCCAAGAGCGTCGAGGCGAATATCTCGCGCTACACGCGGGCTATCATGCCGGTGCACATGAGCGGCCGGCCGTGCGATATGAGCGCGCTGAAGCGGATCGCCAAGCGGCGAAAGCTCGTGATCGTCGAGGATGCCTGCCAGGCGGCCGGCGGCAGCTATCGCGGCAAGCGGCTCGGCTCGATCGGCAAGGCCGGGGGGTTCAGCTTCAACCAATTCAAGATCATCACCGCCGGCGAGGGGGGAGCGATCGTGACCGACGATCTGACGGGGTACGACAAGGCCCTGATCCACCACGATGGTGGCTGCGTGTTCCGCAAGCACGCCGACAAGGTCAGCACGCCGTTTTTTGCGGGTACGAACTTCCGGGCTTCCGAGATCACCGGCGCGATCCTGTGCCAGCAGCTCAAGCGCCTCGACGGCATTCTCAGACGCCTCCGCGCCCGCCGGGCCGCCATACGGGCCGAACTCGCCAAGGCCAAGGCGTTTCGACTCAGCCCGTGCAATGAGGACGCCGGCGATTGCGGCGTGAGCGTGCCGATCCTTTTCGAGACGGTCAAGGAGATGCGGGCGTTCCTCAAGCGCCACGGCCACAAGGCCCCGTTTTGGATGGGCACGCCGATCGACACGGGCCGGCATGTCTACCCGAACTGGACGCCGATCCTGAAAAAGCACGGGGCCTTCGACCCCAAGGCCGACCCGTACCGCATTCATGCCCACAGACAAATCAGCTACAGCAAGGACATGTGTCGCAAGTCGCTGGATATCCTCGGCCGCACCATTGCGTTGGGTGTGCCCTACGACAGCACGGTCGCCGACGCGCGCCAGGCCGCCCGGGCACTTGCACGCCTGTAGCCGCCGTCAGTAACGGTGCTGGTGGGCGACGGCGACGGCGGCGTGGACGTGATCGGGCGGGGTGTTGTAGGGGATGTCGTTGAGGAAGAGGATGAACCGCCCGTCCCGCCCGGCCTCGTCGATGAAGCGCTGGGCCCGCGAGCGAATGGCGTTGACCGGGCCTTGCTCGATCAGTGCGGCATCCAGACCCATCACGAGGGTCATGTCATGCTCATCGGCATAGGCCTTGAACAGCGCCGGGCCCAGAGCGGTGACGTCCGGGTCCAGGGCCTGGCAGGTGCCCGGATACGCGAGCCGTTTGATGTCCATGTACTCACGCGGATCGTCGAGGAATCTTTCACCCCATAGCGCAGCCAGGCGGACCTTGCCGACCAGCTTGTCCAGCCTTTGGAGGTAGTGAAGGCAAAACTCACGGACCATCGCCACGCTCAGGATCGGGGGCGAGGCGACGGCGTCGGCCCCGCCGGCCGTGGCGTTGTCGTCGCCGGCATGCTCGCGCTGGCAGACGATCCACGGCGCGATCACCTCGTCGGTCAGGAACGTCATGAGCGCGTGGACCCGGTCCGGCTCGGTGACGCACGCGACGATGAGTTTCTCAACGCCCAGCAGCTTCGCCGCCAGCGTGACCGGCCCGCAGAAGCGGACCTTCGGCTTTAAGGCCAAGTCCATCAGCCGTCTGTTGATCTCGAGGATAAACGGCATTCGCCCGGCTTGGCCGATTCGAACGGGCTTGAGCTTCCGCCAGTCGTCGACGGATTCCAGCAGTCGATGGGCCGGGTCGGCCTCGGGGGTCTCGTTGGCGTTCCAGACCATCGGCGCCCCCATCGCCTCAGCCTCGATGTTGTACAGATCGTAATGCGTGGTGACGGTGTCGAGCTGGTACAGCTCATCGGCGTGGAGTTGGCAGGCGAGGAAGGTCTCGGCGTCGGTGTAGAATGTCCGGGTCGACTCGCCCGCCAGGCGAGCGGCATGGTGGCTGATCTGCGCCGTCACGGCTACACAATCGGCCTTGCCGACAGCCGCCTGCTTCAGCCGCTCCATTGCCTCGCGCATTCTTGCTGAAACTGTCAGCACCGATGGTTCTCCACGCCTGGCCAAACCGGCCGAGCGGTCTCCATAGCTACCCCCGCTCGCGCGGGCTGTCAATCTTCGCGTCTCGATCGATGGGCGGACCATGGCGAGCGGTGGAGCGGCGTGTTACATTTCGCCGGAGCTGATTGACGCGATGGTCGTTTGCACCCAGACGCAGCAACGCATCGCCAACGTTGCCCGCGTTGAGATCAATCGCGAGTTGGGCGGCTGAGACGGTCGACGTCCGGCTGGATATTGACTGGGCGGCGCTCGACATCGACGCGGGAAAAGCGACAATCACTGCACCGCAGGTCGAGGACTTCCAACCGGCTGCGACGTTCGTTGTGGGCGAGGCAATTCCCGTCGGGCCCGCACGCGGCTGGCTGCTGATTATTGAATAACCATCCGCTATGGAAAGGCAAAGCGACATGAAGCTCACGCTCAATACCACGTACCTCAACTTTCCCGTCACCACCGGCGGCCGGAAGCGCCAGATGAAGATGATTATCGATGGCCAGACCGTCCGCGAGTTCGAGATCGAACTGGCGGAAGGCGAGCCGGGCCTGTGGGTGTTCATGGACGTCACCGAGTTCGCCGGCAAGGAGGCGACCTTCGAGGTCGACCCACCGCTGGAGAATCTGATCATCAAGCCGTCGGATCAGATCGAAGGCGCCGAGGACCTCTACCAAGAGAAGCTTCGCCCGCAGTTTCACTTCTCCAGCCGCCGCGGGTGGAACAACGACCCCAACGGCATGGTCTTCTACGACGGCGAGTACCATCTGTTCTACCAGCACAACCCCTACGGGACGGGCTGGGGCAACATGCACTGGGGCCAGACGATCAGCGAAGACCTGGTCCACTGGACCGAACAGCCCGACGCCATCTACCCCGACGCACTTGGGACGATTTTCTCCGGCTCAGCCGTCGTCGACGAGGCCAACACGACCGGCTTCCAGACGGGCGACGAGAAGCCCCTCGTGGCGGCCTTCACCTACGCCGGGCCGACGTTCACCCAGGCGATCGCCTACAGCACCGACCGCGGGCGAACGTGGATGAAGTTCGACGGCAACCCCGTCGTCGACAACATCACTGGCGGTAGCGACCGCGACCCGCGAATCTTCTGGCACGAGCCGACGGGTGAGTGGGTGATGGTCCTGTTCCTCGACGAGGAAAACAGTCAGCGGTTCGGCTTCTTCACCTCCCCGGACCTCAAGACGTGGGCCCTGCAGTCGGAACTGCCGGGCTTTTTCGAATGCCCCGACCTGTTCGAACTGCCCGTCGACGGCGACTCGGCCAATACGCGGTGGGTGCTGCACGGAGCGGCTGGGGAGTATCTGGTCGGTCAGTTCGACGGAAAGACCTTCACCCCCGAGCAGGAGCGCCTGCCGCTGAGTCGCGGGAATTGCTTCTACGCCGCCCAGACCTTCAGCAACATCCCGGCCGACGATGGCCGGCGAATCCAAATCGGCTGGGGGCAGGTGAACGTCACGGACATGCCATTCAATCAGATGATGCTATTTGCCACCGAATTGACGCTGCGGGCGACCGATGAAGGCATCCGCGTGTTCGCCCAGCCGGTGGCTGAGATCGAAAAGCTCCACGGCCAGAAGCACGCGTGGGCTGATCTGACGGTTAGCGAGGGGGATAATCCACTGTCGGATGTGGCCGGCGATTTGTTCGATATCCGCGCGGAGATGTCGGTCGGCGACGCGGCAGAAGTCGGCTTCAACATTCGCGGCGTGGATGTGATGTGGAATGTCGCCAAGGGCGAGCTGTCGTGTCTGGATAAGGTTGCTCCGCTGGCCGCTGTAGATGGCGTTGTCACATTGCGACTGCTGGTCGATCGCGGATCGATCGAAATCTTCGCCAATGACGGCCTGGTCTACATGCCGATGGCCGCCGCGATGGCTGACGACAATCAGTCGCTGGGAGCGTTCACCAGAGGCGGCGCCGCGATGTTCAAAACACTCGAGGTCTTCGAACTGCAATCGATCTGGACATAGCACCGGCAGGGCGTCCAGCGTGTTTTCAGATTTCACCTGGCGTCGGCTGCGCGATGGGGCGCGGGTTGCCCATATCCTAGTGTTGATGCAGGAACACGGCCCCGCGGGGACCGTGCCACCCCAGAGAGGAAGAGCTCTTGAGCTCTAGGCCAGGCTCGCGATGTCGTCGCCGATGTCGCTGAGGCAGATGTTGAGCTTGCGGAATATCTCCAGGCGCTTTTCGTAGGCGGCGGTGTGGGCGGGGATGGGGGTCTTGGTGTCGATAATCTTGTGGATCGCGGCGATCGGGCTGTAGTCGGCCCATTGGCCCGTGCCGACCAGCGCCGCGGCGGCTGCCCCGAGAGCGGCAGCCTGTTGGCCGACCTGGCTGCGGACCATCTGCTTGGCGTACATGTCGGCGTAGATCTGCATCCACAGGTCGCTGCGGGCGCCGCCGCCGACGGCGAGGATTTCGTCGCTGAGCGGCGAGAGCGTTTCGAGGCCGGCCAAGGCGTTGGCCTGCGCCATGGCGATGCCCTCGATGACGGCCCGACAGAGGTCGGCGTGCGTCGAGGCGAGGTCCAGGTGCACGAACGCTCCGCGGATGTTCTGGCTTGGCTCGAGCGACGACCCGCCGGCCAGGTGGGGCAGGAACATCACGCCGTTGGCCCCGAGCGGGGACTGGGCGGCGCGGTCGAGCATGATCTCGTAGGCGCTGCAGCCGGCGGAGGCAGCTTCGGCGTCGAAGTTCGCGCACAACTGGTCCCGCATCCATCGGAACGACGTTCCGGTCGAAAACACGCCCAGGGCGGAGGTGAACTTGCCCGGCACGATGTGGGCGAAAACGTATGGCCGGGTGTTGACGTCCAGCAGTGGCTTCGAGCCGGTCACGGCGATCCAACTGCTTGAGCCCATCGAGTTGTAGGCGTCGCCGTCGCGAAAGGCCCGAGCGCCCAGGGCCATGCAACTGTTATCGACCCCGCCGGCGACGATCCGGACGCCTTGCGGCAGGGACAGTTGCTCGGCCGCTTCCGCTGTCAGGGCGCCGATCACGTCGCTGGAGGCGACCGCCTCGGGGAAGATCGACGCATCGAGCCCGCTGCAGCCGATCAGGTCATCCGAGTAGCGCCAGCCCGCCAGATCCCACACGCCCGAGCCGGACGCGTAGGAGCAGTCGGTGGCCATCACGCCCGTCATCCGGTAGTTGATGTAATCCTTCGAGCCGAGCACGCGGTGGATGTTTCGAAAGACGTCCGGCTCGTTGTCCCGCAGCCACATGATCTTGAAGACCGTGTATAGCGGGGCCGGGAAGCCGTTGCCCGTGGTCAGGTACCACTGCTCTTGGGAGATTGTCCCGAAAAACTCCGCCGGCTGGGTGTCGGGGCGAGAGTCCGACCAGATCAGAGCATACTGACGGAGCAGGTTGCCCTTTTCATCCAGCGGCACGACGCCGAGCGAATGGCCCGAAAGCCCGACCGCGGAAATGGACTCCGGCGCGCCGCCCCATTCTTCCAGCAGCAATCGGGTGGCCTCGACCGTTGCATCCCACCACGCCGTCGGGTCCTGCTCGTGCCAGCCGGGCCTGGGATAGTGCGTCTCGTAGGTTGCAGCGTGCGAGGCCAGGCACGCTCCGTCCGGCTGATAGAGCGAGGCCTTGATCCCCCCGGTCCCGAAGTCATACGCCAGGACGATGCTCATTCGGTGTCGCCTTCTCTATTTCGATCAGTAATTGTCGCTCTTGTCGTCGGCCGGCAGGTGTTCCAGGATCGTCCTGGCTGTTCCCACGCCGATGCCGAAGCGCGTCGCGCCGAGGCGATGCATGGCCAGCAAGGTCTCCAGCCCGCGCACGCCACCGGCGGCCTTGACCTGGCAGCGGTCGCCGACGGTCTGTTTCATGAGTTTGACGTTCTCGAGCGTTGCGCCGGTGGGGGCCCAGCCCGTGCCGGTCTTCACGAACGAGGCCCCGGCCTCCACGCACAGCCAGCAGGCGCGGACGATCTCGTCGTTGGTGAGGTGGTGACATTCCAGGATGACCTTGACGGGCTTGCCTTCGGCGGCAGCGACGACGGCGGCCACGTCGTTGCGATACAGATCGTCCTTGCCGGCCTTGAGCCAGGCAATGTTGTTGACCATGTCGAACTCGCCGCAGCCCATGGCCAGTTGCTCGGCGGCCTCAGCCGTTTTGCCGGCCGTGGTGGCGGCGCCATCGGGAAAGCCCACGACCGCGCCGACCATGATGTCGCTATCGCCGACCAGTTCCATCAGGTAGGGGATGTGCGCGGGCAGGGCGAACACGGCCGCCACGTCATGCTGGCGGGCGAGGTCCACGGCCCCGGCGATATCGTCCAGCGTGCTGGAGGACTGGACGCAACTCAGGTCGATCATTTGGGCAATTTTTTTCGGTGACATATCAGGGGTTCTCGCCGGCTCAAAGGGCCGCCTTCAGGACGTTCATGACGTCATCCTTGGTCATGATGGGGTTGCACTTGAGATTGCCGTCGGCGCCGAAGGAGACTTTGACGGCGCCGTCCAGGATGGGCTGGAGGTCTTGTTCGGTGATGCCGACCTGCCCCAGGCTGGTCGGAACGCCGATCGTATCGAGGAAGGCCTGAAAGCGGTCGATGCCTTCGTCGATGATCTGCTCGTCGCTCTTGCCGGCCGAGTCGACACCCATGACGGCCGTGGCGAAGGTTTTGTAGGTGTGCGGGCGGCGCAATTTGTTGTACCGCATCCAGTGCGGCATGAGAACCGTCAGGCTCGAGCCGTGGTTGACGCCGTGGCGGCTGGTGAGGACGTGGCCGATCTGGTGCATGGGCGTCCAGCCGTCGCCGGGCCAGGCCCAGCCATTGATCGCGCACGTGGCCGTCCACATCAGGTTCCCCCGGGCCTCGATGTCGTTGGGATCGTCGAGGACCTTGGCGATGTTCTCGATGGTGGTCCGCACACAGCCTTCCTGCCAGGTGTTCTGCAGGGGCGTGTCCTCGCGCGAGTTGATGTAGATCTCCAGGACGTGGGAGATGGCATCGGCCGCCGCACACGCCGACTGGAACGCCGGCAGGGACGTCGTGAGCTGCGGATCGAGAATCGAGATCGCCGGGAAGATGCACTCCGCCCAGATGTAGGATTTCTCGCCCAGGGCCTTGTTGGAGACCACCGCGCACATGTTCATCTCGCTGCCGGTGGCCGGTAGCGTGGGGATGGTCATAAGCGGCAGGGCCTCGGTCGGCGGGGCGATGTCGGCGCCGCTATCGTCGTGGCGCGAGTTGACCATGTTCCACAGGTCGCCTTCATAGCACGCGCCGGCGGCGATGGCTTTGCCGCCATCCATGACCGACCCGCCGCCGACGGCGACGATCAGGTCACAGCCTTGCTTCTTGGCCAGGGCGACTCCCTCGGCCGCGGTCTCGATCGCCGGGTTCTCCTGGAAGGCGAAAAACTCCACGACCTCAACGCCCGCCTCGCCCAGCAGCGTCTTGACCCGCTCGAGCAGTTCGGCCAACGGCCCCAGCTTCTTGTAGCTGACCAGCAGGGCCTTGTCGCCAAGCTCAGCCGCCTTCTGCCCGGCCAACTCGACCTTGCCGGCGCCGAAGATCACTCGCACGGGGTTGTAGAATTCGAAGTCGAACATCTGAAGGCTCCTTGAGGGTCTCTAGCTCGTCAACCATGATTGTAGCCTGCCTGCAGCGGACAGGTCCAGCCGCCAGCGAAGCGCAACAGGTCTTGTTTCCGCGGGGCTCTCGCATTTACGCTCCCGGTCGGACCATGTATAGTCTGGCGCAATTCGTCGCGATAACACCCCGCAGGAAAGGTGACACATTATGCTGCGCATCAAGTCGGTCGATCCCACCGTTCTGTTTGCCCGTCATGACGACGGCCTGCTGCAAGCCGTCAACATCACGATCGAGAACAAGTCCGATGCGCCGGCCTCCGGCGCTGCGGTGACCTTCAAGTTTCCCGGCACCGATGTCGTTACCTGCGGGCTTGGCGAGATCGCTCCCGGCAAGACGACCCACCAGGTCAAGGTGCCGGATCTTCGTGAGCCGGCGGATGTGAAGGTGGCCCTGAAGGCGGCCGACGGCAAGACCACCCGAAAGACCGTCGCCTGGCAGCCGCGGAAGCACTGGGAGATCCATCTGATCCCCATCGCCCACCACGACTACGGCTACACCGACCCGATCGAGGACATCCTCCACTTCTACAAAGACCTCTACAACAAGGTCGCCGACTATTGCGAGGCGACGGCTGACTACCCGGAAGAAGCCCAGTTCCACTACACCTGTGAAGAGGCCTGGTCGCTGCGGTACTTCATGACCCACAGCGACGATGCCGCTATCGACAAGCTCGCCAAATACGTGGCCGAGGGCCGTGTGGAGATTCCGGCCCTGCTGGGCAACGAGACGTCCGGCATGTGCGCCCATGAGGAGTTGGTGCGGTTGACGTATCCGTCCCGAAAGCTGCAAGAGCGCATGGGCGGCGAAATTTGCGTCGGCAGCATCACCGACGTGCCGGGGCTGAGCTGGGCCCTACCGACCGTGCTGGCCGGGGCGGGGGTGAAGTACTTCTTCCCCGGGCTGCCGCACTACTTCACTTGGCCGGCCGGGCACACGAGTTGGGATGAATCTGCGGTCATGCGCGACCACGGCGCGCCGGACGCCTTCTGGTGGGAAGGCCCCGACGGCAGTAAGGTCCTGGTGTTCTATTCAGGCGGTTACGGAGGGTTCGGCAGCCCGCAGTCGACTGACGACGTGATGAACACGCTCCCGCAGGTGCTGGCGGATCTGGAGGCCAAGGGCAATCCGTTTTCGGTGTTCCGGGCGCCTGCGTATGGGTGCGGCGACAATACGCCGACCAGCACGATAGGCTGCGAGGTCGCTCGCGAGTGGAACAGCACGTGGGCGTTCCCCAAGCTGCGGATGTCGACGAACACCAAGTTCTTCAAGGCGTTGGAGCCCCAGTGCGACAACCTGCGGACCTTCCGCGGCGAACTGCCCCACACCGACTACGCCGTCGGCGCCGTTTCCACCGCCAAGGAAACGTCACTCAACCGCATCACGCACGACTACCTTCCGGCCGTCGAACGATTCGCGACGATCGCGTCGGTGGATAACCCGGCCCTGCTCGCACCGGCCAGCGGGCACTTTCATGACACCCATGTGCTCAAGCTGGACCTGCCCGAGATGGGTCAATGCCACCGCATCGACGACGCCTACTACGACATGATGATGTTCGACGAGCACACCTGGGGCATGTGGTGCCCGGTCGGGTCGATCCAGGATTTCTCCTGGCACGACAAGGCCCGCCACGCCTACCGCGCCGCCTCCACAACGACCATCATGGGCCGACGGTCGCTCACCAGCATCGCCAAGGGCATCGCTCGCGAACAAGGCGCCCACGTCGTGGTCTTCAACCCGCTGACGAACCAGCGCAGCGACGTCGTCCGCGTCAACGGCCTGGAAACCGACAACATGTGGATGGTCAACGAGGCTCAACTTACCAGCAAGCCGTTTGAGTTGATCGACTTGACCACGGGCAAGTCCGTGCCGTATCAACTCGTCGAGATCGACTCGGCCCAGGCGCCGCTGTCCCACGCGGCCGCCCGATTCGGCATGGGTACGCTTCAGCCAAACCTGAAATACGAGCTGCACTTCAAGGCTTCCGACGTCCCGCCGGTCGGCTACAAGACCTTCCGGTTTGTCCCGGTCGACGCGGCCCCGAGCTTCGAGACCTCGCTGAAGGTCACGGACTGCTCCGTTGAAAACGAGTTCTTCACAGTCACCGTCAATCCCAAGAGCGGCCTGGTCGAAAGCGTCTTTGACAAGCAGCTCCAGCGTGAGCTGATGGACGGCGAGGCCGACCATGCCGCCAACCAGCTCGTGGTCAAGCACGCCAAGACCGCCAAGCTCAAGACGACCGCCAAGGCCAAGGTCAAGATCGGCCAGACCGGCCCCATCGCAGCCAGCCTGCTGATTACGTCCCAGGCCCCCGGCTGCCCGCAGGTCACGCAGGAGATCGTCCTGCACGACGGCGTCAAGCGGGTCGACTTCAACAACCGCGTACTGAAGGATTCCACGCCGCTGTTGGAGCTGTACTTCGCCTTCCCGTTCAAGGTCGATCAGCCGCAGTTTGTGTTCGAGGGCTCCAATTCGGTCATTCGGCCGTTTGTGGACCAACTGCCCGGATCGAACACCAACTACTACTCCGTGCAGCACTGGGCGGAGGTCTTCGACGGCGAGGTGGGCATTACGCTGACGCCGATCGATTCGCATCTGGTCGAGTTCGGCGGCATACACCCGTTCCATGTCTCGCCCGCCCATCGCAACGTGGAGCCCAAGGACTTCAAGAAAGGCTTTGCTACCGAGGCCGACTTCGCCAAGGGCTATATGTACTCGCTCGCGCTGGCCGGCAACTTCTGCACGAACTTCCAGCCGACCCAGCAGGGCGATATGCTGTTTCGCTACTCGCTGACCACCCACGAGGGCGACTGGCAGACGGGCAAGCCGCGAGACTTCGGCTGGGCCCGGGCGAATCCGCTGATGCCCGTGGTCCTCAACCAACACACCGAAGGCCATCGCCCCACGTCGGACAGCTTCTGCCGGATCGACAAGACCAATGTCCTCCTGACCACGCTGAAACACGCTGAAGACGGTGACGGCCTTGTTGTGCGTCTGATCGAGACGCAAGGCCAAGCGACCGATGCGGTCGTCCAGGTTCCCTTCATCCAGATCGCCGAAGCCATCGCAACCGATCTGGTCGAGAGAAATGCCGGCCCGGTGACGTTCGACGCACATTCGGTGACCGTGCCCGTGAAGGCCTTCGGAATCGCGACGGTACGACTCCGCACGAGCAGCTAGGGCTTCGTAGCACCTGTTGCGCGGCGGGTTTCCTAACCCGCCGCGTTGCTTTGCCGCTCGGGAGCTGGTGGGTTGGGAAACCCACCAGCCGGCGCTAGCCGAAAGCCCCAACAATCGTAGCTGAGGCGTCAGAGCCTTTTGAGCTGCTCGACGGTGTCGCGGGCCTTGTCGAAGGATACCGGCGGCGGCAGGACGCCGGCGGAGGTGAGGAATATCTTGCGCGTGTCGGGGCAGTCGGCCAGGTCGTCGGCGACGGTGCGGACGATCGTTTCCACCGGTTCGAGCCAGAGGGTGGCATTGGTTCCGCCCCACAGGGCCTTGGACGGCATTCGCCGTCGGCCGTCGGCCAGCGACACGTCGCCCAACGGGCTGGTGGTGTAGGCCTCGTTGACCTGGGCGGGAAGGGCGTCGATCTCCTCCAACAGGACGTTCAACGTGCCGCACATGTGATGGACGGCGATGATGTCATGGTCGACGATCCTCTGGCCGTAGTCGCGCAGGTGCGGGCCGCAGTATTTCGCGAACTGCCCGGGGCTGATCAGCGTTGTGGAGGTGTTCTCGGTCAGCCAGCACGTGTCGGCCACCTGAATCGGCAGGAATACGTCCAAGTGCCGCAGGAACTCGGCGTGCATGAGTTGGACGACCTCATCGAACAATTCCGGCTCGTCGAAAGCCAGATAGTTGGCGTTCTCCGGTCCGCAAATGTCCTCGATCAGATTCATCAAGGGGCTTGGCCCCAGCCCGGTACAGGTCAGCGCGCCGTCGGTTTCGCACTGCTGCTGCTTCTGGCGGGCGGCCTCGGGCGAGCCGTCTTCGACCGTGAAGGACGTGTCCTTGAACATCCACCGCACGGCCGCCAGGTCTTCGGCTGTTTCGACCATGTACTTCGTCGGGTGCCATCCGCTCACGGGGTCGACGCCGTATTCCTTCACGAGCGGGCCGTCGGGGGTGTCGATGGTCTGCGTGACCGACCCATTTCGGCGCTGTTCGCGCATCTCGGTGTGGGGGTTGTGCGACTTGGTGTTCGCACAGGCCCAGTCGATCAGGTCGCACCCGCAGGCCGTCAGCAACTCGCGCGAGCCCATGGAGCGGTAGGGCTCGGGCTGCGACCCCTGCCACGTGCCGTTGTCCATTTTCAGCCAGACGGGGAACCGGTCGACCTCGTCGCCGCGGATGCTGGCGAGAATGCGCTGGCGGCTTGTCATCGTTTCGCTGGTCATGCGATCTCCACGCCTCCGCCGACAGCCGAGCGGGCCCGGCGGGCGGCCGATCGCGATTATAGCTCCCCCGCTGCAAATACGTCCACTCGCTAGCGGCTGACCGGCGGCGAGCATGATCTCGTTAGCCCAAGCGCGCGACCTGTCTGCCGGGTGGACATGTCCGGGCAGCGATTGTACTCTCACATTTCCGCGAGTAAGAAAGTATCTCAAAGCCCGTGGCATGGCCCTGAAAGCGGGCGTTTGCATGGGCGAGACGCCCATGCCACATTGGAAGGACAGCCGCCATGGCCGTTTACGAAGGTCTCGCCAAGCCTATCGAATTGGACCCCCAGGGAGTGTTGGACACGATCGCTCGCAAGGCCACGCCCACGCGGGCGTATCACTTCGAACTCGGCCACGACTTGGAGATCATCGACGCGATCTGCGAGCGGTTCGATCTCGCTAAGGACATCGACCCCACCGGTGACTGGGCCGAAAGCTACAAGCGCCTAGCCGTCAGTCGGTTCCTGGGCATGGAGGTCTTCGGCGTCGGATGCGGCGTCGGGGGATTCGAGTTCAAATGGGACGTCACTGAAGATACGGCCGCGCTGAGCCACCGCGGCGAGCGCGGCTATCTCAACGAACACGTCGGGCCGATCAGCACCTGGGACCAGTTCGACAAGTTCCCCTGGCCTGACCCGCATGGCCCCAGCGCGACCGACGGCCTAGAGTATTGGTCCGAGCACCTGCCCGACGACATGATCATCTGCGCCTGCGGGGTGGGGCACTTCTGCGAGTTCCTGACCTGGCTGATGGGCTACGAAACGCTGTGCCTGTCGCTGTACGACAATCGCGATTTGGTTCGGGCGATCTCGGACAAGCTCTTTGAATACTTCCGCGTCACCCTTGAGCGGGCGCTGCAATTTGAGCGCGTGCGGCTCGTCGAGCCCAGCGACGACATGGGCTTCAAGACCGGCACGCTGATTTCGCCCGACGACATGCGCGAGTTCGTCCTGCCCGGCCACAGGATGGCCATCGAAGCCGCCCACGCCGCCGGCCGCCTGGCCGTGATGCACTCGTGCGGCAATCTAAGGGAGATCATTCCAGACCTGATCGAGTTCGGCCTCGACGCCAAGCACAGCTTCGAAGACACCATCGAGGACGTCCGCCAGGTCAAACACACCTATGGCCGCCACATGGCCCTGATAGGCGGCATCGACGTGAACTTCCTGTGTCGCGCCGACGAAGCCGCCATCCGCGAGCGCGTCCGCGACACACTCGACATCTGCCAACCCGGCGGCGGCTACTGCCTAGGCACAGGCAATACCGTCGCCAACTACATCCCCGTCGACAACTACCTCGCCATGGTCGACGAAGGCCGCCTCTGGGCGGGGTAGGTACCGGGCCTGTCCGCCGAAGCCGTCCTCCTCCGAAGCTTGAGCGAAGGAGGATTGGCGGAGGCGGAAACCGGGAACCAGGAACCGGGGCACCCCGCAACAAGTTGTCCGGCCTACGGACTTGACCTGTTGCCCATGTCCCCGGATAGTTTGTTACCTATGTAACCGGTTTGGACCGGACAATCCCGTGGGCAACAAGTTGCCCACTCTACGGACTGAGTCAGCTTGATGGCAAGGTCCACTACAACAAGGATGATCAATTATGAAACACTGCTGCCCTATCCTGATCATGAGCCTGTTGCTGTCGATGGCGGGTGGATGCGATCGCGTGAGCGACAGCAGTTGCCCGCCGAGCGTTACGCTTGCTCATGAGTACGAGTACTACGCAGACATGGTGAAAGAGGATGTCGCCACAGGCGACATCGGGCAAGAATGGGGCACGCTGCCAAATCTGTCCGTGTACGGTTACGACTTCCCTGGCAGTACAGTCTTTCATATCAGCAATCTGGAACCGTCAGACGGACGCTACAAGCATGACTCGTGGATCGTGTGGACGGAGGAAGGAAAGGGGCTACACGAGGTCAAGTTGTCGGGGAGCCTGGCGGATCTCACGTGCATTGAACGGAACGGCCGAAAGCTCTTGGTGGCGCGAGGAACGGTCAATCGCGGCATCAAGTTCATAGATTTCCTTGGGCTCGACAAAGACGGCCTCAGGCGGCTCGGGCACGTTGGTGACGGACCATGGCAGACGCGACGAGGACTCATTGTCGAACTCAGAGACAATGTGATCACGGTCTATGGTATGCAGCCGAACAACGATGATGGTCTGACTCCAGAGCTGCGAGAGTTCCTTGCTGAAATGGATCTGACGATAGGATTGGCTGAATAGCGGGTAGGGTGGGTGCTCCGCACCCACGCGCCAACGCGCGGGCGTGGCATGAAGGCGTGGCTCCGAAGGACCCACCCCACACACTGTTACCCATGTGCCCGGATTGTTCTGTAACCTATGTAACCGGTTTGTACCTGATCCCGTAATTGACCTGCGACTGCGAGATCCGGCTTACATAGTTTCTACAGACCTGGGGGATTGCACGTGGAACGGGCCCAATGTAGCTTGTGGGAATGAAACGGCCGAATGTTGTTTTCATTATCACGGATAACCAGAGCCCGTGGACGTTGGGGTGTTATGGGAATGGAGAGATTCTGACGCCCAACGTCGATCGCCTGGCGGCTGGGGGGATGCGGTTTGATAACAACTTCTGCGTCAATCCTGTCTGCTCGCCGAATCGGGCGACGTGTTTGACCGGGCTGATGCCGTCTCAGCACGGCGTGCATCGATGGCTGGGCAGGGAAAAGCCCGACGCGCAGATGGGGCCGGAGGCGTACTGCACCATCGAGGAGTTCACCAACCTGCCCAGCATTCTCGCCGATGAGGGCTATCGCTGCGGGCAGGTGGGCAAGTGGCACCTGGGTGACAGCCTGCATCCGCAGTTGGGCTTTGAGTATTGGCATGCGATGACGCAGGGCCATACCCCCAGCTTCTACAACATGAAGGTCGCCTGGCAGGGGGAAGTCATCGAAGAGCCCAAGAACTTCGTCGAAGCCACGGCTGACCATGCGGTGGACTTCCTTGATGGCGTGGGCGACGAGCCGTTCTTCCTGCACGTGGGCTTCAACGGGCCGTACTGTGTGGATGGCGATTTGCTCAGCGGGCACAAGAACCGTCACACGCCGTACTACGCCGACAAGGAGTTGGCGTGCTTCCCACGGGCCGAGCCGCACGAGTGGCAGAAGACGTTTCGCGAGGCGTTCGGCAACCCCGTCGCCCGCAGCAGCTATGCCTGTGCGGTCAGCGGCGTCGACGACGCGGTCGGCGTGATTCTCGACAAGCTCGACGCCATGGGCGCAGCCGATGACACGATCGTGGTCTTCACCGCCGACCATGGCGCGTGCGCGGGCCACAACGGCTTCTGGGGCATGGGCGAGCACGCCCGGCCGTTTAACGTCGCCCAAACCACCATGCGTGTGCCCATGATCGTCCGACATCCCAACGGCATCCCGGCCGGTGGGGCATTCGAGCCCATGACGTCGCACGCCGACTTTTTCCCGTCGATCCTCGGATACCTGGGCCTGGCCGACCATCTGCCAACGGACGCGCCGCTTCCCGGCCGATCCTACGCGCCGGCGCTGACGGGCGAGGCGTGTGATCTGGGCGAGGAAATCGTCTTCGCCGATTACGAGACGACGCGGCTGGTCACCACGCCGCAGTGGAAGCTCATCCGCCGCCACGGCTTCGGCCCGGACCAACTGTTCAATCTTGCCGACGACTCGGCCGAGACAACCAACCTGCTCGGAAGCCCGCAAGCGGCTGACGACGAACGGTACCTGTCCGCCAGACTGGACGCGTTCTTCGCCCGCTACTGCGACGAGCAATACGACACCTGGGCCGGGGGCCGATCCAAAGGCGGCGACCTCATCACCGGCCGAGACGATCCGTGGTAGCGGCGCGCAAAAATAGGGACAGACCCTATTTTCTTCTATTTTCTTCGCCCCAATACGTTCGGACGTCAGCCGGAAGACAGGGAAAATAGGGTCTGTCCCTATTTTTGCGCGAGGGGCTTCGGTGTGGTATAATCTTCTGTTTCAGGCTGTGTGAGGAAGGCGAGACTTCGATCCATGACTGCCCCGACGATTCATCGGCTGCACGTTATTGCATGCGGCGTATTGACGCTTGATCTGAAACACGTGGCTGGGAGCCTGGGAGTGGACGTGTCGATGGAGGCCCTGCCCGGCGGGTTGCACGCGACGCCGAAGGAGCTGCGGCGGCGACTTCAGGAAACCATCGATGAGGCCAGCGCCCAGCAGAAGGGGGACATGATTGCCATCGCCTACGGCATCTGCGGGCTGGGCACGGTTGGGCTGCATGCCCGCAACGTGCCGCTGGCCGTGCCGCGCGTCAACGACTGTATCGCCCTGTTCCTGGGCTCGGACGCCGCCTATCGCGAGCAGTTCCGGAAGTATCCGGGCACCTACTACATCTCCGCCGGCTGGGTCGAGGAGAACTCCGCGCCGCTGGGTCAGTCGGCCGACGATGATGAGTCCCAGCCGCAGCGCGACGAGGAGTTCGAGCGCCTGGTGGCCGAGTACGGCCGCGATAACGCCGATGCGATTCGCTACTTCCTCAACTCGTGGCAGCGGAACTACCAGCGGGCGGCGTTCATCGACACCGGCGCCCCCGGCAGGCGCGAGCGCTACGCGGGCATCGCCCAGCGGATGGCTGAGGGATATGGGTGGCAGTACGAGGAGCTTCGCGGCACGGGCGAGCTGCTGGCCAAGCTGCTCAAGCAGCGACACACCGATGCGGACATTCTGATCGTCCCGCCGCATCACGTGACCGATTACGACCCGGCCGGCAAGACGCTGACGGCCCGGCCGGTCTGGCAGGGCGATGACAATCGCCCGGCGACCCGCACGATCATCTCGGCCGGTCCGACGGGCGAGGCCGATGAGACGGACGAGGGCCGGTCCGTGCAGTTGGGGCTGGGCATCGATGCCGGCGGGACCTACACCGACGTGGTGCTTTACGACTTCCAGGCCGCGGCCGTCATCGACAAGGCCAAGGCCCTGACCACCAAGTGGGACTACACCATCGGCATCAACGAGGCCTTGGACGCCCTGGACTCACCGGCGCTGGGCGAGGTCGATCTGGTGGCCGTCTCCACCACGTTGGCGACCAACGCCGTCGTCGAAGGCCTCGGCCAGACGGTCGGCCTGCTGATCATGCCGCCCTACGGCCTGTACGACGAGGGCGACATTCCCCATCGCCCGCTGGCCGTCATTGACGGGCAACTCGAAATCACCGGTGAGCAGCGCGGCCCGATCGACGCCGACCAGGTCCGCCGCGTCGGGCGCGAGATGATCGAGCGGCACGCCATCGGCGCCTTCGCCGTGACCGGGTTCGCCAGCCACGACAACCCCGAGCACGAACAGCAGGTCAAGGCGATTCTACGCGGCGAGTTCGGCCTGGCGGTCACGTGCGGCCACGAGGTCTCCGAAACGCTCAACTACCGCGTGCGCGCCGTCACCGCGGCGCTGAACGCGCGGATCATCCCCTGCCTGGAATCGTTGCTGGAGCACGTGCAGGAGTCCATCAGCCGGCGAGGCATCGCCGCGCCGTGCATGGTCGTCAGCAGCAGCGGGTCGCTGATGAGCGTCTCCATGGCCCGGGAGAGGCCGATCGAGACGATCCTCTCCGGCCCGGCCGCCAGCGTTGCCGGCGCGAGCATCCTGTGCAAACGGTCCGACGCCCTGGTGGTGGATATGGGCGGCACGACCACCGACACCGCCGTTATCCGAAACGGCCACGTCCGCACATGCAAGGAAGGGGCTTCGGTCGGTGGGTGGCGGACCCATGTTCAGGCGCTGGACCTGCGGACGTTGGGCCTCGGCGGCGACAGCCTGATTGCCTGGGAGAGACAGCGACTTCAGATCGGTCCGCGGCGCGTGGCGCCGGTCGCCTGGCTGCTGGGCCGCCATGATGGACTCGAGTCGCTCAATTGGATCGAACGCCATCTGGATGACTTCGACGATTCCACCGGCGGGATGAGCCTGATATCGCTGAACGGCTGCCATGACGGTATCGATCTGAGCGACGACGAGCGCCGCATCGTCGAGCTGATCGGCGAGCGCCCGCATTCGCTGCATGAACTGGCCGATCGCACCGGGGCCGTGGCGTGGCAGTTCCTGCCGCTTTCGCAACTGGAGGCCCATCACGTCATTGGGCGGGCGGGCCTGACGCCGACCGACTTGCTGCACGCCACGGGCAAGGTGACGCTCTGGAACGCCGATGCCGCTCAGCACATGTGCGGGCTGGTCTCGCAGCTATTCGACACAGACCCGGACGAACTCGCCGAGCGGGTGCTCGATCAGGTCGTGCGCCGGCTGGCGGTGGAGCTGCTCAAGAGGCAACTCGCCGAGCAGACCGACCCGGACGAACTGGACGCCTCGCCCAATGCGATGGCCCTGGTGGAGAACCTGCTGGACGGCGGCAACGACGACTACCGCGTCCGCATTCAGCTCAAGCATCCGGTGATCGGGATCGGCGCGCCGGTGCACTTCTTCCTGCCGCAGGCGGCCGCGATGCTCGAGGCCGAGTGCGTCATCCCCCCCGATGCCGACGTCGCCAACGCAATCGGGGCGATTACCAGTCTGGTGCACGTGCATCGCCGGGTGGAAATCGCTCCCAACGAGCACGGGACCTACAGTGTGCACGGCCTGGCGGGCAATGCGACCTTCGCCGAGCTGGACCGCGCCACCGAATACGCCGCCGACGAGCTGGCGCGGCTGGTGCGCGATCTCGCCCACCAGGCGGGGACCAGTCAGATGCAGGTGGAGATCACGGTCGACGACCACGTCGCCGAGATGGCCGAGGAAGGACGCCTCTTCGTCGCCCGAAAGATCGATGCCCGCCTGGTCGGCCGCCCCGACATCGCCCGCCTGGTCGATGCAGTCGGGTCGGAGTAAACGGCCCACCGCGAAGACGAGCAAGGGGCCCGAAGTGCAGGAGATGACAGGGGGCAGATGCTCCACCTCCGATCTCGACGATCTGCCTCAGGCCCGGTAAAGTATGGGCTCCGTTGGCTTGGGCGGCCCCGCGGACGGTAGCTTGAGGAGCGATGAATGAACGAGACGTTCTGGAATCTGTTCGGTGATGACTCGGGGGGCAATTGCGCCAAATGGCAACGCTCGGCTAAGAATCCGGTGATTCCCGCCTCGGGCCGGACGTGGAAGAAGGTCTGGACCGCCAATGCCGACGTGCTGGTCGCCGGCGGCAGGAAGCTGCTCTACTACCGCGGCCACGGGACCATGCCGGGGGCCGAGGATGTCACTCACGACCGAATCGGTGTGGCTGAGATTCTCGGCGTCACGCGCGATTGTCTCGAACTGCGCGATCTCAACGACGGCCAGCCCATCGTCGACGTCGGCGAGGAAGGGGCCTTCGATGATATGCACGCGCTCGACCCCGCCGCGATCGAGTATTGTGGAAGTGTGCTGTTGTTCTACTCGGCTGTTGGCTCGGGAGACGACAGCGTGGGTCTGGCGATCAGCCACGATGACGGCGTCCACTTCCGCAAGTACGGCAAGGTCCTCACCGGCCGGGCCCCGGAGGTGGTCATCAAGGACGATCTGATCTACATGCTCTTCCAGAAGTACGTCGACGACAGCCACTACGAGACCTTCCTGGCCAAGAGCCCCGACGGCGTGACATGGGAGGAGATGCAGGACGAGCCCGTGCTTGCCCCGGGGCCGGACGGCTCATGGAACAGCTTCGATGTCTGCACCGCCCGCGTGACTGAATCCGACGGCGTCTTCTACATGATCTACGCCGGCAGCGCGAACGTATGCGACGTGCCCGACCACTTCGGCCTGGCCCGCTCGACCGACCTGGTCAACTGGGAGCACCATCCGGGCAACCCGATTTTCGGCATCGGCGACAAGGACCAACCCGACGGCGGCGCGATCTGGTTCCCAGCCCTGCTGGAAGAAGACGACTTTTTCGCCATGCTATACGAAGGCACCCGGTCCGGCGCCGTGACCAGTCAGATCTGCCAGGCCAGCATTGATAAATGATTGCGGATTTCGGATTGCGGATTGCGGATTGAAAGCGACTACGGCGCAGGTACATCGCAAATCCGCAATCCGAAATAGAACAAGGAACAGCTCCATGGGCGCAAGAGTGATGACTTCGAAGCAGCGCGTTCTCACGGCAATTGCTCACCAGGAGCCCGATCGTGTGCCGGTCAACTACTACGGCGAGCCGGATGTGGACCGGCGGCTGCGCGAGCATTTCGGGACGGACGATCTCAATGAGGCGTTGGGCGTGGACTTTCGCGGCGTGGGGCCGGCCTACACCGGGCCGCGGCTGCATGAGAACAAGGGCGACATCATGGTCAGCGACTGGGGCATCCACATGCGTCGTGTCGTGACGGCCGAGGGGGAAATGTGGGACTACTGCACCTGGCCGCTGAGCAGCGCCACCGTCGACGAGATCGACGCCTGGCCCATGCCCGATCCCGACGATCACGACTACGCTGCGGTGGCCGAACAGTGCGAGGCCGTCAAGGACTTCTGCATCTGCGGCGGTTCGTGCGGCCTGCCCGACATCATCAACGGTTGCGGCATGCTGCGGACGATGGAGCAGGTTCTGATCGATCTGATTACGGACGATCCGGCGGGCCTGCGGCTGATCGACAAGCGCAATGATATCAGCGTGGAAGTTACGCGCCGCACGTTCGAGGTCGCCGGCGACAAGATCGACCTGATGTGCCTGGGCGAGGACCTCGGCACCCAGCGCGGGCCGACGATCAGCCTGGAGACCTTTCGCAAACACATCCGGCCCCGCATGCAGCCGTTTGTGGATATCGCCAAGGCTTACGACATTCCGTGCATGATCCACTCGTGCGGGTCGAGCAGTTGGGCGTTTGACGATTTTCTCGATATGGGCATCACGGTCGTCGAGACCCTCCAGCCGGAGGCGAAGGATATGTCCCCGGCGTATCTGAAGGATCGCTTCGGCGACCGGCTAGCCTTCCACGGCTGTATTTCGACAGCCGGCCCGCTGGCCTACGGCACGGTCGCCGATGTCGAAGCCAACGTCCGCGAAACGCTCGAGACCATGATGCCGGGCGGCGGCTACATTCTCTCACCAACACACACCGTGATGGAAAACACCCCGACCGAAAACGTGGTGGCGATGTACGAGGCGGCCCGCAAGTACGGCGTCTATGCGTAGCGGCATGTTGACACGCGGCGGGCATTGCCCAGGATGAGCGCAAGAGGAGTGTCGGATGGGTCTCTCTGCTGGCGACAAGCAAGTCGTTCAAGACCTGGCCAAGCGGGTCAATGAGATCGCGGCGCTGCCGGTCATGGAGGAGAAGAAGCGGCTGTGGTACCGGCTGAATAGTCTCCAGCGCGTCCGTCCGTTGATTCACTGTCAGGCCATCGCGCCGGACATCTGGGAAGAACTGGTCCCGCCCGAGACGCTCCAATGCACCGACCAACTCGCCCGGAAGGAAGAGCTGCGTCTGCGGGCCATCATCTACGGCTGGGAGACTTTTCCCGACGACCGCGTGGTCGACCCCAACGCCTACAGCTACATCGTCGTCTGCGGGGATTCGTTCGTCACCGACTACGGCGTCAAGGCCGACTACGCCCGCCCGGCGGAGAAGTACGGGGCGGTGGGCTTTCGTCCGGTCATCAAGACCGAGGCCGACATCGAGATGATCGAGGCCGAGCCCAAGGTGTGGGTGGATTGGGACAAGACCGATCAAGCCTACGACGCCCTCTGCGACCTGTACGGCGATGCAACCACGGTCAAGGAAATCTGCCCTGAGTACGGCCTGGGGGTCGGCTATATCGACAGCTTCATCCGTTGGCGCGGCATCGAGCAGATGTTCATCGATCTGCTCGACCGGCCCAAGTGGATTCACGAGGTGCTCGAGCGGATGCTGGCCGCCAGCGTCTCCAGCATGCGACAGTGTGAGGAACTGGGCATCCTGACGCTCAACAACACCTACTGCATGCTGGGCACGGGCGGGTACGGTTGGACAGACGACCTGCCCGCCCCGGATTTCGACGGCGAGCGTGTGCGGGTCAAGGACCTTTGGGGCCGGACGTCGACGCAGATCTTCACGGAGGGGATCTCGCCCGAGATGCACTGGGAGTTCGCGATCCAGTACGAGAAGCGATTCCTCGAACACTTCGGCCTGGCCGGTTACGGCTGTTGCGAGCCGCTGCACAACAAGATGCAGTTCGTCAGTAAGATCGAAAACCTCCGTCGCGTCTCCATGAGCCCGTGGGTCGACATCGACAAGGCCTCTGAGGTCGTCGGCACAAGATACGTCTACACGCACAAGCCCCACCCAGCTGTGGTGAGCATGGAGAGGTGGCATCCCGACCTGGCGCGGCAGCAGCTCGAGGATGCGCTGCGGAAAACGCGGACCAACGTCGTCGAGGTCAACCTGCAGGACATCCACACCGTCCGCGGCCAGCCGCACCGCCTGACCGAATGGACCAGAATGGCTATGGAGCTGTCGGAGCAGTACGCCTGAACGGCCTGACAGGAGCTTTGTGCGGTCGGAGCCTGTCCGACTGCACCGTGATGGAAAACACCCCGACCGAAAACGTTGTGACGATCTGCGAAGCCGTGCGAAAATACGGCGTGTACTCCTAGAGGCAGCTATCATGAACTTTCGCGAGCGAGTTGACGCGTTTTGGTCCGGCGAGCGGCCGGATGAGATTCCGTATGCGATCTACGAATGGTTGTGGGGGGCCGAGCGGGAGGACCCGGCCTGGGAGCAGATGTTCGCCGACGGGCTGGGGCTGATTCGCCACCTTTGCTGCTACACCGAACAAGCGCGGAACGTCGACATCGAGGAGAACGTCTATCAGGAAGACGGCAAGACCGTTCTGCGCCGGACCTACACCACGCCCGTCGGCAGCATCTATGAGACATCGGTCAACGGCTGGCAGGGGGAGCACATGCTCAATGGGCCGGACGACTACCGCGTGATGACCTACATCGCCGACAACACGGTCGTGACATCGGACCTGGACGCGATGGAGGCCGAGCTGAAGGCGCTGCGGCCGAGCGAGATCGCCCTGTCACTGCTCAGCCGGAGCCCGTACCAGCGAATGCTCGTGGACCTGGCCGGCGTGGGACAGTTCCCGTTTCATCTGGTCGATTTCGAGGATGAGGTCCGAACGCTCTATGAGGCGCTGCGAAGGCCGTTCCGCCGGCGGGTTGAGATCGCCGCCGAGGGCTCGAGCCGGTTTGTCCACTTCGGCGAGAATTTCAACGCCGACGCGGTCGGCCCGCAGCGCTACGAGGAGTTCATTCTGCCGGTCCATGAGGAGTGCATCGGCATTCTACACGCCGCAGGCAAAGTCGTTGGCGCGCACTACGACGGGCGAACGGCAAGCTGCGCCGAGCCGATCGGCCGGTCGTCGCTCGATCTGATCGAATCCTTCACCGAGCCGCCCGAAGGCGATCAGACCCTGACCCAGGCGCGAGCGGCTTGGCCCGATAAGCTCATCTGGTGCAATATCGGCGTGGGCGACTATCAACTGCCGCCCGAGAAGCTCGGCGAGAAAGTCCTGGCCATGGCGGCCGCCGGCGCCCCGGACGGCCGCCGGCTGGCGATGGAAGTCTCCGAGCATCTGCCCGCCAACTGGCGACAATCCATGCCGGTCGTGCTGGAGGCGCTCAAGGAGACGCGAGCGAAGTAGGCCGCGCGATCTTGGCGTCATCGGCCGGGCGCTGTACCATGGTCGTAATTCTACTATCACCCATGGCAGGAATGAGGACCCATGATGATCTCAGCGACAGACAGGGCAATTGTGAGAGACTTGGCCAAGCAGGCAGCCGAGATCGCCGCGGATCCTCATCAGGACCAGATGCGCGAGTTGTGGCGGAAGGTCAACCGGCTGGAGCGCACCCGGCCGATGATCCTGCTGCACGACGCCACGCAGCACGAGACCGGCGAGAAGGTCGAGCGGGCGTGCGACGGCGACGCCGCCTGGGGCATCGAGCACCAACTCCGCCATCGCATCTACCACTGGGAGCACATGCGGGACGACGCGATCTGGGATGATACGTTCGGCGTCGACATCCCCGTCGCCCACGAAGGCTACGGCATCGAAGGCGACTGGACGCAACCGGACCACGTCTTCGGCGCCAGCCAGATCAACCCGATCCTCAATGGCGATGAAGATCCCGCGGCCATGATCGCCATGCCGACCGTGACGGTGGACTGGGACGCGGCCGAGGAGCGGCTTGAGTTTGTTTCGGAGGTGTTGGGCGACATCCTCCGCGTCCAGAAGCGCGGGCTCATCGGTTACTGGTTCGCCACGGTGGACGACTTCATTAGTTGGCGCGGTATCGAGAACACGATGATGGACATGGTAGATCGGCCGGAATGGCTGCACGCTTGGCTGGACCGCATGTGCGAGTTCAAGCTGAGCCAGATTCATCAGTATGAGGAGTTGGGCGTGCTCAGCCTGAACAACGCCTGCGACACCATCGGCTCGGGCGGCATCGGCTACACCGATCTGCTGCCGGCCGACGATTTCGACGGCGAACACGTCCGCCTCAAGGACCAGTGGGGCCACGCGACCACGCAGATCTTCTCGGAAGTCTCGCCGGCGATGCACGAGGAGTTCGCGCTGAAATACGAGAAGCGCTTCTGCGAGCATTTCGGCCTGAGCAACTACGGCTGCTGCGAGCCGCTCGACCTGAAGGTCGACATCATCCTCAAGAACATCCCCAACGTCCGCAAGCTCAGCATGAGCCCCAAGGCCGACGTCGCCCGCGGGGCTGAGGCGCTGGGCAAGCGGGCGATTTTCTCCTGGAAGCCCAACCCCGCGTGGCTCGGCATGCCGACCTGGGACATCGACTGGCAGCGCGAGCAGATGCGCGATGCGTTCGAGAAGACCAAGGGCTGTGTCGTCGAGGTGATCATGAAGGACCTGCACACGGTTTGCGGCGAAGTCAATCGCATGTGGGAATGGGTCGACATGGCCCGGGAGCTGTCCCAGGAATATGCCTAAGAGATTGTCGATTGCCGATTTTCGATTTTCGATTGTGGCGGTCGGCGAAGACCATCGGCAAGGTCCGGCGGCATGGCGTCGGTTGAAAAGGTGGGCCTGTCATGAAGGCCGAGCGGTTGATGCTTATCGGGTTCGATGGGGCGATGCCCGAGCATCTTGAGAAGTTCGTCGCTGAGGGGGTCATGCCGAATGTTGCCGAGCTGATGAAGAAGGGGGCGTATGCCCGCGCATTGTCCTGTCCGCCGGTCGATACGCCCACCAACTGGACGACGATCGTCACCGGCGCCTGGCCCGGCACGCACGGGATCACGAGCTTCACAGGCCATACGCCGGGCGAACCGCTGGACGTCGGCTTCGACACCTCCGGCCCGCAGGCCACCACGCACTGCAAGGCGGAGTATCTGTGGGATGTCGCCGAGCGGGCGGGCAAGCGCGTGGTCGTGCTGAACTACATGTGCTCGTGGCCGCCGACGATGGCCGGGGGCATCACCATTGGCGGCTTCGACATGAACGGCCGATACCAGGCGGGCGAGGCGGTGTTCCTGGCCGCCGGGGAGTTCGGCCATGAGGGCTTCTCGCCCGTTGAGATCGAGTTCGCCGAAGCGGCCGGTTGGGACAACCTGCCGATTTCGCACCAGCCGCCGCTGGCGGCGACGATGTCCGGGGCCCATCAACTCCTGCTGATCGATTCCAACGGATCGGGCTATGACCGATTGCTCGTCTGCGCCGCTCAAGATGCCGCCGAGCCGCTGGCCGACCTGCAGGTCGATCGGTGGAGCGGGTGGCTGTTCCAGACCGCCGCGCGCGAGGGCAAGGACGTCGACGTTGCGTTTCGGTTCCGCCTCAACGCGCTGTCGGCCGACGGCAAGCAAGTCGAGGTGTTCCGCACGCCGCTGTATATGCTCGACGGCTGGGCCCATCCGCCCGAGGTCGCTCGTGAGATCGTCGACAAGCTCGGCCCGTGCGCCTCCGGGGCCGATGCGGGGGCCGGCTGGGAGCATCCGGACCTGCGATTCGAAGACGACCAACTCCTTCAGATCCACTTCGAGTCCGTCCAACATCAGCTCAACTACCTGGTCGACGTCGCACGGTTTCTGAACGACACCCGCGGCTGGGACGTGCTGATCACGCAGGTGCATCTGCAGGATATTCTCTGTCACCACGACATTTTCGGGCTGATCGATCCAGCCTGCCCCGCCGCCACGCCGGAAAAGGCCCAGCGACAGTGGGAGATCGTTCGGCAGCACTATCGGCTGATGGACGAGCAGGTCGGGCGCTTCGTCGCCGAGTGCGGCGGCGAGGACACCGTTACCGTCGTCGTCTCCGACCACGCAGCCGTGCCGTTCAATAAGGTCATCTCGACTAACCAGGTGCTCCAGGCGGCCGGCCTGCTGAAGATCGACCTCGACGCGGCCACCGGCGAGGTCAACATCGACTGGTCGCAGACGAAGGCCTATTGCCCGTTCTTCCTGCCGGAGGAGTTTATCTGGGTGAACCTAAAGGGCCGCGACCCGCAAGGCAGCGTCGAGCCTGCCGATTACGACGATGTCGTCGATCAGGTCATCAGCGCCCTTTGTGACCTTCGCGATCCGGAAACCGGCCAATGCCCGGTCGCAAAGGCCCTGCGCAAGGCCGATGCCCGCTACCTGGGTCATTACGGCGAGAGAGCGTCGGATGTCATCTATTTCTGGCAGCCGGGCTACGGGATGAGTTCGGCCCTGCTGCGCCCGAACGATCAGATCGGTGAACTGGTTGTCCAGGCCCCCGGCTGGGGCGACCACTCCGGCTACCTCCCGACAGCCCAATCGGGCGGCTGTTCGAACAATGCCGTCTTCGTCATCGCCGGGCCCGGCGTTCAGCAAGGCGTGCGCTGCGATGAGCCCATCCGCCTGATCGACGTTGCCCCCACCGTCTCCCACCTGCTCAACATCCCCGCGCCCGCCCAAGCTGATGGGTGCGTAGTGAGGGTCCTGCTTGATACATAGAGGAAAGGAGATCCTCCAATGAAGCTGCTTCGAGACCGCACCAGGTTCTGGCCGCTGCAGTTACAGCTCTCTCGCCAAGACGTTCCACGCTATTGCGAGGGGCTCGCCGACTTGATGTCAGACATAGGTCATGAGACTCGTTATATACCGCGGCATGGGCCGGACAGGAGCCTCTGGTACTGCGCTTGGGAAGTGCCGTTTGATGGAAAGGAGCGGGGCCTCCGATGGCAAATATGGCTTCTGATTGGCCCGGCGGAAGTAGAAAAGGCAGAGCTGCACCTCTCTCTCGGACAAGATATGCAGGAGATGGACGTGGTCGATATCTCGGAGGGTGAACGCGAGAGCTTGCGTCAAGATGCGGACAGGATGCTCGTGAGAGCAGCGGAACTGGCCGCCGGGAATGCCCCCGCGCGATTCGTTCTGTCCTACTTGAGGGGGCTGTTCTACGTGTCTTGTCAGTGCGAGAATAACGGCCTCTGTCTATATCCGACACGCCTATTCAATGGGCAACTCGTGACACCGGTGGTCGTTCCGACCCACAGTGTAAGTGACTCTTGGGCACGATCTCAGGCGGAGAAGAAACTCCTCCCCTTCTTCGCTCTGGTTCAACTGCTGTCGATGAATATCGTGGAGCCCCTTCAGACTGAACAACTTGCGATGTCGCAAGGGCTCGTTTCTGACGAGCCTTATTCAGTGGATCGGGTGGACAGCATCCTTGGGTCGTCGGTCCCACTGAATGATGAGGCAAGAAAACAAATGCTCGATTTGAGCGCGATGGCCGATGCACTTCTTGAACTGGTGGCTTCGGGCAACTTGTTAAGAGATGACAAACTGCATAGGGCTCTATTCGCCCATATGGACGGAGTTGGCGCAGCCAATACCTCAGTTCCTCTCGCTGGAGTGGCGTTCATGGCATCTCTTTCGGCATTCACCGCAACTGAAACATGTCCTGGGGAAGTAAGCTGCAGCGTCTGTGGAGAGCGCCCGAAGCATCCGACGGTGGGGGAAGTGAAGCGGATCGTGAGTGTTCTTGATCAGAATATCTTCGATGGGGCCGACTGGCAGCGCGAAGAGGCTGAGAAACAGCTACTCTCTTTCTATCGGAATCAAAGATCTGCGTTCGTGCATGCCGCAAAGCGAGTGGTTGCCAAGACTGCACATCATGAGAACTGGGGGACCGTGATCCCAGACGTAAGCAAACAGGTCCCCCCAGAGCAACTTCTCTTGGAGCAGTTCAACACGCTGCGCGCTCTCGCTGACCTAGCATTGCTGCGCGAGGTGTCTCAAATCAACAAGAGGCTGGAGGAGGTCTTCATCAAGAGGCGTGACGCTTTCAGAATCTGTAAAATTCCTTACATGATGGTGTTTCGTACCACTGACACGTGGTCAAGAGTCGAACTGCAGCCTCGCATCCCCAGTGGCTTCATGTAGCCACCGGGCTTTCGGGCGCCATCAGGCATACTCCTCGGCCAGTTGCTTGGCCATTTGGATCCGCTCGGCCATGCGATGCGGTTGGCCCCAGTCGCTGCCGGACGGGGACATGACGTTCGCCGAAGCCAAGGCACTTGCGGCCGGGCGGATCACGCTCGACGTCGACGTCGACGTCGACGCCCACCTCCGCGTCAGTCCCTACAGGTCAGGTCGGCCCAGTCTCTTGCGCGCCTCGCCCGGGAAGTCCTCCAGCATCCGCTCCGATGCCACGCACTCTTGGACGCACGCCCGGCACATGCGTTCGGGTGTGTCCCAGTTGGGCGTTATGTACTTGTCACAGGCCGACACGTCCTCCAAACGATAGTCCATCTTGCACTCTACCGGACACTGGCATATGCACGGGGCCGGGCAGGATGAACACTCTTCGCGATAGCGCTGGCCGTCATACACGGCGTACTCATCGAATTCCAGGTCGCTGAATATCGCGTCGATCTTGGCGTTGAGCCCGAACTTGTTGGTGAACACCAAGGATTGCTTGCAGATCTTGCCCAGCCCAGCCAACACGGCCAATTGCTTTCTGTTCACCTGATAATCGTCATAGCCGAAATGATTGCCGAACTTGCCGTTCAGGACATGGATTATTCTCGGCGTGAGATTCTCTCTGAAGTAATAGTCCGCAGCCACTGTCGTGAGAATCGTGTAGACGATGACAGACTTGACCTTCTCAGGTGGGACGCCGGAGTACTTCTTATCGTATTCGGACCAGACGGGCGACAGGTCAGTCGTCTTGATTATTCCTATGTCATAAGGAATGCCGTGTTCGTTCGCTTCGTCGAAGGCGGCTTGTATATCAGAAATGTTCATTGGACTGATGGGCCGAGGCGAGCAAACGCTATGCCCTCACCTGCCTGTACCTATTCAAGAACGACAGCCTGGTTGGTCTTAGCTGATTCCTTCCACGCGATGCACAGCCGGAGAATTTCGGCCGCCTCCTCGGCCGGCATCTCGAACTCGCCCTGGCCGGCCAGGGCAGCTGCCCAACTTTTCATTTCCTGGTAGATGGAGTCCGAGTTCATGCCGCGGAAAGTCGTCTCACCGTCGGCCTTGCATATAGTATACTCGCTGCGAACAGCCTCGAAAAGCCGTACGACGATGTTGCCCTCGCTGCCGATCAGCTCGACCTCGGTCGTCGGGTAGGGGACTTCCGTGGAGAAATAGATGTCGGCCGATCCGATCACGCCGTTGGCGAAGCGCACGATGCCCTTGCCGTTGTCCATGTGCGGGTACAGCGGTGTCATGTAGTTATCGTATTCGGCATAAGCCCGGACCGGGGGCGAGTCGACCAGCCACTGCAGCAGGCCCGAGCAGTACCAGCCCAGCGAGATTTCCGGCCCGCCGTTTTCGGGCAGGCGGTACCAATGACCCTCCGGCATCGATTCGGGGGTGAGGTGGCCGTGCTGGTGCAGCACGCGGGCGGTGATCAGCTTGCCGATCTCGCCGGCGCGGACGCGGCTACGGACCTCGCCGATCGCGGTGTTGAATCGTGTGTGCTCGGGGACCGTGATCGATACGCCGTGTGTCTTGCCGGCTTGGATGATCCGCCGCATCTGGTCCATCGTGACGGCGGGCGGCTTGGTGGTGTAGACGTTCATGCCACAGGCGGCGGCTGTTTCGATGTGGTCGGCCTTACGGCCATACTCGCCGAACAGGATGACGGCGTCGAGGTCCTCGGCCTCAGTCATCGCTTCGATGCTGTCGTAGGCGGTGATGCCCAGAGCGTCGACGATCTCCTGTCGGCCCGTGCCGTAGTTGGCGGTCTTCATGAACTCATCGTCCGCCAGAAACGCCCCGGCTGCGACTTCGACGTCGTCCATACCCGCCAGGATGTTCATGTAGCACAACGGATAGAACCAGCCGCCGAAGTCGACCATGCCCACTTTGAGTGACATTACGTTCTCCTTCTTCTGTCGCGCCCAGAATCGCGAATCTCGATCGTCTATCGGGTGCCACGCTTTTGGTAACAAAAGCGTGTGTTTCAGGCGCCTGGCGGCACGCTTCTACAAGTAGAAGCGTGGCCCCCAGCTCCTTGTTTGCGCGGGGTTACTTGCTGAAGTTGGGAATCTTGACGGTTCGGCCTTCCATTGCCGATTGGTGTCCGCACAGGCCCGCCGCCGTGAAGGACACCGCTGTGTAGATGTCGATCGGTGGCGGCGTGTCGTCCAAGATACATTGTACGAAATCCTGAATCACGTAGGCGCTGTTTTCCATGTCCGCACAATCGGCGATGGAGGCGTCGAGCGTGCGGTGCTGCGCGGGCTTGTCGAGCACCTGCGTGTCGGACTTGGTCAAAAGCTTGTCGTTGTCGGCGCCGATCAGGTACGACGCCTTCGTGCCGACCAGGCGCGTGGGGGGCTCGAACTCCTTCCCGAAGGCCGCGACGAAGCCGATGGTAATGTTCACCACGCCGCCGCCGGCCAGGCGGAACAGGCCCGTCTCGCACATGAACGGATTGCCGTGCGGCTCGCGGTACCGTGCGCCGTACTTGGCGACGAACTCCGAGTCGTCCTCCTCGCTGCCGTAGGCGGTGACTTCGGTCATGCGGTCATCCAGGGCCATCAGGATCGGCCCGGCCGAATGCTCCATGTAATAGAACGGCGGGATGCCGTATCGCCAGGTGTACTTGGTCTTGCCGTAGATCACGTCGGGCGTGTCGGCTTGGCTGAAGTAGTCGTTGCCCATCAGCGGACCGGAGAGGTCCTGGAAGGTCGTCCGCTCGACGTAGAACACCTCGCCCATCTCGCCGGCCGCGTGCATCTGCCGGACCTTGGTCACCCACGGGTCGTAGCAGGGGGTCTCAGCCAGCATGTACTTGCGGCCCGTGCGCTCGACGGCGTCGATGATGCTCTGACACTCATCGAGCGACCACGCGGTCGGCACAGCCGAAAGGACGTGCTTGCCCGCTTCCAGCGCGGCGATCACGTGCTCGGCGTGCAGCGGCCCGGGCGTGAAAACGCCGATGGCGTCGGCATCGCTCGCCAGCAGGTCGTCGTAACTGGTCAGCGGCTTGACGCCGTCGTACCAGCCGGCCACCTCTTCGGCCCGCCCCGGCCGAAGATCGCACACAGCCACCAGATCGCTCTTGGCGTATTGATTAAACACAGACGCCCACATGCCGCCGAAATACGTTCCCAACCCCGCCACGCCGATCTTCAGTGTCATAACGTGCTCCGTTCTGTCTGGTGCGTGCCAGTTCACCACATTGCCCAAGTGATCGCAAGCGGGCGCGAGTCCGATGTCCGGCTGCTCCGGTCCTACTCGGTCGAATCGGCTTCGAGCATCTTGCGGATGTTCGGTGCGTTCGGCCCTTTAGCATGTTGTGCGGCCGTCCGCCCGCGAGCGTCCTTGATGGTTGGGTCGGCGCCGGCCTCCAGAAGAACTCGTACCATCTCCACCTGGCCGGTATCGGCGGCGAACATCAGGGGCGTGGCTTGCCTGATGTCGATCGGTGCGTTCGGGTCGCCGTTCAAATTGAGCAGCCTTCTCAGTACCCACACATTCTTGCCGTAAACGGCCCACCATATGGTCGTCGCGCCTTGCTCTGTGCGGATCGTCGCATCAGCTCCGGCTTTTAGAAGAAGCATCACGGCGCGCTCGTGGCCGCCCTCCGCGGCGAGCATGAGCGGCGTCTTGCCGGCGGGCTCGCAAAGAGCGTCTACATCAACCTCCGACGCCAACAAGGCCTTCAGGGCATGAGTGTGTCCTCCGATAGCAGCGGTGTGCAAGGCAGTGGCCCCCCCTGCGTTCGCCAGTGTAGGATCGGCGCCGGCTTCGAGCAAGGCGGATACAATCTTGTCGTGGCCGTTCAACGCCGATCTCAACAGAGGCGTCTCATTGCCTTCGGCCCTCGCATTAAGGTCCACCCCGAGGGGGATTAGTGCCTGCATGAGCTCCGTGTGCCCTCTCTCAGCCGCGAAATGGAGGGCCGTCTGGCCCGCCGGGGCGATGGCCGACGGATCGGCGCCCATTTCGATGAGCCATGTCGCCGCGTCGGTCTTGCCGGTCCACGCGGCGGTGAGGAGGGGCGTTACACCGGTTGTGGAGCGGGCGTCGATGTCGATGTCGTATGTCTGATGAATATGTTTCATCAATTCGACATCACCGCCCTGGGCCGCCAGGTGCAACAGCGTCAGGCCCCCGGGGATGTTGCCGAACGTGGCCTTGTGAGACCGGAGCAGTTGAAATATCTCCTGGTCGCCCACTCCGGCGGACACCATCAGGGGCGTCACACCGTCGTGGCTGGACACGTTGACATCGGCGCCGGCTTCGATGAGCGCCGCGGTCGCGGCGCGGTTGTGATTGAAAGCGGCGTTATGGAGGGGTGTTCCTCCCCCGGCATGTTGGGCGTTAACGAGAGCGTCAGCGGCGATCAAGAGACGGACGATCTCCGCTGAGGCATACTTCGCAGCCAACATGAGGGGGGTTGTTTTGTCCCTCGTCCTGGCGTAGACGTCCTTGGGCCATTTCTCAAGTATCTTGGCGACGATGTCCGCATTGCCGCCCATGGCCGCCAGGTGAAGGAGGCACTCGCCCTTCGGCGCATCCTCCCGCGTCCGCGCGCCTGCATCCAGAAGGGCGTTGAAAGCCTCGATATCCCCCTCTATGGCTGCACGGTGAAGTGGCGTGAGCCCCGCGATGTTCCGCTCGTTGGGGTCGAGGCCGTTGGCGAGTTGTTCGCTCATGGTGGGAGGAGGCGCCCATGTCGCCCAGACTGTCTTCCTGGCGTAGTCGAACGTGAGTCGAAAGTCGCGAAGGATGGGCCCCCCGATGACGCCGTCATAGTCGAGGGCGTCGAAGACGTCAGTTGCTTCAAGAGTCGCTATGGCCTGACGTGGCTGCGGCACCGTTCGGCCAAAGACGTGCAACTTGTCAATCACGGCTCGACGCGTATTACTGTTCCCAGGGAATCCAGTGAGCGGCCAGTGCCCTGGCCCGGAATGATCAACGAAGTCGGGATGGTCCTTGACGAACGAAGGCAGGAGGAAGATGCCCATGCTCAGTCCGGTGTCAATCATCATCCGACAAGGAACGTCATCGATCCGCCCAGAGGCAATGGCCTGCCCCGCAAAGGGATTGGCCCGGAAATAGATCGCTTCTTCGGGGGGGGGGGAGGTATCACGGTCCAAGGATATGTCGTGAGCTGGCGTGTCGTCGGGCGGCTGAAAGTGTTCACGGCTGAATAGGACCAATTCCTTCCCGTGGCCATCAATGCGGAAAGGCATCGCACCCCAGAAGTCCGCCCCGATTATTCCAACGATATTCATGTTGAGTTGTTTGCCAAACGATCGAACGTTCAAGGAGAGTATCGCATGATTGGACAATCGGATCGGCCCTAACGAAATCGAGTCGATTCGATAGAACTCCGCCTTCACAGTCTCGTTGAGATGGGGGAGCGGATCAGGCGCGATCGCCAGCATGAGCTTGCGCGCAGCCGTCTCATCCAGGGCCGAGAAGGCTGCGCCGGTGTCAATGAACCACCAGCCGCCGAGGGTCTGTCCGTTCACTTTGACGTCTCTAGTGAGAAGGATGTGGTTACTTTCCACAAGAGGCACAACGACCTGGTCGGTGTCTGCCGGAAAATGAAGGACGGACACCGGTTTGGCCGGCGCTGTGGTGGTGGGGGCGGCGGATTCGCCGGGTGGTTGCGTCTGGCCGCTGGCCGGAACGAGCCACACGGTCAGCATGGCTACGGCGATCGTTAGGAAGCGTTGCCATCTGGCTCGCATGGTTGCGAACTGGCCCTGTGGGTGTGCATGTCTTCTGCAGCGCCTCATATTCGGTCTCCCTATTAAGTGTCAGTGTCGGTGTCGTTCGATGATTTCGCGTTGGACTTCGCAGCCGAGTGAGACGAAGCGGGCCGAAAAGCCGCCTACGCGGACGATCAGGTGATGGTACTGCTCGGGCCGTTCCAGGGCGGCTTCGAGTTCGGATACGTCGGTGGTGTTGCCCTGGAAGATCATGCCGCCGCCGCGGCGGAAGGTCTCGAAGACCGCCCGCAGCGTGGGAAAGTCGATGGTCGCGGCGTCCATGTCCCACATGGTCGACGCGCCGCCGGAGATCAGGGCCGTGTCGAGTTTCAGGTAGGAGCTCATCGCCGCGGTCAGGCCCTTGGTCATGGCGATCGATTGCGGCGTCAGGCCGTGGCCGATCGGTTGGCGGGCCCCGCGACCGTCGGGCGAGGCGCCGAGAGCGTTGCCCATCTCCGGGGCCCACACGAACGTGAAGATGATGGGCCGAATCCGCTGGCCGTGGCGGTTGGTGTAGGCGGCGAAGATCTCGCCGACGCTCTGGAGAAGACGATTCATCATGGCGTCGGCTTCGCCGTGGTCCTGGCCGAACTTGGGGATCTCCAGCAGCTTCGCTCGCAGCGGCTCGTAGCCGACGAAATCGGCCTTTAGGGCGGTGATCAGTTCGTCAGCCGTCACGAAACCGTCATCGAAGACCGCACGCTTGATCGCGTACAAGCTGTCGGCCGTGTTCTGGAGGCCCAGCGGCGTGCCGCCGTAGATGCTGTGCCGCGCCCCGCCGTCCTGCTGGTCGCGGCCGCGTTCGAAGCAGTCGCTGGTCATGGACGATAGCAGGAAGGTCGGCCGCCAGCGGGCCATTTCCTCAGAGTAGATGTCCAACTCGCGGAGCTTGGTGTTCAGCACACGGGCCATCTGACTTTCGAAGAACTCGTAGAACGCGTCGAACGTGTCAAAGTCCGTCAGCGCGTGCGGCACGGATAGCCGCTCCACGTCAAATAGCAGATCCTGCCCGCCGGTGATGCACAGTTCGAGCGTCTTCGGCACGTTGTACCAGAACGAGAACTGCAAGTCGGAGTTCATGCCGTGGGCGTTGATTTCCATGCACCCGCCGCAGTGATAGAGGGCGGCGTCTTCGAACGTCAGCCCGCCGGTTTCGGTCAGGGCCTTGATGATGGGCTCGTCGACCAGGAGTTGGGCGCGGTTGCCGCCGGCCAGCAGGTACTGCACGCAGCGATCGACGTATTGATCCGGGCAGCCGTCATGCACGCGGGGGTAGACCGAGGGGTGTGTCAGGTCGAGCTGCTCGATGACGTCGAGCATGAGGTAAGTCAGCGGGTTGGTGGTGTCGGCGCCGTCGGGGCCGACGCCGCCGATGATGATCGAGCAGACGAAGCCGTCCGAATCGTGCACCGGCTCGTCGATCTTGATGAACAGTTCACCGATGAGTTCGGCCGCCTCTTCCAGCGTGATCGTGCCCGCTTGGAGGTCTCGCTTCAGGTATGGCCAGAGGAAGTAGTCCAGCCGGCCGGGCCCGTTGCCACCGTAGGGGTTCTCGCTCATCACGACGTTCCAGAGCATGTAGAAGCTCTGGACGGCCTCGTGGAAGGTCCGCGCGGGTCGGGCCGGGACGTGCTGCATGACCTCGATACATCGCTCGATGTTGGCGCGGGTGTCGGGGTCGTCGGTCTCGGCCAGCGCAAGCTGCAACTCGGCCATGTGCTTATCGTTCCAGTCCACCACGGCCTGCAGGCAGATCGTCACGCCTTGGTAGTAATCGCGGGCGGTGTCGTCGGTGGCCGTTTCGATCGCGGCGAGGTTCTTTTCGATCAGGGCGAGCAGGCCGTCTTCCAGCGCCCAGTGGTAGTTCCACGCCACGTGGCCGGGCGACATGCCTTCGTTGATGATGTAGGTCCGCTGGTTGTCAGGGAGGTGGCGCCCACCCAGCACGTGCACCTCGGGCAGCTCGTCGGCGACGCGGGCCTCGGCGGCCTGGTTCATCGTGAAGCCCGACCATCGGGCGTCATCTTCATAGCCGGAAGGGCAGTAGCCGTAATAGATCTGGCCCTGCAGGCGCTCGTTGGGAAAGACGAACACGATTTCGTTGGCCAGCGCATAGGCCTCGGCCCGGGCGAATCGCTCGGGGAAAGGCAGGTCTGCGTACAGTTTGAGAAACGCGTGCGTTTGATTCTCGGGTTGTCGGAGCTTCGGCGGGTCCGCCGCGCGCTTGGCCGCGGCAGCCTGGAGAGCAAAGATGCGCTCGGGCAACTGAACGCGAACGACAGGGGCTTGATCCTGGACGCTCATGGGCGGCTCGCAAGAGGCAAGCTAGCTGTTGGTCAGCTCGGCCAGACGGTCTTGAAGTTGGCGGTTGAGCATCTCGGCTACGTCGGGATGCTGGTTGAAGATGTTATTGGTCTCTCCGGGGTCCGCCTGCCGGTCGTAGAGTTCCATGCTGGCCTCGCGAAGCATCACGCCGTCGGCGGCCTTGAGGAAACTCCAGCGATTATCACGGATGGATTGGGCCCCACCGTGCCAGCCGCTGATGGCGAAGTCGCGGCGCTTCTCGACGTCGCCCCGCATCAGGGGCAGGAGGCTTTCGCCCTGGACGTGCGCGGGGATCGGCACGTTCAGTGCCTCCAGCAGCGTGGGCATGAGGTCGGGCGTTTGGGTGAACGCGTCGATGGTCTTGCCGGCTGCGATCCCCTCGGGATGACGGACGAGCAGCGGAATATGGGAGAGGATGTCGTAGGGCCAGGGGCGACACTTCTCGATGATGCCGTGTTCGCCGTAGAAGTCGCCATGGTCGGTCGTCCAGACCAGCAGCGTGTTGTCGAGCATGTCGTTATCGCGCAGGAACTGGATCAGGCGCCCCACCCAGGTGTCGACGAAGGTAATGAACCCCCACCGCAGGCGGCGGATGTGCTCGAGTTGCTCATCGCTCAGGTAGCCGTCGGTGGCGCGGACCAGCGGCATGATCAGGTCCTTACAGCCCTCGGGCGGCTCGCCGTACATGTGGTCATATGGCGGCGGCGGGTCGATGGGGTCGTGCGGGGCGAAGATGTCGCACCACAGGAACAGGCGGTCCTTGCGGCCGAGAGCGAGTTGCTTCTCCAGCCAGTTGATCGAGCCCTGAACGACCTGGGCCTCGAAATGGTCTTCCTCCCTCTGCCACCCGTGCTCGGCGCCCCAGGGCGAGCGGTTGCGCATGTACAGCGCCAGCATCTCACGCGATCCCCACGGCGGGGCGACGTTCCCGTCGGGCGGGTCGATGTAGTACTTGTCGACGTCGAGCTTCGTCTTGACGGTTTCGGGGGCGATCCAGGGATCGTCCTCCTTGCCGCGGATCCACTCGACGTAATCGAACCCCCGCCCGAATCCGAACGTCGGCCGGTGCAAATGATACGTGTCGGTCACCAGGGCGCTGCTGTAGCCCTGGTCCCAGAGGATTTCGGCGATGGGCACATCGGTTGGCCGCAGCGGCCCCCACGGCCGTTCGGGCAGCGTGTATCGCCCGGTGAAGTAGGCGGTGCGGACCGGAACGGTGGGCATGCCCTCGGCGTAGTAATTGCTGAAGAACGTGCTTTCGGCCTTGAGGCTGTCGAACACGGGCGTCTTGATGACGGGGTTGCCCAGGCAGGCGAAGTCGTCCATTCGCAGCGTGTCACATACGATCACGATCACATTCACAGGTGGGCTCCTTTACAGTTCTCGCGGACGAGCGCGGGCCCGCTCCGGCCTCGGCTGATAATGATAACCATACTCCGACCACCGCCGTTTCGCCAAGGTGAAGCAGCGGCGAATCATTCCCGTTCCATATCCATGTGCCTGGACAGCGCAAGGTCGTTCGGCGAGAATTGCCTGCACTGTCATTGGCGGGGCCTTGGCCCCTTGATAGGCGGACGGTGTTCCCGCCGGCGACGAACAGGAGTATCTGGAATGAAAACATATCACGAGCAGGCCAAAGACATACCCGTTGCGCGGGAGACGGACGTCGTGGTCGTCGGCGGCGGGCCGGCCGGTCTGGCGGCCGCGATCGCCTCGGCTCGCGGCGGGGCCAGGACCACGCTGGTCGAACGGTTCGGCTATCTGGGCGGGGCGGCGACGGCGTCGCTGATGGCGTGCATCAACGGGTTTCGCAACCAGGTCGAGCCCGACGCCACGCAGGTTGTCCGCGGCATCGCCGAGGAGATCGTCCTGGAACTCAAGGCCATCGACGGCCTGGGCCGAAGCCCTTATCCACAAAAGGCCTTCCCCACCGAACCGGGCAAGCTGGAGTACAGCTACGCCATCGACACCGAGGCGTTCAAATACATCACGCTGAAGTTGTGCGTCGACGCGGGGGTTGACGTGCTGTTCCACACCTACTTCTGCGACGCCATCGTCGATAACGGCCAACTCGGCGGCGTGATCGTGGAGAACAAGTCAGGCCGCCAGGCGCTGCTGGCCAAGGTGGTCATCGACGCCAGCGGCGACGGCGACGTGGCCGCCCGAGCGGGCGCGCCGTTCTGGCAGACCGTTGGCGACGAGGCCCCGCGGCTGAACGATACGCTGATGTATCGCATCGGCTTTGGCGAGAGCCGCCCGGAGGGGGTGTGGGCGTGCGACTTCGGCCGAACCGCCGTGGTCTGGGGCCCGGGCGTTTCCGAGCCGATCAACGGGGCTGACGGCGATGAACTCAGCAAGGGCGAGATCGACACTCGGCTGCGCGTGTATGAGGACCTGGCCAAGACCAAGCAGGGCCGGCCCGAACTGGCGGACATCCGAATCCTGGAGACGCCGCCGTCTCTGGGCATCCGCCAGACGCGGTTCATCGAGGGCGAGTACAAGCTGACGGCTGAGGACGCCATCGAGGGCCGGCGGTTCGACGACGTTGTCGCCATCTGCGGCTGTCCGATCATCCACTTCTACGGGTACCGCCGCTACCTCGAACACGAGGGCTACGACATTCCGTACCGCTGCCTTGTGCCGAAGAAGATCGACAATCTGCTGGTCGCAGGCCGGTGCATTTCCAGCGGACAGGAGGCCTACGAGTCGCACCGGGCGATGGTGCCGATCATGGCCATCGGCGAGGCGGCCGGCGAGGCGGCGGCCCTGTGCTGCCAAAGCAACGTGACCCCGCGCGATCTGGATGTAGGCCAACTGCAGGATGCCCTGATCGCCCACGGGGCCGAACTGCGGCGTCAATAGCCGGCGGGTCGCCAGCCCGGTCGGCTGGCGCCGGCGAAGGGCCGATACGCAACTGGGTCGCCGCTCTGGAGATACGTCCTAGTCGTCGGGCCAGTCGCAGCGGCTTTCGTCTTCGGGGATATGGTCGGTGGTGCGGCTGAGCCATTCCAGCAGGAGGTCTTTCATTCGCTGAACGGTCTGGGCCATGGTGGGGTCGTTGGCGAGGTTGGTCGTCTCGCCGCCGTCGGCGGCCATGTCGTAGAGTTCGTCGAACTCGTCGGGACAGTAGATGAACTTGTATCGCTCGTCGCGGACCATCCACGCCTTGGCCATGACCTTCGGATCGACGTGCCACAGATGGTGCTTGTGGTAGTAGATGCCGCCGTAGGGGATGGCGATGTCGTGGATGTGGCTTTCGTCGATGTTGTGGCCGCCCTCCCCGAAGACGACCTCGCGATGCTCATCCGCTGCATCGCTGTCGTAGAGCGGCAGGAGACTCTTGCCGAAGTGGTAGTGCTTGTCTTCGACGCCGGCGACGGCCAGCACGGTCGGATACAGGTCGACCATCTCCACCAGCGCCTGTCGGCTGCCGACGGCGGGGCGGCCGGGAACGTGCATAATGAAGGGCACGCGCAATATGACGTCTTCGCAGGCGCTGAACCACTTTTCGACCAGCCCATAGTCGCCGCAGAAATCGCCGTGGTCGGAGAATACGAATAGGGCTGTCTCGTCCCAGAGCTTCCGCTGCTTGAGCTTATCGACGACTTGGCCGAGCTGGTGATCGGCCCGGCTGGTCATCGCGAAATAGATCGCCCGGATCTCCCGCCATTCATCGTCGGTCAACTCGTCCAGCCCGTAGTTTGTGTGGATCATCTCGGCGTAGCGCCGCTTCTTGCTGCGATCCACCTCGATTGGCGGCGGCATGCGGGACCGGTCGTACATCGAGAAGAACGGCTCGGGCGCGACGTAGGGCGGATGGACGTACTCCAGCGCGATGAGGATGCAGAATGGTTTGTCGTGGTCCTGGTCCAGGTAATTCAGCGCATCCTGCAGGCCGGCCCAGTCCCCGTCGTGACACGTGCCGTCTTTTTCGCCGACCTTGCCGCCCAGGAAGGAGTAGAACAGCCGATCGCCTTCGGCATGAGGGTATTGGCCCCCGTGGTCCGGGTTGGCCTCCACGCTGCCGCCCCAGCGGTCGAAGCTGAGCTTGGCTGTGGCGGGGAACATCATGTCGTTCTTGCCGAAGACGACGGTTTCGTAACCGGCCTCTTTCAGGTCGCGGAAGAGATTGTGCTCGTGTGGGCGGATCAGCGTCCCCAGCGTTCGCCGCCCGGTCGTGTGGGGGTACAGGCCGGTGAACATGCTGCATCGCGACGGCGAGCAGACCGAGTGCTGGGCGTAGCAGCGTTCCAGCCGCACGCCCTCATCGCCCAGGGCGTCCATGTGGGGCGTAACCGCCCGCCCGGCTGGGTCGCCGAAGACCGCATCGGCCCGAAGCGTCTCGGGCATGAACAGGACAATATTGGGGCGCTTGGCCATCGAGGTCTCCTTTGAAACGAATGCACGTATATACTGCCGGCGACTGGCCCCTTCAAGCGGCAGCTCCTTTGGATAAGGGCCAATTTGTTATGGCACGCTCGGAGAAAGCGTTGAAGCGGCCGGTGATGCGGAGAATAATGTAGAAGAAGCATTTCAAGGCTCATGCAGTAGCTTTCACGGGCAGCTGTTGGGCCCGCCCGGTCGAGTGGAGCACGGACGTGATTCGACAGAGTGACGAATGTCAAAGCCCTGACCTCAACAGGAGCAATCCCATGGTTAAACGTTACGCTTGGTTGCAGATCGCGCTGGTAGTCGTCGTCGCCATGCTGCTGTCCGTCTCGCACGCTCAGCGGGGGAGGGTGGGCGCCAGGCGGGCCGGAATCAGCGGTGTCGGTTCGCGCGCATGGTCGCCCGTGCGGGAGTTCCGCGCCAATTCTTTCGGCGCCGGGGATCTGCCCAAACAGCAACCGGCTAGTGGCGGCGGCGTGCTGGGGTCATCGATCTATAGCGGCGGCCCACCGAGAGGATCCCGCCCCAGAGGCGGGAGAGGTGCGCCTGCCCGGGCCGCTGGGCCCGGGCCGCTATCGCCAAGCCAGCGGCAGAACCGAGTCTACGATCCGATCGTCCCACTGACCGTTACCTCGACAACGTCCGGCGCCGGGTCGTCGGCGATGCTGCGCGCCCAGCAGATCTCTACAGGGACTAGACCCATTGCCGACCTGACAGGTCTGCTGGCCAGGAAGGCCGACGGAAAGGCGACCATTTCCCGTCCCTACGTGACATCGCTGGCGCCGGCGGAGGAGGGTATGCGTCGACTGGCCATGCTCACGGGCGAGCGGGCCCTGCGCAGCAAAGACTACAAGCAGGCCTTCGCCAGCTTCGAGAAGGCCTGGAAAATCTCCCACAACATGCCCGAGGCTACGCTGTCACTGGCGCACACCTATCTGGCCACTGCCGACGGTTCCTACGCCAAGGCCGCACAGTATCTGGGAAAGACAGTGAAGCTGTTTCCGTATCTTCCCCTGGCCCGCGTGCACCCGAAGGATTTCTACGCCGACCAGGCGGAGTATCAGCGTGTCCTCAGCGAACTTGAGCAGCATGTCAGCGACCACCCGGCCGATGGGCAGGCCCTGTTCGTGCTGGCGTATCTGCGGTGGCGGGATCAGGACGGTCCGGCAGCTCTGGAGACACTGCAGGCTGCGCTTATGAACACGGAAGACAAGCAGCTAACCGCCAGCATCGATCTGATGCTGCGGGGCATGGGGGGGGCCAGAGACGCCATCGCCGACGAGGGCCCCAAGTTGCAGGCGCCGATCGACCTGGCCTGGGCGGGCATTCGCCTGGCGATGCCGGAAGGGTTCACGGCCGACCGGCTTGGGGAGATCAACCGTGTGCTGCTGGCCACGGGCGGCAAAGAGGGTGAGTTCCGCCCCAAGCTCGCGCTGTCGGTCTATCCGATCGGCAAGGACGTGGACGTGAAGGGCCTGATGGATTCTGTGACCGACCATCTCAACGGCAAGCTGGGCGTGGAGGACGTCAAGATCGTAGACGAGGCCACCGTGAAGGTCCTTGACGACAAAGCGTTCGTTCGCGCCCTGACATGCACCTATCTCGGCCAGCAAGTGGCGCTGGCCCGTGTGTGTTTCATTCGCGATGTCCCGAGCCCCTCCGGCGCTCCGGCGGGGACTAAGGGCAGGCGCTTGGCCTATGTGCTCGGGGCGGGAGTTTCGGACCGACAGGCCGATCAACTGATCCCCATGCTGGCGGCCGTGGCCCGGTCCTTGGCCTACACGGACATTCGCCGGCCCGTCGACCTTCCGGTCGCTACCGACGGCCACCTGATCAAGGACCCGCTGTGGGGCTATTCCATGCGCCAGCCGAACGGGTGGGTGGGCTCGTTTCGCGAGAGCGGCTTCGACATGGGTCAGTTCGACCTCTTGCTGGGCGGGACGGTGACGCCGCGCGTGGAGATCATCGTTGCAACGATCCCCGAGACGCACACACCCAAGAGCTTCGGTGAGCGGGCCATTCAACTTCAGATCGACAAGGGCAATGACATCAAGATCCTCTCACAAGGCCCGGCGACACTTGGCGGCCAGAAGGGGCACCAGTTCGTCATGCAGAAGCAGACGAAAGAGGGCGAGCATGTGGAGACGAGCATCGAGATCGGCCGAGTGATCTGCGTGCCCGCCGGCGACGGGACCCAGCGGATGTACGCCCTGGTGGTGCGCACTCGCCGGTGTCCGGAGGCCAAGGCCGTTGCGTTGATGGACCAGATGGCCTCGGGCTTCAAGCTCATGCCGAGCTCGCGCGAATAGCCGCCAAAGACCGCCTTGTTAGCGGCGTGCTTGGCTGCGGCGCTTGGGTTGACCGGTTGGACAGGTCAATTCCCCGCCGCAACCGACGCCCAGCGTCAATGCTGCCAGCAAGGGCGCAGCTTGAAGCGTTCGAGTCATCGCAATTCTCCCTTCCTGGGCCGGGGATTTTGGATCTGCCAGGTTGTTGACGGGGGCCTGCCTGCTCTGTGAACATGCCCGTTTGCGGAAGCGGCTGTGAAAGGAATCGCAATGGACGATGCATTTACGCTGTTCGGCGACCGGCGACCACGCAACGAAGAGGTGGTCGACCATATCGCCAAGACGTTCGGGATTACGGCTGTCGAAGGCTTCGATGAGCTGTGGCAGTGCGGCGGCTTCCCGGGCGGTCGATACGTGACGCCGTTTATGGAGACGTCCGACCACCGCGAGTGGTTCCTGCCGCTGACGTCCGACGGGCCGCTGGTGTGGCAGTCCAAGGCCGTACCGGCCGACGTGAAAGGGAAGGTGGGGTTTGTCTTCGGGGCGGGGTTCGGCAACGGCTCGCCGCTGGCCCAGCCGACGGGGCAATGGGACATCGACGTCAACGGCCATGCCGCCATCTCCGTCCGCGTGGTCAAGCATTCGCACCGATGGAGCAACGACGACTGCACGTTCGCCTTCTCGGCCCACCGCATCGAATCGGCGCCGCATCACGGATCGCTTCACCTGTCCAGCGCGCTGACGGATGAAGCCTTCGCCGCCTTCGGGCCCGCGATGCTGGTCGTGCCGCGCGAATGGGTCGAGCCCGGCAAGGGGGCCAGGATCACGGTCACCGCCTCGTGTCGTGGAACGTCCACGCGATGGTTCATGATGACGCCCGCTCCCCGGGCTCTGACATCGAGCGACATCTACCGACTGCTGGATGTGCTCGCCGGCGAACGGCCGACCGTCAGTGGGCATAACGTCTACTTCGGCGACATCCATACGCATTCGGGCACCTATCGCCGCCAGCCCTTTGGCGGCTGCGGGACAGGTTCGCGAGAAGAGAACTACGACTACGCATCCGGCCCGGCCGGCATCGACTTCTACTGCCTCTCGGAGCATGAGTGTCAGGTCGAGCCCGATGACGGCATCGAGGAGTTCTTCGCCCTGGCCGACCGGTACAATCGGCCGGGCGCCTTCGCCACGCTCCGTGGGTACGAGTTCACCTCCATCGTTTACGGCCATCGGAACATCTACTTCCGCGGGTCGGGCGGGACGATCTTCAACGCCGCCACGGACTGGTACACCATGGCCGGCGACTACGCCGACGCGACGACGGTGCCCCAGTTGTGGGAAGCTCTGGAGGCGTGCGGCGAGCGGTTCCTGTCCGTTCCCCACCACCCGCCAGCGGCCCCGCATCCGTTCAACTGGGACCTGTTCAACCCCAAGCACGAGCGGCTGGTCGAGGTCTATTCGGTCTGGGGCTCCAGTGAATACTACGGCGACGTGCCGCGAGGTATCTCCGATTGGCATCCGGGCCTGTACGTTCGGGAGGCAATGAAGCGGGGCTATCGCTTCGGCCTGATCGCCTCGGCCGACGGGCACGACGGCCAGCCCGGAAACTCCCAGCGCCGCCCCTACGAAGCGTCCGGCCGACACGGCGGCTCCGGTTGGGCGGCCGTGTTGACCGACGAACTGACGCGCGAGAATGTCTTCGACGCGCTCTACGACCGCCGGTGTTACGCCACCAGCGGCGTGCCCATCTACCTGTCGTTCGAGATCAACGGCGCCGTCATGGGCTCGGAGTTGCCGCCGATGGCCGAGGGGCGGCCAGTATTGCGGATCGGCTGTCACGGGGCCAACGGCATCGACCACATTCGGATCATCAAGAACGCCCGCCAAACCCACACGCACTTCTGCCACGGTGAGCGGCAGAGCGAGTTGGAGTGGGCCGACGACCACTACGACCCGTCGGGCCCGAATGTCTACTACGTTCGCGTCGTCCAGGTCGACGGCGAATCGGCGTGGTCGTCTCCGATCTGGCTCGGCTAGAGCGCAGCAGGGCCGAATGCGTCCGCGCGCCCGTCGCGCGCTATGACGTGAGGGCCCGGGCGATCAGGTGGTCCTGCAGGCGACTGTCCAGCATATTGAACCGGTCCGAGAAGCCCCACACGCGCACCATCAGGTCGGCGTGCTGCTCCGGGTTCTTTTGGGCGTCGATCATCTGCTGAACGTCATAGATCGGCAGGTTAATCACCGTCAGCCCCATCTTCAGGGCCGTGTCGACCAGGGTGCGGACCACCACCGACGCCTGGGCCGGCGTGCCCAGGGCGGCCCGGGACAGCGAAATGTGCGTCACCGCCGTGCCCACCATTCGGTCAATGGGCGCCTTGGTCATCGAGTTGATCACAGCCGTCGGGCCGGACAGCGCTCGGCCGGGAACGGGGGAAAAGTGCTCGGCGACCGCATCGCCTCGTCGTCGCCCGTCGGGCGTGGCGCCCAGGGCCATCGAGATCATGTTGAAGGTGTGACAGAACAGCGCCGGATGGAGCGGGAAACCCAACTCGTGCTTATACTCGCGGACGGTCGTGTCGAACCGGCGGACGATCTCCGCGGCGATGTCATCCACGTAGGGATCGTCGTTGCCGAACCTCGGTGCAGCCATGCAGCGCTTGCGAAGCGGCTCGTAGCCTTCCCAGTCGGCCTCCAGGGCGGCCAGAAGTTCTCCCGGCGTGCAGGCGTGGTCCTCGAAGACCACCTTCTTGACCGCCGCCAGCCCGTCGGCGGCCGTCGGAATCGAGCCGGAGAAAATCATAAACGTCTGCCATCGCGCGCCGCCCGTCATCGGGTCCTCGCCGGTGGCCAGACATTCGGGGAAGGTCCCGGCGAAGAACGGGGCGCTGACCATCTCGGCGCGGTTGTTGAGCACGCTGCTGCAAAAGCTGTCCAGCGTCTTGGTGACGCTGTGGAGATACTGTCCCTGAAAGGCCTCGAACAGTTCGTCGAAGCTCGTCATCGTCGTGAAGTCGCCCGTCTCGGGGCCGCGATGGTCTCCGATGCCCAGTTCGCTCGGTTCGTCGACGGCATAGTGGTACCTGGCCCGCGGGACGACGCCCTCGGGCAGCGGGCATTCGCGCCCGTTGAACAGCGCTCGCTCGAAGCTCTTGGCGGCTTCGGCGGCGGTGAAATCGATCAGGCTCTCCCCGTCGAACAGCAGCTCGTTGCACCCGTCGCAGCAGTAGTTGCGGGCCAGGTCCAGCGGGATGCCCTCGGCCACCATCGCCGGGATGATGACCTCGTCGTTGAGAATGCTGCACCCGCCGGTGGGGGCCAGTTGAAGCTCGGTCGCCTTCCGACGGAACGCTTCGGGCGAGCGGTCGTGGATGCGGATGTTCATTTGCGGGCACGCGATCACCAGCCGCGTGGCTGCGTCGAGCATCATCATCGACATCTCGTTGGTCGCGTCGTTTCCGTCGGCGTCAACGCCGCCGACCACGAGGTTCATCAGACCGTCGCCGGTAAAGATCGTGTCGATCTTGGTGAACAGTTCATCGATGAGCTGCTGGGCAAACTCAGGTGTGATCTCGCCGCGCGCCAAATCCGCGACGTAGAACGGTTGCAGGTATTGGTCCAGCCGCCCGGGCGGGCTGGTCACCGAGCCGTTGCGCATGGCCAGGCCGAACCACAGCAGTTGCGCAGCCTCGAGAAGGCTGTCCGGCGGGCCGGCGCCCAGTGAGCTGCAGGCATCGGCGATGCGGGTCAATCGAACTCGGTCGTCGCCGACGGCCGCATCGGCTGCATCGGCGGCGGCATCGGACCAGCTCTGCGCGTATCGACAGGCGGCCTCGTAGCAGCGGGCGATGACCTGGAGGAAGCACTTGGGCTGGCCGTCGAGTTTCTCGGCATTGGCGGCGGCTGTGGAGGCGATGCCGGCAAAGCCCAGCTCCATCAGCTGCTTGGTGCCGAAGGGGCAGTGGAACCCATCGGCGCCCCACGCCTCGGGTACCAGTTCTTCGGCGCGCTCGAAAGCCATGTGCGACGGGCCAACGATGTGGTCGCTCTCGTCGGTGGCGACGCTGATGGGCGTCTCGGCCACCATCGCTTCGAACCACTCGGCCAGTCTCAAGGTATGGGTGATCTTCTTGGTTTCGGCTTTGCTCGCCGCGGGTGCGCCGGGGGACATCGCTTCTCCAGGTTTTTCGAGATACACGTTCGTCGCTTGGGCAAGCGGCGAACTCCTTCCGTTGCCTAGCATTATACCATGTCGGTCCAATTTGCATCTCAAAGAGAGGCAAACCGGCGACTTCAATTACGCCTTTTTGCCTACCCGGCGAGAGGCGGGAATCGCGGTGTTCCTCGCCTGCGATGATGTGTGGGTGCGTGTATAATCGTGGGGCAGAGCCGGCTCCCGCCCGGCTGCCGGAGCGAGGATGTGGAGATGATATCCAAGACCGCTGACCGAATTGACACGCTCAAGGGGCGGCTCGCGCACTACGGCAGTTCCAGTGAGCGAATGGCCGAGCAGCGCAAGGAGGTGTTCGTCCGCGTCTTTGGCGAGACGGTCGGCCAGCCGCAGGTCCTTCGCACAGCCAAGGCGCTGGCGGCATTCCTTCGCGAGAAAGATGTGCTGGTGTTCGAAGAGGATGTGCTCGCCGGCTTTCAGCAGGGGTACGACTTCACCCAGCCGATGGACTTGCCGCAGCTGGCGGATCCCAAGCTTCAGGATATGGATGACCGGTTGTGGTGTCCGCTGGCGCTGGCGGCCGGCGCTGATGTCGACGAGATGGCCGACTACTGCATGGGGTTTCACATCGGTTTGTTTACGTCATCTCTGGGCGGCCATTCGATCGCCGGCTACGATCGCGTGATCGCGTTGGGCTTCGGCCAACTGGCCGAGGCGGCCCGGCAGCGGCTGGAAACGGCGGAAGGCCCGGCCCGCGATGTCGCCGAAGCGACGCTGACCGTCTGCGAGGCGGCGAGCGACTATGTCCTTTGCTACGCGGCCCAGGCCGAGCGGCTGGCGGGGGAAACATCGGTCGAGCAGTTCCGCTCCGCCCTTGGGGCCATCGCCGAAGCGTGCCGGCATGTCGCGCTGCATCCCCCGAGGACGTTCCTGGAAGCGGCGCAGTTGGTATCGCTGACGCACGAGATCGTCACCTGCGAGCAGCCCTCGGGGTCGCTGTCGCTGGGTCGATTGGATCAGGTCCTGCTGCCGTTCTATGAGCGGGACATCCAGGCGGGCCGGCTGACGAAGGAGCAGGCCGAGGAGATCGTCCAGGCGCTGTGGCTGAAGTTCGCCGCGCTGAAGGGGGGCTTTCAGAACGTCACGCTGGGCGGGGTCGGCGCTGACGGGCGATACGCCGCCAACGATCTGACGGTCATGGGTCTTCGGGCGTCGATGCGGCTGAAGATGGATCAGCCGTTGGTGTCGTTCCGCTGGCACGAGTCCATGCCGGATGAGCTTTGGGAACCGGTGCTGGACCTGATCCGCGAGGGGCTTGGCTTTCCGGCGATGTTCAACGACGAAGTCGTCATCGACGCCAAGTGCGATGTCGGCCTGGAACGCGCCGACGCCGTGGACTACGGCATTGTCGGCTGTGTCGAGATGAGCGCCCCGGGCAAGGAGTGGTCCCAGACCGAGGCCATTCGCGTCAACTGGGCGAAGATTCTTGAGTTGATGCTCAACGACGGCCGCTGCACGGTGACGGGCGAGCAGACAGCGATTACCAGCCCCACGCCGCTGGCGGGGCTGACGAGCTTCGAGCAGTTCTTCGACGCCTATAAGCTGCTCTTCGCCCGCGTCATCGACATGGCGGCCGAGTGGACGGCCATCCGCGACAAGGGCTTCCCGCTGATCTATCCGTACCCGTTCCTGTCGGCGACCATGGAGGGCTGTCTGGAAGCGGGCCTGGACGTCACGGCCGGCGGGACGACATACAACCTGCTGACGATGAACAACTGCGGGATGGCCGACACCGCCGATTCGCTGATGGCTATCCGGCTGCTGGTTTACGAGAAGCAATCGATCACGCTGGCCGAGCTGGCTGAGGCGCTTCGCACCAATTTCGAGGGGGCCGAACGGCTTCGCCTGGAACTGGCTAAGACCGCTCCGCGGTTTGGCAACGATCTCGACCAACCGGACCGGCTGGTGAAGGAGTTGGTGGATCTCGAGCACGAGCGGCTGGCCCGGCAGAGCAACGCCCGCGGCGGCGGGTACCAGATGGGCATGTACACGGTCGCCGCCCACGCACACCTGGGCGCTGCCACCGGGGCCCTGCCGGACGGGCGGCTGGCGAAGGTGTCTCTGGCCAACGGGTTTTCGCCCTGCCAGGGCGGCGACACCTCCGGCCCGACGGCTGTGGTCAGGTCACTGGCGGGAATGGGCCATCGCAGGTTCGGCAACGGCATGGTGCTGGACCTGAAGTTCACCCCGGCGTTTTTCGACGAGCTCCAAGGCCGGCAGGCGTTGCGGCGCCTGATCGAAACCTATTACCGACTCGGCGGGATGGAGATTCAGTTCAACGTCATCAGTCGCGAGACGCTTCTGGCCGCCCAGGGCCATCCGGATGAGTTCCGCGACCTGGTGGTGCGTGTCTCGGGTTTCAGCGCCTACTTCGTCGACCTCGACACCGTCTGCCAGAACGAGATCATCGCCCGCACCGAGTATGGGGAAGAAACGATGGCGAGACAGTGAGAGTCCATCGCACGTCCGGCGGCAATCAGTCGGCAAGCTGTTCGAGGATCCCGTCGACATCGATGTACTCGGCGACCAGGCAGATCGCCCACTCGATCTTTTGCTTGTCGTTGGGATCGATCTTGAAGGTGGCCGCGTGGAAGGTGCTGGCCGCCGTGTAGGTGTCGTCGGGGACAAGGATGACGGGCACACGAAGTTCCTTGAACATCGCCACACAGGCGTCGTCGGGCCGAAGGTCTCCGGTAAGAATCAATCCCGCCACGAGCCGCCGATCGGACCCACCGAGCATGTGGGCTTTGAGCGAGGCAAGAATATTCGCCCTGTTGTCGCCGGGCACGATCACGAGCGTTGAGGGCTTGAGGTAGTCGATCATTCGCTCCGGCGCCATGGCCGCGATGATCGTGTTCTCGACAAGGTCGTGCTCGTGCTCCCATCCGCTGAGGAGCTCTCCGTCGAGCAGTTCGTGTACCTGTCGGATCGTAGGGTTTGACAGCTGCTCTTCGAAGGGAAGGACACCGAACGTGCGGATGTCCAGGTTCGCCAGCCCGCGCGTGGCGGTTTCCTTGATGTACGAGTACTTCTGCGGCCAGACCTTGTTCAAGATGACGCCGATCGGATCGGCGCCGCGGAAGCGAAGGAAGTCCCAACTCAGCGATAGGTTGTCGATGGCCTGGCCGATTCCACCGCCGCCGATCAGGAGGACCTTGGCGTCAATTTCGCGGGCGACCTCGGCGGCTGAGAGCTTCAGGCACGAGCCCATCCCGACGTGTCCCATGCCCTCGACGATGACCAGGTCGTGGTCTTGCCTGGCGCCCTCGTAGGCCTGCCGCACCTTGGCCAGCAGGTCGTCGGTGTGGAGATCGTGGACCTCCTTGCCCACGCGTCCGCGGGGCAGGGGCACGGCCATCTCGACCTGGTGGTCCTTCGACAAGCCCATCGCCTCCGAGACGACCAAGGCGTCCTCGTGCAGCGTACGCCCGTCGACGGTCTTGGGGCGCTGGCCCAGCGGTTTGGTGTAGCCGACCTTGATCCCTCGCCGCCGGCAGGCGTGAAGCAGGCCGATCGATAGAGACGTCTTGCCGACGTCTCGCCGCGTCCCTCCGATGAACAGGGGCTTCATGGCGACTTGTTCCTCTTGCGGCCGCCGGTCAGGGGGCAAGCGGCTCAGAAAGCCCCACCGGACAAGCGTGACACGAAACACTCAGACATCACCACGATGTCTTCGACACACAGCAGCGATTCGATCGTCGCCGGCAGCAGCAACGTGCACGACGGCGGCAGTTCATCGTCCGCAGCGTACCACAGAAGTCGCAGCGGGACCCGCGGAAAGAAACGCGCCTCCAGCGCGGCGTCGGCGCCTTCGACGTGCTCGGCGCCGACGAAGGATGCGGCGGTGTCCAACGACTGGCGGTCTCTGCCCGCCGTCGCGCACAGGCGGCGGTTGACGCGGTTGGCGTAGACGCCGGCATAGGTGCGGGCGGCGGGGAGATTGGCGAACGTGGTCTCCGGGGGTCGGTCCTGGGGGCGGTTGCGGCCGGCGAGGTAGTGGAGCGCCAGAATCTGCCACATCGGACGAACGTCCTGGCCGTCGACGCGGACCTGGCCGGTGGACGTATCGATCTCGAAGATGCTGCTGAGCACCGGCAAGCGCCACACGTCGCCGGCGCGCCGAGCCCCCAGCCAGACCATCTGCTCGTCGGACTGGCTCTGGAGGCTTTCGACCGCCTTTGCACGTGCGGTCGCCAGGTTGTGCTGGGGCGGCGGGACGCCCACACGCCCGTCGTCGCCGGTTGTGCCGGTCATCTTGGTCCCTTTGCGGCCCCCGCCAGCCGCCCGTGGGTCCGAACTGCGGGGCGGCTTTAGTTCTTCGTCTGGCGGGCTGCCTGCAGGTATGAGTCGCAGTAGACCATTCGGCCCATGAGCAACTCGGCCGTGAAGACGGCGTCCATCAGTTCGGTGTCCAGCGGGTCCATAATCGCCGCATCGAGCCCGTGGGCAATGGCCATCGTGACATACGTGCGGTTGATCAGGCTGCGGTTGGCGCACCGCTGCGAGACGTTGGACAGCCCAAGCACCAGGTGTGGCGGCGGGTCAGCGAAGCTTCGCAGTTGCCCGATGGCCTGCAGGCAATGGTCGGGATTGTTGGGCGAGACGTTCACCGGCAAGATCACCGGATCGATGAACAGGTGATCCATGGGTAGCCCGATATCCGACGCCACGGCGATCAACTGGGCGCCCAACTCGACGCGTTTGTCGATGTTGCCCGGCACGCCGTCGGCATCGATCGTCAGCCCGATCAATCCGGCGTTGTTGGCGGCGGCCAGGGCGATGTATTCCATGGCGGCCTCCGGATCGGCCTTGGTCGAGTTGATGAGTTTCTCGCCGGCGACGTTGGGGATGACGGCCTGCATGACATCCCACTTGGCCGTGTCGATCACGATCGGCGCGTCGGTGACCTCGCGGATGGCCTCGGCCATCCACAGCAGGGCGCCCTGGGCGTCGCTGGTAGCCGGCCCGGAGTTGACATCGAGCGCACGGGCGCCGGCGGCCAGTTGGCGCTTGGCCAGGTCCTGAATCACCGATGCATCCTTGGCCTGGATGGCCTCTTTGACGTCGGCGAACATTCCGTTGATGCGTTCCCCGATCACGTACATAGTTACCTGTCCTTTCTTAGGCGGGGGCCGCCTGTGTGAAGCGAGCAAGTGTCTGCTTGATGTATTCGATCGCCTTGGGATGTCGCAGCACGAGCAGTTCGACTCCGGATTGGAGCAGCACAGCGGCCGTGGCGGCTTCCCACATGATACCCCACTCGTTGCGCGTCTCGTCGGTGACGCAGGCGAACGGCGGGGCCTTGGCCTCCTTGGCCCGCCAGGCTTCGTAGCCCACGTCGCACAGAACCGGCTGGGCCAGCAGCTTGTCCCCGCCCAGCCCGGCCAGCCGGCCACGCTCCTGAATGCTGTAGACGTATTCGATGCCGTAGCCCAGCGCGCCGGTCGTCGGGAAGACCACCATGTCCTCCAGCGGGAACCCCGCATCCGTGCAGAGGATGTTCACCTGCTTGGCGATGTTGATGTCCAGCGGGCTCTCGGCGAGCAGTTTGTGCTTGTCGGCCTGGCAGACGGCGACCAGCGTGCGGTAGTTCTTCTCGCGGGCCGTGCCCAGCAGGCAGTTCTCGCCCTTGGCTGCCGCCGAGACGGCCGGGAGAGTCTCGTTGTCCTTTTCGTCGACGCCGCAGCCCCAGACGATCAGCGGCACGCCCACGGCCTGGAGCACTTCCTTGACCGTCTCGGCGCACTGCTCGGGCGAGCGGTCGCCGGCATCCGGGTGGGCCGACATCAGGCGAAGGCAGATCATCTCGGCGCCGAATTCGACGGCCTTTTTCGCCCACTCGCCCGGCGATGACAGGACGTCGCCATAGGCGTCCTTGAGTTGGTCGGGCCAGGCTTCGGCCCCACCATCCCATATCTCCACGGCGATCGCAGTCGGCCGGCCCGGCGAGCCCTCGAAGGACAGGAACGGCAGCGCCTTGGCCCCGCCGAGGGTGACGGTGCTGGTCCGCGTGCCGCCGTCCTCGGCCGTTGCGCCAATGGTGACCTCGTTGATGCTGCTAGCCCACTTTTCCGAAGTATCGGGGATCGTCATATCGTCGGCTCCTCTTGTGGTTGGTCCGTTGATTGCGAATTAAGGCTCAGGCACTGGTGCGCCAGTTCGACGATGGCCGGGCGCAAGGGGTGGTCGGGGTCGTCGATAGGGTCGCCTTGCGCCCAGCAACGGGCGATGTCTTCATCGAACGGAATGTGCACGACGGCCTGGGCGGGCGGCAGTGCCGACGGGTCGATCGCGGCTGCATCGGCGTCGGAGACCTTGTTGATCGCCACCACGCGCCGGTGGACCTGAATCGGCAGCGCATCGGCCAGCGCGGCGATCCGTCTGACGGTCGTCAGTCCCACGGCGGTCGGCTCGGTCGTCAGGACCAGCGTGTCGACGTTCTCGACCGTCAGACGCGACAGATACTCCATGCCGGCCTCGCAGTCGACCACGACCACCGGGTAGTTGTCCCGCAGCAGGCGCAGGTAGCGCCGCAACAGGCCGTTGATGTAGCAGTAGCAGCGGGGGCCTTCCGGATGGCCCATCGTCAGCAGGTCGTAGCCGATCTCCTCGCCGAGAAGTTCCGCCAGCCACTGGTCCATCAGGCGATCCTTGGGGATGGCGCTGGGCTCTTGGGCGACGGCGAACATCTCATCGCGAAGATCGGCGATCGTGCCCGGACACGACGCTCCCAGCGCCATCGCCAGCGTGGCGTTCGGGTCGGCGTCGATCGCCAGGACGGGCTTGGCGCCGGTGCGCACCAGTTCGCGCACGAGCATCGCCGCCAGCGTTGTCTTGCCCGAGCCGCCCTTGCCGCTGAATGCGATCAACGTGCCCGCCATCTTACGAACTCCTCTTGCCGGCCAACTCGGCCATCACGGTGGGAAACAGCTCGATGTGCGTGTGCGGGAAGAAGCACGCCGAAACGAACTGGTCCATGAAGCTTGGGTCGGTGCTCAGTTCGAAGTAGGTCGTCCGGTCGGCGACGGCGAAGATATCCTCGTAGGCGGTCTGGCTGAGGGCGGCGAGCTTGGCCCCGGCGAGCGAGGTATTGCCCACGAACCGCAGTTTCTGGATCGGGATATCGGGCAACAGGCCGATGAAGATCGCGTTTTCGAGGTTGAGGAAGTTGCCGAATGCGCCGGCGACCATGATCTCGGCGAGATCGTTGAAGCCCATGTCCAGCGACTTCAGCAGCACGCTGGCGGCGGCGTAGACGGCGCCTTTGGCCCGCAGGATGTTGTTGACGTCGCTCTGTGTGATCAGAATATCCCGGTCGCCGCCGGCCCGGTCGGCCGGGATCAGCATGTACTCCAGTTCACCGTAGTCGCCGTGGCGAACGCAATCGCCGGACAGGCTGCCGTCGATCCGACCGGTCTTGTCGATCACGCCGATGCGGAGCATTTCGGCGACCAGGTCCACGTATCCCGTACCCGACAGACCCAGCGGCGGGGCCGAGCTTATCGTCGAGAAACTCAGAACGTGCTGCGGGTCGGCCAGGCGAATGTGGTCGATGGCCCCGCGCGTCGCACGCATGCCGCAACGGCACTCGGCGCCCTCGAACGCCGGGCCGGCCGATGCGCTCGCGCAGACCAGAAAATCGCGATTGCCGATGACGATCTCGCCGTTAGTGCCGATATCGATCAGCATCCGAATCTCTTCGCTTTGGGCCAGGCCCGACGCGTAGATGCCGCCGACGATGTCGGCCCCGACGAACCCGGCCACGCACGGCAGACAGTACAGCAGCCCGCGCGGGTTGATCTGTAGGCCCATCTCGGCGGCCCGGAAGGGCGGAAGGCGATAGGCGGCCCCGATGTAGGGCTCCTTGCGAATGCTCTCGGCCGGCAGTGACAGCAGCAGGTGCAGCATCGCCGTGTTGCCCGAGGCGGCGATCAGTGTGATGTCCCGCCTGCCGAGGCGATAGCGGGTGACCAGTTCGTGGATCAGCTCGTTGAGATCGCCGATGACAGCCTGGCGCAGGGCGTCGCCTTTGTCAGCGTTTTCCGAAGCGTGAACGATGCGGCGGATCACGTCGGCCCCGTAGGCGGCCTGGGAGTTGTATTTGGCGGCCTGGCCGAGCGTCTGTCCGTGGCGAAGGTCCACCAGGTGGCAGACCACCGTCGTCGTGCCGATGTCGGCGGCGATGCACATGTTCCGTTGGCTGGTGTCGCCGGCCTCGACGTCGATGATCTCGGTCAGCGGCCCGCGAAAGCCGGTCACGGCCGTCACGGCCCAGTCGGACTTGCGGAGCACCTCCGGCAGCCGCCGCGTGACCTTCAGCCCCATCTGGAAGCCTTCGGTGGCAACGCGCTTGCCCAGCGCCAGCTCCAGCCGCTGGAGATCGGAGACGTTGTTGTTCAGGTCGGGGGGGGGCAGTTGCAGGTAGGTCTTGCGGACCAGCGGGGCGAAGGGCACTTTTCGCCGGGCGGCCCGGCTGACGTCGGTGAGCTCGGGGACCTCTTCGCCGGCGTACTCCGGCGCCTTGGCCAGTTGCGTCTCGAGCGGAAGCTCCACCACCAGGTCCGACTCGACTCGTCCTTCGCAAGCCAGGATGTAGCCTTCCTGGATCTCGCTATGGGTGAACGGCTCGGTCGACCCGCCCGAAACCTTGCCCTCTCGGACGATGACCCGACACCGCCCGCACACGCCGTCGCCGCCGCAGAGGCTGTTGACGAACACGCCCGCCTTGGCCGCGGCGGCCAGGATCGTCGTCCCGGCCGGCACGTCGACGCCGGCCCCGTCCGGTTTGAACAAGATATTGCAGTGTCTGGCCGTCACATTGGCGCCAATCTATTGTGCCCGACGGGACGCAGGCAGCCGGCGGGCGTCAGAGTGCATTCCAGTCGCTCTTGAGGTACGGCCCGATGCCGGTCGCCTCTTTCGGCCCGACGAGCACCTTCCAGCCGGACTCCTCGGCGAGCGAGGCGGAGATCACGGCTACGTGTCCGGGGATGATCACCGTGTGATGCTCGACCTTGTCGCCGGCGTTGTTGGCGGTCAGGGCGTTGGTGATCGTCTCGGGATTGAACTTGTCGGCCGCCCAGCCCGTCAGCACGCTCGTGCCCTCGGTGTCGACGGCGAGGATATAGCATGGGATGCGAGCGGTCTCGACTTCGGCCTCGACCGAGTAGTAGCTCAGCGAGAAGTTGGTGGTCACCAGCAGCGGGCTTTGCGGGGTGACCTCGCCGATTTCGTAGAGTTTCGGCTCGACCTGCACGGGCTTTTGCGGGTCGGTGTAGATATTCTGCCGCGTTGTCAGAATCGGCACGAGCAGATGCCCGTCCCATGCGTTCGAGACGACCACACCGGCGTATTTGCAGACAAAGGCGCAGGCGTCCAGCATGCCGGCGACCTTGTCGTCGCCGTCGGCCAGGACGAGAACGGGGCAGCCCAGCGGGCGAAACTTGCTCTTCAGCGCCGCCCGCCGCGTCTGTGTGAGGAACTGCAGCGCCTCGGCGGTGGAGGTCCGGCCGGGCGAGATGACCACGTCCTTGACCTCCAGCTTGCCCAATGCTTCTACGCGGTCGGCGACGGTTTCGGCGTCGCCGGCGACGCAGATCGGCGCGCCAGCCTGTTTGGCCAGGGCCGCCAGATCGTCGGCGGATGCCTCGCCCGTGCACATCAGTAGCGGCCGGGCGCCCGACAGGGGTCCGGTGGCCGCGGCCGAGAGGGCATCGATCTTGTCGCTGAGCAGGACCATGGGGACACTCAGGGCGCTGTGGAGCATCTGGGCGGCGGCCGACATCGTGTCGGCTGAGCCCGAGTCGTTGATCAGCGCGACCATCGTCGGCCGAAGCGTCTCCCCGACGCGCGTGAACTCCAATGCCTTGAACTCTGTGCACAGATCGCCCAGGGCGGATTCATCGAGGCTGTCCGAGACCGTCAGCGCCACGGCGGGGGGGTGGTGGAACTTCTCGTCGTGGCGGAACAGCACGGTTTCCTGGCCGATCTGGACGGGGTCCGGATCGGGGCCGATGGTCACCAGCCGCTGCGGCGGGGCGGAGGCCTCGTCCAGTTCGCCACGAGCGTCATCGGTCAGTCGGGGGCATTCTTCGAGCCCGACCTGTCCGGAGGCCACCTTCATCGCGAACGCCAGGCACGTGGGCAGGCCACATTCCTTGCAGTTTTCCTTCGGCAGTTGCTTGTAGATGTCCAGGCCCGTCAGCGCCATGGCTGTTGTCCTTTCCGGCAGGATGTTCGCTGCAGGAGATTATTTTCGTTAGAAGATCGGGTCCATTTCCAGCGCGGGGTGGCCGACCTTGGCCAGGTGTTCCAGAAGGGCCTCGCTGGTCGTGCCAACCGTTTCATCGCCGATCTTGTCGACGAATCCGTCGAGGCCCTGATCGGCGGCGCATTGTTCCAGCCGCTCGCGCATGGCCTCTTTGAGGTCCTTGGGCATCCAGACCAGCCGGGACAGGCCGCCTTCGGCGCTGATGAACTTCTTGCTGGTCAGGTACAGGCGCCCCACGCCCAAAAAGCCCGGCGTCTGCGCCCCGCCGCCGACGCTGCCGGCCAGCGTGGAAAACGGCATGCCGATCGGCGTCTCGCCGGGATACTCGCGATTGACGATCATCACGCCGTTGGCCTCGGGCACGATGGCCACGATGCACTCGAAACACCCGCACGACGTCATGGGGTTTTCCATCAGGCTGTACGCGCTGAACCGCTCGACGCCGCGGTTGGAGTGATCGTAGACAAACTGGTTGACGCCTTCCCACTCGCCCCGCTGCTGGTCGATGCACGTGCCCTTGACGACGGGCTGATTGCAGCCGGTGGGGTTGATCTCGTAGGCGGCCTGGCCGTCGAGCCAGTTGTACGCGCCGCACAGCCCCAGCCGCTCGGGCGTGATCATACACACGTGGTTGGGGGCGAACGACTGGCAGAGCGTGCAGGAGTAGAAGGTGTCGACCGATTCGTCCGTCATGCCGGCGACGCGCTCGTCACGGGCGGCGAAGGCGGGCACGGCGTGGTCGATCAAGTCCTGGACCTCCGCCGGGTCGGTGCAGATCGTCACCGCCACTTTGTCGACGATGGCGCCGTAATCGTCGTGCAGCTTGGCGTGCAGGATCGTGCCGATGTGCTTGAGGCGGAAACCCGCTTCAAAGGCGGTCTTGCTGACGCGACACCAGATCTGGTCGCGCTGGCCCGTGTGCATAAAGCCCATCGCCTCGTTGCAGTAGCGGTGGACCTGGCGTTCGAAAATGCCGTCGAAGTCGGCCTTCATCTTTCGCCCGGCCACGCGGATGTGAATGCCCACATCCATAACCCCGCCGGCCTCGGCGGCGTCGATGTCCTGGCCGCGGACGATGATCTCACCGTCGGTGATTTCATCGAGCTCGGCCGTCTCCAGCAGCTCAGCCGCCTTGGAGTACTTGCCGCCAAACTGGACGTACGTTTCCTCGCGGCGGATGCGCTCGCCCTCGAAGGCGGGCGAGAAGGACACGGGAATGTCGACCTCCTCGACCTTCACCTTCACGCCGCGGACCTCGATACAGGTCGGGACGATCTGCTCGGGGTCGGTCTGGCGGACCAGCGCCTCGTAAGTCGTCACGCCGGTGGGGCGGACTTCCGGCGTGGACTCGTGGTCGGAGATCACCGGGAAGCCCATCGCAATCGCCCCGGCCCCGACGGCGTACCAGTCGTCGGGGATCGGCCCGAAGGTGATACCGAATGCGAAAATCCGCTCGCGACAGTATCGCAGGCAACTCTCCCAGTCGCCCTTCTTGTGTCCGCCGAAGGTCAGCCCCCCGCGGATGGCCCAGTCGAGCACGTAGATGGCCGAGTGCGTATCGCGGCCGACGGGAACGATGTAGGTGTCCCAGCCGAGCTCCACGTCCTGGCGGGCCAGTTGGTCGCGCATGCTGACGCCGTCGCTGTTGCACATCAGGAATGTGAGGATGCTGCGTTTCTGAAGTTCGCGGACGACGTGGAGGGCGACCTCATCGGTGGGGGCCGGTCCGAGGACGGCGGCAAAGCCCGGCATGCGGCCGTCGACGAGCTGAATGCCCAGCTCGCGCAGGATCGTATCGCTGATGAAGCCCGTAAACCCGTCCTCGATCGCCTCGGCATCGACATAGCGCAGCGCGCAGGTCGCCTCCATCGCCAGCAGCGCGGTGACGCCGGCGTCGAGCCCGGCCCCCAGGTAGGGCAGCCAGAGCTTCTCGCTCGGCTCGGCCGGCAGCAGCTCGCGACAGTGGGCGATGACCGGCTTGAGCCCGCCGAGTGTGGTGACCTCCAGCCCCATCAGCGCGTGGATCATGGGCAACTGAAAGGCGGTTCCGGGAAACTCGACCTTGTGGTCCTCGCCTCTGTCTCGGATGGCGGCGTCGAGGTTGGTTTCGGCTTCGGCTACAAAAGCGGTCGCTCCTCGGATGGCCGCTGATATTACGACTCTCGACATTAAGGCTCTCCTGTAAAGCTTGGCCTATCCAGGCCCCGGCGATGGCGCTGCGAATCGGGCGCCCAACGCATGACAAATGGGTTCGGCTTGTAAATGTTCGGGCAACTGCGCCCGGACGAAGCTGTTGATGATGCGGTCAATCGTCGTCGCCCTCATCGTCGCTCTCCGCATCGCCGGCAATGTGGGCGGCAAGTTCCCGGTCGGTCTGTCGCAACTGCTGGGTCTGCTGATCGTCCAGTTCCTCGAAATGAATCGCCCCGCAGGGGCAGGCTATGACGCAGGCGGGATCCCGCCCCTCTTTCGTGCGCTCGATGCACAAGTCGCACTTGATGGCCAGGCGGGGGTCCTCCGACATCCTGATGGCGTCGAATGGGCAGGCCTTCACACAGCGGCGGCAGCCGACGCACTCATCGAGATCGATCAGGACCGTGCCGTTGTCTTCACTGCGGCTGATGGCCTCAGGCTTGCAGACCAGCATGCAGGGGGCATCCTCGCAATGGCGACACTGCACAGGGACATTGTTCTCACCGATCAGCTTGACATGCACCCGCGGCTGCAGGCGCACGCCGGTGGTGACGGCTTGGACAAGCGTGTCGGCCTCGGCGTGGGCCAGGGCGCACTCGATCATACATTGCTTGCACGCCAGGCAACGTGTGTCATCGACCACGATGAACTTAGCCATGGTCCTTGGGTCTCCCAGCTACTCGGCCGCCGACATCGCCGGCTCGGCCGTTTTCGGTGCATAGGGCGTCTCGTACATCGGGCCGGGCAGATGCAGCGCCGCCCGCTTGGCGTCGATGTGGTCGATCATCAATCGGGCCGCCTTGACCGGGTCGCTTTCGAAGGCGAACTTCGCGCCGAAGATCTCCTCGACCTCGTCGGTGAGGAATTTGGTCAGGCCCGGGGCGCCCTGCACCGGCAAGGGCTCGCCGAGCACGGTGAAGGCGCCCGAGGCGACGGCGTAGAAGCCGATCGCGACGGCCTTTTCACTCATCCACTCCGGCGCGGCGGCGGCGGCGGGCAGGTCGGCCAGGCATTCGCCGAGGCCGCCCTCAGCCACGACGTTCGACAGCAGCACGAGGATTCGGCTGATATCCACGCATGCGCCCATGTGCAGCACCGGCGGCAGGCCGACGGCCTCGCAGATCTCCAGCAGGCCCTTGCCGGCGTATTCCGTAGCGGCCTCGGGGCACATCAGGCCCGCCTTGGCGTCGGCGATGGCCGTACAGCCGGTCGTTGCCACCAGCACGTCGTTGGCCAGCAGTTCCTTGGTAATCGCGATGTGGCCGGCGTCTTGCATATGCTTGGGGTTGTTGCAGCCGACGACGGCCGCCAGGCCCCGAATGCGACCGGATATGATCGCGTCGTTGAGCGGCCGATAGCTCGGCCGGTATCGCCCGCCGAGTGCGGTGAAGACATTCTCCGCCGTGAAGCCGGCGATCAACGGGCTGGAGACATCGGGGATCTTCACCCGGGCTGTGTCGCGGTTTGGGAAGTTCTCGATGCTGATGCGAATGATCTCCTTGGCGATCTGGAGCGCCTTGGATTCGTCCAGCTCGATGTGCGTGGCGCCGGGGACCTTGGCCTTCTTGGAGGTGCTGATCAGCTTGGTGTGGAATCGCCCGGCGATGTCGGCCAGCGCCGGCATGACGCACTGGATGTCCACGACCATCGAATCGACCACGCCCGTGGCGATGGCGAGTTCCTGCTGGAGGAAATTGCCCGCCACCGGAATGCCGTGACGCATCAAGATCTCGTTGGCCGTGCAGCAGATGCCGCTCAGCGAGATGCCCTTGGCGCCCTTGCTCTCGGCCAGGGCGACCAGGTCGCGATCCTGGCTGGCGGCGACGAGCATTTCCGACAGCACGGGCTCGTGGCCGTGGACGACGATGTTGACCTCGTCTTCCTTGAGAACGCCGAGGTTGGTCCGGCTGCGAAGCCACTCCGGCGTTCGGAACAGGATATCCTGCAACTCGGTGGCGATCATCGACCCGCCCCAGCCGTCGGCCAGGGCCGTTCGCATGGCGGCCATCATGACGCTCTTGGGATCACTGTCGCCGCCGATGTGCGTGCCGTGCAGCAGGCAGACGACCTCGCGATCGATGCCGCGCGGCACGACGTTGGCGTCCTCCCAACGTTTCCGCGTGATCTCGGGGGCGCGGGCGGTGAACCGCAGCGCGCCTTCCTGCTGGCCGAACTGACCCAGGGCTGTCTCGGCGACGTCCTTGGCCAGGTCGGAGAGGGATCGGTCGTCGGTTTCGATGCCCCACTCTTTGGCCAGCCGGCGGAGTTTCTCGGCGTCCTTGATCGTGTAGTCGCCCCCCTCGGCTGCAGCCAGCATGGCTCGGGTGACGTCGCGGGCGTGGTCGGAGTGGGCGCTGGCGCCCACGGCGACCATCCGTGCAAGGTTGCGCGCGGCGATCAGGTCGGCGGTGGCGCCACAGACGCCTTCCGATGGGCCATCCCCGAACGGGTCGATGCGGCACGGTCCCATCGTGCAGTTGCGGCAGCACAGGCCCAACTGGCCGAACCCGCACTGTGGCTGCATTGCGTCAAACCGATCCCAGGCGGTGCTTAAGCCCTGGTCGGCGACGTGGTCAAGCATCTCGATCGTGGCGGGATCTACGCTGCGCTCTTTGGGCGTTTTCATCACGAAGCCCTCGTAAGGAACACAAACCCCACCCCTGTGGCCGCACAATCAGGTCACCAAGGCAGTGGGGTCGTCGTCATTGACTCTGGTCTCATAGGTACAAGCAATATCAATACACACAGACAGGCACCTCCACTATAAGCTTTTGGATAATCGCATGTCAAGCTCACCACGTGTTGTTAAGGCCCTTCGCTCGCGAAAAACCCGGCCGCAGCTTGAAGGGGAAGGCACGAATGGGTTATAGTAAGAACGTCCCGCTGACGCCGAGAGTTCCGTCGGCCGTGAAGATCGCGCAACGGGTGTTATGAGAATAGGTTACATCGCGAGCCCCCATGTTGGGGCCACCGTGGCGGGCGGGCATATCCGGGGCGTTCGCGGCTCTGGAGGTCATGATGAAGATTGCCATATCGGGCAAAGGCGGCGTGGGGAAGACCACGCTGTCGGCTATGTTCGCCGCGGCGCTGAACTTCCAAGGTCACGGCGTCATCGCCGTCGACGCCGACCCCGACGCCAACCTGGCCGCCGCGCTGGGCCTGCCGCACGATCGCCAGCCGACCTTCCTGGCCGACATGACCGACATGATCACCGAACGGACCGGCGCCAAGGATGCCTACGGCGGCTACTTCAAACTCAACCCGAAGGTCGACGACATTCCCGAGCAGTTCGCCACCACCATCGACCGCATCCGCCTGCTGGCGCTGGGCGGCGTGAGCCACGGCGGCGATGGATGCATCTGCCCGGCCGCGGCGCTGATCAAGGCGCTGCTGACGCACCTGATCCTAGGCCGCGACGATTCGCTGATCATGGACATGGACGCCGGCATCGAACACCTCGGCCGGGCCACCGCACAGTCCGTGGATGCGCTGGTCGTTGTCGTGGACGAAGGCCCATGGAGCCATCAGACCGCCCTCCGCATTCGCGAGCTGGCCGGTGATATCGGCGTCCGTCCGCCCCTGGCGGTGGCCAACCGCGTGCGCGAATCGACGGATGTCGATGCGATTCGCCATAGCTTGGACGGCATTCCGTTGATCGGGACGCTGCCCTACGACGAGCGGATGTTGGCGGGATTGATGACGACGACGGATGAGAACAAGCTTCTGCCGACGGAGGCCCTGACCGAACAGCTGCCCGCGATCGGGGAGATGCTGGCCCAGTTGCAGGCGGCGGTTCAAACATAGCCGCAATAGCCTTTTGGCCAAGGCATTGGGATGGGCGGGTCCGTCCCGCCGGTGTCAGGCCGTGAGATTCAGTCCCAGGCGCCGTCGAAATGCGCCTCCGCGCCGGTTTCGGTCAGGGCGGCCTGCATTGTTTCGAGGATGGTCTTATCTTCGTCGCCCAGCGGCTCGGCGGCGGCAGCGACCAGCCCATCGATGTGCTGGATCGACTGCATGCCGGGCACGGAGCAGTCGAGGTGGTCGTTGGCCAGCGCCCAGCGGAGGGCGGCCTCATAGGGTCGGCTGCTGTCTTTCCAGCCGGTGACGGCGGAGTGGTCGACCTGGCCGGACCAGACCCGGTTGAAAAAGCCTCCGCCTCCGCCGAAAGGCTTCATGCCGACCGTGCCGATACCTTTCTCACCGGCGGCCTGGAGCACGCCGGCGCCCGCACCGTTCAACGCGCCGAACGGGATCATCATGACCTCGAAATCGTCGAACTGCGTCACCGCGCGCAGGGCCATCTCGGGTGAGTGGTGGCAGGAGAACCCCAGATGGTCGCAAAATCCGTCGGCCTTGAGTTTCTCGAACGCCTTTCGCACTTCGCCCACAGCGGCATCCTGAGTGTCCGCCTCCACCTCCAGCGCGATCCATAGAAGGATGTTCACGTGGTCGATGCCGTATCGCTGCCGGTGGTCATCGCAGTAATCGATCACGTACTGAGCCGTCACATCTCCCCCACGCTGCGTCACACCGTGCAGGGGCCAGGCAATGGTCATCTCGTCGGCGCGGGTCTTCATGACCTCCGCCGTCGCCAGCTCCTCCGGCTCCCACTGGACGTCGAAGTAGGTGATCCCGCAGTCGAGCATGTGGTTCAACTCGCCCACGCGGCGCGGGATATCCTCGTGGCCGCACGGGCCGTTGGTGAAATGTCCCCCCGCCGACAGGCGGGTAACAGTCAGGCCGGTCTTGCCGAGCGGTCGGCTGATAAGGTCACTCATGTCGTTGTCTCCGAGACGGTCAGCGTCGTTATGACAGGATGGTCTTCAATGCGGATGTGACGGCTTGGACGTGTCGCGGGGTGGCGCTTTCGCCCATCAGGCCGATCCGCCACGCCTTGCCTTTGAACTCGCCCAGTCCGCCGCCGATCTCGATGCCGAACTCATCGAGCAGCCGTTTTCGGACGGCGGCCTCATCGACGCCGTCGGGCGTCGAGACGGCATTGAGCATCGGGAGCTGATGATCGGGGTCGGCGAGGTAGCTCAGGCCGAGCCCTTCCAGGCCGGCCTTGAGGGCGAGGTGCTGATCGCGGTGGCGCTGCCAGCGGGCGGCCAGCCCCTCGTCCAGGACCAGCCGCAGCGCCTCGTGCAGGGCGTAGTTCATGTTGATCGGGGCCGTGTGGTGGTACAGCCGCTCCGATCCCCAATACTTTCGCACCATGTTCATGTCCAGGTACCAGCTTTGGACCTTGCTCGCGCGATTGGCCAGGGCCCGCTCGCCGGCGGCGCTGAACGTCACCGGCGCCAGCCCGGGCGGACACGACAGGCATTTCTGTGTGCCGCTGTAGCAGGCGTCGATGCGCCACCCGTCAACGTCGACGTCCATCCCACCGAGGCTCGTCACCGTGTCCACCAGCAGCAGCGCGCCGGCGTCGTGGACGACGTCGCTGATCGGCGGGATCGGCTGGGCCGCCCCGGTGGAGGTCTCGGCGTGGACGATACCGACGACCTTGAACGGCCCGTGCTGATCGAAGGCGGCCCGGATGTCGTCGGCGGTGAAGACCTTCCCCCAGGCCGCGTCGATGGCCGTCACGTCGGCGCCGGCTCGCTCGGCGACATCCTTCATGCGCGTGCCGAACACGCCGGCCATGCAGACCAGCATCTTGTCGCCCGGCTCGATCAGGTTGACCACGCACGTTTCCATGCCCGCCGAGCCCGTCCCGCTGACGGCCAGCGTCAGGGCGTTGGTCGTCTGAAAGACGCTCTGGAGCATGTCGCGAATGTCGTTGAGGACCTCCAGGAACTGCCCGTCGAGGTGGCCGATCGTCGGGCGGGCCAGCGCCGCCAGGACGCGAGGGTGGACGTCCGACGGGCCTGGGCCCATCAACATACGTGGACGAATCTCGGCAGTGTCGATCATGGTCGGTCGCTCCTTTCCGCGCTTAGGCGCAGCCGCTTCGTCTGCCGACGGCAGGCGCCTTGCCCCCACTGAGCCCGGTCCCTATCCCGTGCGGATAACTTGTGGGGAGCTGAGTGGGACGACGTTTGGGCATCATAGTCGTGGGGACGCTATCACGCAATCGTTGCCGTCTCTAAGCAAGGCCACGTGGCGGATTAGGAAATCCGCCACGCTACACGGGAACTCGACATGGAAAAGATAAAGACTAGTGACATTGGCCGGTAAAACAGGTATAATGACTGCTACATTTGGCCTCCGACCCGACGGACCTACGGCCGGCGGACTCGTAACAGTTCTGTGACTTTCTGAGTTCCGCGGCGGCTAGGGTTCCCGGGCGATAGGGTTTGGATGGAAACGTCCCGGCCTCCCGTGCTTGGAAAGGACGGCCTCAGTTGATCACCGCTCGAGAAGCATTACGCATTGTTCTCACTCACGCTCACCCTCTCAAAGCTACGCGCCACCCCCTCGGCAAGGCCCTGAGTTGTTGTCTGGCCGAGAATATCTCAGCCGATCGCGATCAGCCGCCGACCGATCGATCGGCCATGGACGGCTTTGCCGTGCGGGCGGGGGATCTGAAGAACCCCCCGCAATCCCTTCGCCTGATCGGCGAGGTCGCCGCCGGCAGCGACAAGCGCCCGACCGTCGCCGCCGGCACGTGCGTGCGGATCCTGACCGGCGGCTGGGTGCCGCCCGGCGCCAATGCCGTGGTCAAAGTTGAAGACACCCGCGAGGATGACGAGCAGGTGACGTTCCTGTCGGCGATCGCCGCCGGGGTCAACATTCGCCGCAAGGGCGAAGAGGTCCGCAAGGGCGAGGTCGTCCTGGATAAGGGAACCGTCCTGGCCGCAGCCCAGATCGGTCTGTGCGCGTCGGTCGGCAAAGTGGCTGTGAAGGTGCACGGCCGGCCGAGCGTGATCGTCTTGTGCACCGGCCGGGAGCTTCGCCCGGCCGATCAGCGGGTGCGAGCCCACGAGCTCCGCGATACGAACGGCCCGGCGCTGCGGGCGGCGCTGGCGGACGCCGGATTCCCCAACGTTCCGCACCGCATCCTGCCCGACAGCCCGAAGGTCCTGGCCCGCCGGCTCGCTCGGGCGATCGAGACCTATGACGTCGTCGTTCTCACCGGCGGCGTATCGGTGGGCAAGTACGACTACGTCCCCGAAGCCGTGCGTGCAGTCGGCGCGGCGATCCGCTTTCACGGCGTGACCATGAAGCCCGGCAAGCCGCAACTGTACGCCACCGCCAGCCGCAATCGCCATATCTTCGGCCTGCCGGGAAATCCGCTGAGCGTCTTGACGGGCTTTTACGAACTGGTCCTGCCCGCGCTTCGCCGGCTGTCCGGTGTCCCTGCCGGGCAGTGTCGCATGTCGCTGCAGTTGCCGCTGGCGGCGTCGGTATCCGTCAAGCCCAGCCGCGAGAACCTCGTTCTGGCCCAACTGGTGGGCGGGCAAAACGCCCTGGCCGTCAGGGCGATCCGGTCGCAGGGCTCGGCCGACCTGGCCGCCGGCGCGCAGGCCGACGGGGTGTTCATCGTGCCCAAAGGCACGGCCAAGCTCCCCGCCGGGAGCGTCGTGGCGTTTCGTCCATGGAGGTCCATTCTGTGATTCAGGGCCCACAGCCACTGCCGGTTTCGCTTCGGATCTCGGTGACAGATCGCTGCCAGGTGCGGTGCTTCTATTGCATGCCGCCCGAGGGCGTTCCTGCCTGCGATCATGCCGACGTGCTTCGGTTTGAGCAGATCGTGCGTTTCGTTCGCGCGGTCAAGGATCATCTCGGCCTGTCCAAGGCCCACCTGACCGGCGGCGAGCCGCTGGTGCGGGCGGGCATTGTCGATCTGGTGTCGATGCTGGCCGCCGAGGGCGTCGACGATTTGGCCCTGACGACCAATGGCCTGCGACTGGGCGAGATGGCCGGCGACCTGCGAGCAGCGGGCCTGAACCGGGTCAACGTCAGCCTCGACAGTCTCGCCGAACATACCTTCGCATCGCTGACGGGTGGCGGGAGTCTGCAGGACGTGCTGACAGGGATCGAAACCGCCCTGGCTGAGGGACTGACGCCCGTCAAACTGAACGTCGTGGTCCTCAAGGGCGTCAACGATCACGAGGTGGTCGGCCTGGCCGAGTGGGGGCTGCAGCGCGGCTGCTGGGTGCGGTTCCTCGAACTGATGCCGATCGGCTTCGCCCAACGGCAGCACAAAGACCTGTTCGTCCCAGCGTCTGAGATCCGCAAGCGATTGGAGCAGATCTTCACACTCGAGCCGCTCGCCGAAACGTGCGGGGCCAGCAGCCGAAACTTTATGGCGACGGCGCGCGATTCGGCTGGCCGGAGTGGCATCATCGGATTCATCACGCCCGAGACCGAGCCCTTCTGCCGCGGGTGCCGGCGCCTGCGGCTGACGAGCACAGGTCGGCTGATCGCGTGTCTGGCCCAGGACCACGGGGCCGAGATCCGCGAGCTTCTGGGCGATGCGGGCCCGGCGGCTGAGCAAGAGTTGAAAGAGACCGTCACGCATCTGCTGGGCCTGAAGGGCCCTCGCACGTCGTTCCCCGAGGATCGCGTGATGTCCACGGTGGGAGGTTAGCTCATGGCCAAGACGGATGGCCCCACGAACGATCCCCCCGCCAGCCTGTCGCACATTGGGTCGGACGGGCGGGCCCGCATGGTGAATGTCGCCGACAAGGCCGTCACGCAGCGTGAGGCCGTCGCCGAGGCGTGGGTGAATGTCGGCCCCGAGATCGCTGAGCGGCTGCGGCAGACCGGCGCCGTCGCCAAGGGCAACGTGCTGGAGACGGCGCGCCTGGCCGGCATCATGGCGGCCAAGAAGACGGCCGAGCTGATTCCCATGTGTCATCCCCTTGCGCTGGACGTCGCCGACGTGACAGCTGAACTGGTCGACGACCGCGTTCGCCTTGTGTCGCGCATCGTCTGCCAGGGCAAGACAGGCGTGGAGATGGAGGCCATGACGGCTGCGTCCGTTGCGGCGCTGACGGTCTACGACATGGTCAAGTCGGCGGGCAAGGGCGTGGAGATCGGCCCGGTCCGCCTGCTGGAAAAACAGGGCGGCAAATCGGGCCACTGGACGCGACAGGAGGGCGGCGATGGGGCGCGTTGAAGCTCTGTGTGTCAGCCAGGAAAAGGGCGAGCAAAAGACGCCCATCGACTCGGCCATCTTCGACGCCGACAGCGGCATTCAAACGGACGCGCACGCGGGAGTGTGGCATCGGCAGGTGAGTCTGCTGGCGGCGGAGGATGTCGAGACGATCCGGCGGAAGGGCATGCCCGATCTGTCGGCGGGCGATTTCGCCGAGAATGTGATCGTTTCGGGCCTGGCGCTTGGCGGCGTCGGGCTGGGCACGCGGCTGCGGCTGGGCGACGACGTGGTCCTCTCGGTGACGCAGATCGGCAAGGTCTGCCACACGCGGTGCAATATCTTCCACCTCACCGGGGATTGCATCATGCCGCGACTGGGGCTGTTCGCCCGCGTCGAGACCGGCGGCAAGGTTAGTGCTGGCGACCGGGCCGACGTGCTGGACATCGTGCCGCGCGAACTCATCCAGGCGGTGGTGCTGACGATCAGCGACCGCTGCAGTCGCGGGGAGGCCGAAGACACGGCAGGCCCGGCGGTCGCGGAGTTGCTGAGAGAGGCCGTCGGCGCCCACATCTACCGCAGCGAGATAGTCCCGGACGAACAGGACACGATCGCCGAGCGGCTGAGGCATTACTGCGACGGGCATTCCATCGATCTGGTCGTGACGGTGGGGGGGACGGGCTTCGCCCCGCGCGACGTGACGCCCGAGGCTGCCCGCGACGTGGTCGAACGACTGACGCCGGGGCTGGACGAGGCGATGCGGGCGGCGTCGCTGGCCAAGACACCCCACGCGATGTTGTCGCGGAGCGTGTCGGGCATCCGCGGGTCGACGTTGATCCTCAACCTGCCCGGCTCGTTGCGGGCGGCGGTCGAGAACCTCCAGGCCGTCACGCCTGCGCTGGGGCACGGAATCGCCAAGCTCCGCGGCGACCCCGCCGACTGCGGCCGGGAGAGCGAAACACCCGGTAACGAATGATTGGCCGCGCCCTGCGGCGCGGCGTCGATCCTTGGGAGAGCAGGACATGGCCAAGCAATGGACAGCTGACGACATTCTCAAGATGGCCGGCGCGTTTCAGCCGGCGTGCGTGCTGACGGCCGCGGCCGAACTGGGCGTCTTTGACGCCTTGGCCGATGGCGCTCTGACCGCAGAGGCCCTGGCGGCCAAGATCGGGGCCGACGCTCGGGCGACGACGATGCTGGCCGACGCGATGTCGGCGCTGCAACTGCTGGTCAAAAGCGGCGATCGCTACGCCCCGGCGGCTGGGGTGGCGGAGATCCTGACGGAGACCGGCCCGACCAGTGCGCTGGCGATGGTGCGACACCAGGCGAACTGCCTGCGAAGCTGGGCCCAGCTAGCTGACGTGGTCACGGCCGGGCGACCCGCCCCCAAACTCCCCAGCATCCGCGGCGAGCAAGAGGACCTGACATCGTTCATCGAAGCGATGGACAACATTTGTCGTCCGATGGCCGACAAACTGGTGGCGTCGATCGGGCCGCCCGGGTTCAGCCATCTGCTGGATATCGGCGGCGGGCCGGCGACGTGGACGATCGCCTTCCTGCGGGCCGCCCCCGATGCGGTCGCCACGCTGCTGGACCTGCCGGACGTCGTGCCCATTGCGCGCAAGCACATCGCCGCGGCCGGTCTGACGGAACGGGTGACGTTGGTCGCCGGCGATATGCAGGCCGACGCGCCCCTTCCCGGCGGGGCCGACCTGGCGTGGATCAGCGCGATCGTGCACATGAACTCGCGCAGCCAAAACCGCGATCTGTTCGCCAAGACCCACGCCGCACTCGTCGACGGCGGGCAGATTCTCATCCGCGACGTGCTGGTGGACGCCGCACGCACCGATCCGCCCGGCGGCGCGATGTTCGCGATCAACATGCTGGTCCACACGCCCGGCGGCGGGACCTTCACGTTCGACGAGTTAAGTGAAGACCTCGCTGCGGCCGGGTTCCGCGATGCCGAACTGCTCCACGCGGGCGAGTTCATGGATTCGGTGATCCGGGCGGTGAAGTAGATGATCGAGCGCCTGCCCATCCTGGGGGTTTGCGGCTTTAGCGGGTCGGGCAAGACCACGCTGATCGAGCAGTTGATCCCTCGCCTGACGGCGGACGGCCTGAGCGTGGCTGTGGTCAAGCACGACGCGCATGGGTTGGATGTGGATCGGCCGGGCAAGGATAGCGATCGGCTGTTTCAGGCTGGGGCCGATGTCCTACTGCAGGGGCCGGAGCAGGAATTCTTCCGCCGGCATGGCCGCGACGGCGAGTTGGCCCCGGCGTTGGCGTCGCTGGCGGGGCGATACGACCTGGTCCTCGTCGAAGGCCACAAACGCACGCCGCTGCCGAAGCTGTGGCTGCTCGACGACGATCAATCGGGCCCGCCCGAGGGCGTCGACAACGTCTTGGCCGTGCTGACCAAGGACGCGGGCCGATTGGCCGCAGCGGCGCCCATGGTGGACGAGTTCCTCATGGGGCGATGGCTGGCGACGCCGGTGTTCGGCTGCGTGCTGATCGGCGGCAAGAGCGCGCGAATGGGCGCGCCCAAGCATCTGCTGACCGAGGGCGGCCGGACCTGGCTGGAAAGGACGGTCGAGCTGCTGGACGGCTGCTGCGAAACGGTCGTCATCTCGGGGGCCGGCGATGTGCCGGCCTCGTTGGCCGACCGCGTGCAGTTGCCCGACATCGTCGATGTCCAGGGCCCGATTTCGGGCCTGCTGTCGGTCATGCGGTGGGGGCCGAACGTGTCGTGGCTGGTGGCGGCGTGCGATCTTCCGGACCTAAGCGCCGAAGCGCTCGCATGGCTGCTGGCCAATCGCCGGCCGGGCGCGTGGGCCAATCTGCCCGCTCTGGCCAACGCCGGCCGAGTCGAGCCGTTGCTGGCGCACTATGACTTTCGCGCCAGGACGGTCCTGGAGGGAATGGCCGAGCGGGGCGAGTTGAGCCTTCAACCGGCGGCTGCGCACGCAAAGGTTATTTCGCTGCGCGTGCCGGATGCTCTGGCGCCGGCGTGGCGCAACGTCAACCGGCCTGAAAGCGGATGACGCTGCGGTTGGGCTCAGATGTTGCTGCCAAGGTGCCGCTGGGATGCGGCCTGTTCCGAGTCGATGAGGTCTTGAAACGTCGTCGTCTCGTAGACATCAGCGACCGCATCGCGCACACGCTCCCAAAACGGCATGAACGCGCAGTCGCCGTTGAGGCCGCATTCGCTTCGGCTCGCGTCGGTCATGCAGTCGATCGGGGCGATGGGCCCATCCACGAAACGGATGATCTCCCCGAGCGTCAACGTCTGGGCGGAGGGCGTCAACTGATAGCCGCCCCGCATGCCGCGTCGCGATCGGACGAACCCGCCGTTTTTCAACTGCACCAGGATCACCTCAAGGAAACCCTTGGGGATAGCCTGAGCGGCGGCGATCTGGGTGGTGCTGACTGGCTCGGCCCCCGGGCGCTTGGCGAGCTCGAAAACGGCCCGCAAAGCGTACTGACATTTCTGTGATACACGCATTGGACTGCCAACCCTTATCTTGACTAATCTACTAGAGATTATACCTCACCTCCGGCTGATTGCAACGCAGTCGGCCTGCTCAAGTTGGAATTCTGCTGCCTAGCGAAAAGGCGCCTGTCCCCATTCTCAATCTGACGGTCGGTTCCCCCTCGGGCGGCAGAAATGGTAGAATAATGGTTTGCGGATGGCCCGATCAGAGCCATCACGATGGAAAGTGGATATGGATCACCAAACAGTAGATGAGCAGCTCGAGCAGAAGTTGGAGCAGTGTCGACAGATCCTTCGGTCCCTCGGCAGCGTGCTGGTGGCGTTTTCGGCGGGGGTCGACAGCACCTTTCTGTTGGCGCTCGCGGTCGAGACGCTCGGCGCGACAAACGTCCTTGCCGGGATGGGCATCTCGGCGAGCCTGGCCCAGCGGGAGGCCGAGGCCGGTCGCCGGCTGGCCGAGACGATCGGCGTCGAGTTGGCCGAGGTCGATACGAGCGAGTTGTCGGACCCGAACTACGCCCGCAACCCGGCCGACCGCTGCTTCTACTGCAAGCAGGATTTGTTCGTCACCTTGGGGAAGCTGGCGGACGAGCGAGGGCTGGCCGTCATCGTCAGCGGGGCTAACGCCGACGATGCGGGCGACTTTCGGCCCGGGCTGGATGCGGGCCAGCGCCTGGGTGTCCGCAACCCGCTGATGGAAGCGGGCATGACCAAGGATGACATTCGCGCCGCCTCCCGCGCGATGGGGCTGGAGACGTGGAGCAAGCCGGCCAAGGCGTGCCTGGCCAGCCGAATCCCCTATGGCAGTGCGGTGACCGAGGAGGTCCTGCACCGAGTGGAATCGGCCGAGGAGATAGTCCAAGACCTCGGGTTCCCGCAGTGTCGCGTTCGCGATCACGGGCAGGTGGCCCGGATCGAAGTGCCCGCCGACGAGCTGGCGCGGATTGTGAGTGTGCGCGAGCAGATCGTCGAGCGGCTCAAGAGGGCGGGCTACGCCTACGTAACGCTGGACCTTCAGGGCTTTCGCAGCGGATCGATGAACGAGATCCTGCGCCGCTCGTAAGGGGGGTGTGACGATGCGGACCGACGCCGAACAGCCGACCACCGACGAAGCGGGCGCCTTGCTGCGCTACCGCCGGCAGATTGTCTTCGAGCCGTTCGGCCTGGCCGGTCAGCGGGCTCTGACGGCCGGGCGGGTGCTGATCGTCGGCGTGGGCGGACTGGGCTCGTGGGTAGCTGAGCTGCTGGCCCGGGCGGGTGTGGGGATGCTCCGGCTGGTCGACGACGACCGGGTCGAGCTGACGAACATCCATCGCCAGGGCCTCTACGACGAGTCGGACGCCCAGCGGTCGCTGCCGAAGGTCCAGGCCGCCGCCGAGCGCCTGGGGGGGATCAACAGCCACACCGCCACCGAGCCCGTCGATGCTCGCCTCCAGCGCGGCAATATCGATTCGCTCGCCGGCGACGTGGATGTGATCGTCGACGGCACGGACAATTTTGCCACGCGTTTTCTCATCAACGATTACGCCGTCAAGTCCGGCAAGCCGTGGGTTTTCGCCGGGGTGGTGGGCAGCGAGGCCCAGATCATGTCCATCGTTCCCGGGCGAACGGCGTGCCTTCGCTGCGTGCTCGACTCGCTGCCGCCGGCCTGCCGCGACCCGAACTGCCGAAGCTTCGGCGTCCTCGGCCCTGCGGTTGCGGCGGTGGCCGCTTTCCAGGCCGCCGAGGTGATGAAGATTCTCGCGGGCAAGCTCGATCACATCAGCGGGCGCCTGCTGAAGTTCGACACGTGGACCAACGACGTCCAGCAGATGGACGTGGAGGCCGACGGCCAGTGCCGCTGTTGCGGCCAGCGGGAGTTCGAATTCCTCGAGCCGTGATCTTCCGCCCCCCTATCCCCAGCGCACAGGTTATTGACGCGGCGGTCGTGATAAGCTAGGAGAGGTCGACCCCACAGATATTTTCTGCGGAATCATCCTTTGCTGGGACAGATCGCCGACGGTGACGGCTTGGAGAACAGGATCATGAGCGACAACCTCGATCAGTATGGCCTGGGAACGCTGGCGCTGCACGCCGGACAGGAACCCGACCCCACCACCGGCGCCAGGGCTGTGCCCATCTACGCCACCGCCAGCTACGTCTTCAAAGACACCGATCACGCTGCGGACCTTTTCGCGCTGAAGGAGTTCGGGAATATCTATTCCCGGCTGATGAACCCGACCAATGACGTGCTGGAAAAACGGCTGGCCGCGATGGACGGCGGCGTCGGCGGTCTGGCCTTCGCCAGCGGGCAGGCGGCGATCACGGCGGCTGTGCTGACCATCACGCACGCCGGGCAGAACCTTGTCTCGTCGACCAGCCTCTATGGCGGGACCTGGACGCTGTTCTCGCAGACGTTCAAGAAGCTCGGCGTGGAGGTGCGGTATTTCGACCCGGACCATCCCGAGCAGATCGAGACCCTCGTCGACGAGAACACCCGGTGCGTCTACATGGAAAGCATGGGCAATCCCAAGAACGACGTGCCCGACTTCCGAGCAATCACCGACATCGCCCACAAGCACGGCCTGCCGGTCCTGTGCGACAACACGGTGACGACGCCCATCCTGTTTCGGCCCATCGAGCACGGCATCGACATCGTGATCTACTCGACGACGAAATACATTGGCGGCCACGGCGTGCATGTCGGCGGCGTGATCGTCGATAGCGGAAAGTTCCCCTGGGCCGACAACCCCGAGAAGTGGCCGGAGTTCTGCTCGCCCGACGACGCCTACCACGGCGTCGTGTTCACCGAAGCCTTCAAGCCGATCGGCAACATCGCCTACATCGTCTACATCCGCACGCACCTGCTGCGCGACATGGGCGGATGCATGAGCCCGTTCGCGGCCTTCATGTTCCTGATGGGGCTGGAGACGCTGCATCTGCGGATGCAGCGACACTGTGAGAACGCCCTGACGGTGGCCCGGTGGCTCAGCGAGCATCCCTGCATCGAGTGGGTGAACTATCCCGGCCTGCCGGGCCACCCGCACTACGACAACGCGCGCAAATACCTGCCCGACGGGTGCGGGGCCATCATCGGCTTCGGCATTCGCGGCGGCAGGGAGGCGGGCATCAAGTTCATCAACAGCGTCAAGCTCGCCAGCCATTTGGCCAACATCGGCGACGCCAAGACGCTGGTGATCCACCCGTCCTCGACCACACACCAGCAACTCAGCGAAACCGAGCAGGCCGCCACAGGCGTCACGCCGGAATACGTTCGCCTGTGCGTGGGCATCGAAGATGTCGCCGACATCCAGGCCGACGTGGACCAGGCGCTGGAGGCCTCCCAGACCTGAGCACTGTCGGCTACTCGTGGCGAAGAGCCGTGATGGGGTCCAGCCGCGCCGCCCGAATGGCCGGGTAGAGGCCGAAGATGATCCCCACGCTCACGCTGATGCCCATCGAGAGGATGATGCTGTAGAGCGGCACGACCGTGGGCATGCCGGCGAAATGGGTGATCGCCCAGGGGATCATCACGCCGATGCCGATCCCGATCAGCCCGCCCACCGTGGTCAGCACGACCGTCTCGATCAGAAACTGCATGACGATCTGCCGGCGTTTGGCCCCAATCGCTCGGCGAATGCCGATCTCACGCGTTCGCTCGGTCACCGACGCCAGCATAATGTTCATGATCCCGATCCCGCCGACCAGCAGGCTGATGCCGGCGATCGAGCCCAGGACGATGTTGAACCGCCGCTTGGTCGCCTCGGTCTGCCGCAACAGCGCCAGCGGCACGTTGATCCGATAGTCCTGACGTTTGTGGAACCGCTTCAGCAGGGCTTCGATGGCCTGGGCGGTCGGTTCGACGTTCTCGACCGTATCGACCTGGACGAGGATCTGATGCAGCTCGACACGTTCGCGCAGAAACGATCCAACCGCGCTGTGGATGATGATGTCGCCGTAGCGCTCGCGGGCGACGCTGATGGGGATATAGGCGTCGACGTTCAGGTCGGGCGTCCGGATGCTACCGACGACCTGCTCGCTCTGAACGATCCCGATAACCTCGTAGTGGTGTTCGCCGATCCGCACCGCTTGGCCGACTGTGTGCCCGGTCGCCAACAGCCGCCGCGCGCCGTGTTCCGTCAGCACGCATACGGCCGAATGCTGATCGAAATCGCGCTGGTTCAGGACGCGCCCGGCCAGGACGTTTCGCTGGACCAGGCCGAACCACTCAGGTGTCGTGCCCACGATCCGCAGCTCCAGCGACCGCTCCCCCAGGCGGCCGTTCTTGCGGATCTCCTTGACCGGCACGGTCCGCACGACGGACGGAATGCTCTGCCGGATTCGCACGTCGTCCTCATACAACAGACCGTACACGCTGACGAAGCCTTCCTGCACGGTGGCCGATTCGTCCTCGGTGGGCTTGGCGGCCATCAGGAGGATGTTCTTGTTGCCGAGCTTCTCAAGCTGCTGCATGGCCTCGTGGCTGGCGCCTTCGCCGATCGACAGCATGGCGATCACGCTGCCGACGCCGAAGACCACGCCCAGCACCGTCAGCAGCGACCGCAGCTTGTGGAGAATCAGCGTCTTGATGCCCAACTGCACGTTCCGAATCGCCCGCAAGTGACGCATTAGAGGTCGCCCTCCATCCGGTCGATCTTGCCGTCGATCATGTGCAGACGGTGGGTGGCGTATGCCGCGATGTTCTGCTCGTGCGTGACCATCAGAATGGTCCGCCCTTCGGCGTTCAGCTGCGCCAAAAGCTCCATGATCTGCTCGCCGGTGGCCGTATCCAGATTGCCGGTGGGCTCATCGACCAGCAGGATATCCGGGGTGTTGGCCAGCGACCGGGCGATGGCCACGCGCTGCTGCTCCCCGCCGGACAGCTCGGTCGGCCGGTGGTGAAGACGGTCACCCAGAGCGACCATCTCGGCCAGTTCGCGCGCACGGGCGGCCCCGGCGGCGGCATCCCAGCCGAGGTAGTAGAGCGGCAGTTCGATGTTCTCCTGGACCGTCAGTTGCGGGATCAAATTGAAGCTCTGGAAGATGAAACCAAACCTGCGCAGGCGAATCTCGCTGAGGTCGTCATCGCTAAGGGCGCTGATATCCTGCCCGTCCAGCAGATACCGTCCGCGGGTGGGGCGATCCAGACAGCCCAGAAGATTGAGCATGGTGCTCTTGCCCGAGCCGCTGGGGCCCATGATGGCCCAGAAGCTTCCCCGCGCCAGGGCCAGGCTCACTCCGGCCAGCGCGTGGACCTGGGTGATTCCCATCTGGTAGATCTTGTGCACGCTATCCAGGCGCACGAGGGCGTCGGTGGCGACGGGGGAGTTGGCCGCATCGGGCGTCATCGTTATCAGCCGCCGGCGCCGCTGTCAGGCGGGCGCCCTCCCTGTTGCTGCATGCGCTTGCGGATTTGCTCCTGCTGGGCGGGCGAAAGACTTTCGAACGCTTTGCGGCGCTCGTCGGGCGTCATCTTGCTGGGGTCCGTAGGGGCGACCTTGGGGGCCTCGTCGGCCGGCTTGGTGGTCGGCGCCTTTGCGGCGGGGCCTTTGCCGCCGGCCTTGTCACCTGGGGGCTGGTCGTCGGGTTTCGCCGACGGCGCCAACGGCGGGGCCAGCAGGATCTTCTCCCCGGCCGTCACGCCGCTGACGATGTGGATCATACGATTGTTGTCCAGGCCGACCTCGACCTCTCGCATTTCGGGGCCGTCGGACGTCTGAACATAGACGACCGGCTGGCCCTTGACCCGGACGACCGATTGGACGGGCACATAGAGGGCGTCGTCATACGCCTCGACGATGATGTCGGCCTGGCACCTCATACCTATCCGCAACTCGCTGCCGTTGCTGTCCAGATAGACCTCCGTAGGGTAGACGGTCAGATCCGGGTTCATCCATCTGCTTCGGCCGTCGGGGAACAGGGCGATCTTGCCGATCTTTCCGGCGAAGGTCTCCTCGGGCAGCGCATCGACGGTGATCTTCACCGGCATGCCGACATGGACCTTTCGCAGGCTGGACTCATGAATCTTGATCTCAGCCATCATCGACGTCGTCGTGGGCAGACAGATCAGAGGCTGGCCCTGGTAGACCTCCTGGCGTTCCTCCAACGGTTCGGCCCTGCGCCCCCAGTGGCGGCCGCCCGTGGTCGCGTAGGACACCTCGCCTGAGGCCGAGGCCTTGATCGTGCACTTGTCGATCTGCTCGATAATTTTCTCCAGCTTGCCCCTCTGCCGCTCCAATTCAGCCTTACGGGCCTTTAGTTCCGCTTTGGCCTGGACGTCGTCGGACTTGGCCTTGCGCCGGGCCCGTTCCAGAGCCTTTCCGGTCTGCTCGACGTCGCTGGTTAGCTGCGCCAATTGACGCTGGTGGGTGAAGTCCTTCAACAACCCCAGCTTGGTCTCGGCCAACTCCAGGTTGATTTGGGTTCGTTTGACGGCCAACTCATCCGCCAGCAGTTCAGTCTGGGTGAGGTAGCCTTCCTTTTCCAGTTGGCGCGACCACGCCAGTTTGTCCTCGGCCCGTTGGAGTTCCTCTCGGGCAATGGTGATGTCCGCCTCGGCCTGCTGAATCTGTTCGGGATATTCGCCCTGGAGGTATTTCCTCAGATCGAGCTCGGCGAACTGTCGGGCCAGATCGGCCTTGGCGACGTCGCTTTCGCCCTGGCTTTGCGTGACGGCTAGGGACTCGCGGGCCCGGACAAAAGAGGCCTCGGCGTTGTCCACGGTGATCTGTTGCTGGGTCTTCTTGTCTTCGAGGCTGCTGGCGTCCAGCTTCACCAGGATGTCGCCTTCGTTGACCTGCGTGCCTTCTTCGATCAGCCAGAGGATGGTGGTCCGGCCTTCCACTTCATTCTTCAATATGACCAGATCGCGGCTGTTGATCGTGCCGGACTCGCGGACGTTGATGATCAACGCCCCGCGCTTGGCGACGAAGATGGGGGTCTGGCTGCCGGAGTCCTCTCCGCCGAACCAGATCGGATACGCCACGCCGGCCAGGACCCCTGCGACCAGGATCGCGATGACCGCCTGCAGCATTCGGCGCCTGAGGCGGCTGGCCGAGGCGTTACTCGCTGTTGTCGTCGTCGGGTCTGTACTCATGCCAAAGCCCTTCATCATTTATCTGGAGAACGCCCATATCGCGCTGAAGCTCCAGTTCCGCCACCCGATAGTTTACCAGCGCCGCGGTCAAAGCGTTCTGTGCTGAGACCAAAGATTCCTGGGCCTCCAGGACGTCCCGGACCTCGGCCCGCCCGGCCTGGAGAAACAGGGCGGTGCTTTCGACCCGGCGCTGCGCCACGGTGACGGACTTGGCCTGGATCTGGAAGCTCTCGCGCGCCCGCAGCAATTGGCGAAGCTCGTTGCGGATGTCGAGCTTGATCTGGTCTTCGAGTTCCTGCACGCTTCGGACCGCCCGTTCCAGCGTGATGTACGCGTCGCGATAGGCGTTCTGCTCGTCCGTTCGCTCCAGAGGCAAATCCAACAGCAGCCCGAAGGTGTAAACGCCGTGTTCCGGCCGAAGCCGAGCGTTCGGCGAGGTTGCGCTGCCCAGGCTGCGACTGCCCCCTGCCACTCCCCCCGCCGTCAGGGCGAGCCCCATTTCCAGGGCGTTGGCGGCGACCACGATTCTCCGTTGCGCGTCGGCCACGCGCCAGACCGATGTCTGCAGGTCCAGCCGATACTCCAGCGCGATCAGGACCGCTTCCTCGGGCGGCAACTCCAGTGGGCCGCCGCCGACGCGACTGGGCACGTCCAGATCGACCGGCGCGTCGGCATCGGCGGGCTGCGTCGTCGCCGACGTGTCCGGAGGCGATCCCGGCATGCGATGCTGGGCGGTCTCGGCCAGACGGTCGAGTTCCGACCGGTCCAGTTCGATCAACGAATCCGTGGGCAGACCCAGCGTGATCTTGAACTGGTCCAGCCGTTGGGCGTAGAGCTGGCGGGCGCCGATCCAGCGGTCCCGCGCTCGCAGGGCGTCCTGCCGCGCCTGGTCCACCTGGATTTCGGGCATCCGACCGGCCTGGGACAACCGGCGCACGCGCCGCGTGCCCGTCAGTAGCCGCACATAGTTGTTTTTCTCGTTCTCCACCACATCCATTTGCTGCAGCACCGACAAGTAGTCGGTGGCCACGCGAACGGCCAGCGTCCGTCTGAAACGTTCCAGCGTGCGGAGGACATAGATCACGTTGCGCTGGGCCTGGGTCATCGGCTCGGTCACGATCTGCCACCCGGCGTCCTTCATCAGCGGAATCGTAATCGACACATCGGCCAGAATGCCGGTCGAAGACTCGCGGCTCGGCGAAAGCAGCTTGACCAGATCGATGGCGATACTGGCTGTGATCTCGGCGCCGGTCTTGAACTTCTTGGTCCAGTCGATCGAACTGGTGTATTCGTTGCCCCGGAGCGTCGAGCCCTCGGTCAGATCCCGCTTGTGCGTCATCTCCATCGCCCCGGCGAACGTGTGCCGAAAGGCGTCGTTCTCCAGGTCCAGGTCCAGCGCCGCCCGGTAGACGTCCTCCTTGCGGGTCTGGTACTCTCGGGTGTTGCTTGCCGCCACCTGCAGCGCGTCGACCAGGGCCAGCTTGATCACGCCCGGCTGGGTCGTCGGGGTGTCGCCAGGCTCGTCGCCCGTGGGGGGATAGTCCTTCTCCGGCCAATTCTGGATCCGCTCCAACTGGTCGGTCCCCAACGACGCCCGGCCGGTGCGAGGCAAGTCCTGCCCCAGCAGAAGCCGCCGGCGAAGCGTGTCGATCGGCAGTTCGATCTCGAACGCCCCGGTGCGGCCGAGAGCTTTGGCCTGTTCGTTCTGGATGATGTTGATCGCGGCCTTGTCGGCTTCGCGCCGGTAGAAGCTGGGTGAGCACCCAGCGGCTAGGCACAAACATAGCCCCAGGGCGATCCGAAGCGTCAACCTATGACGAGCATCTACCGTCACGTCATCCCTTCGCTGACCGCTGCCAGTCGGACACAGTTGCGCGGCAAGACCGTATGGCTTCGCCGACAGACCAACGGCCACACGGGCCTGCCCGGCCCGGGCGCAGTGGTTGCCCAACAATCCTGCACCGCGCCCTAGAGACACCAAGGGCGCAGCGAGGCATCCTTGCCTAACTCACCAACTCCTTGTGTATTGCCTCATTATCTATCGTCCACAAGCGTGGATTTTCTAAAGGCTTGGGAAACAATCCGCTCTCCGCCGGCCGGCGATCAGGAAGTCCCGACAATTCCGGAAGATGCGATGAAAATAGATTATCCCCTCAGACTATTTTGTCGGCGCAATTGGCCGTCGCCTCTGGGCCAGCCGCGCAGCCGGTTGGCCGGTGGGTCGGCACGTGGGCGCTCAATAGGAGAAATGGCCCACATACTGGCATTTGGCGGCGAATTCGGCCATAATGGGGTAACTCTAACTTGAGTTTGTGCCGCACAAGGCGCTGCCACAGGAATGCGGCGGCCCGCCCTGGGAGGCAAAAAACATGAATCGCCGTGGGTTCACGCTGACCGAAATGCTGTTGGCCCTGGGCGTCATCGGGGTGCTGTTCAGCATACTGGTGCCGTCGTTCCTGTCCGCTATGGCGGTCGGCCGACGGACAGTCTGCGCCACCAATCTTCGGCAGATCGATGTAGCCTTTCGGGCCCGCGCCCTGGCGATCAGCGGCGCCGCCGTGATAAGGCCGTTCCCCGAGCGGACCGAATGGCCATCCGTCCCCTACGATACCGTGCCGAACACGGAGATGTTTCTCTGCCCCGACCAGCCCGAGCCTCTGGAAAGCACCCCCCCCGTCTACGAGTTGTATACCCGTGTCGACGACCTGTTCATTCCCTTCGCCCCCACGCCCGGCCGCTGCATCGTCAACGACCGGGACGACTATATGGAATACCGCTTCGAAAGCGGCGGCGGCATCGTGGACTACAACGACGTGGTCTTCCACGTCACCAAGACCAAGCCCCCCATTGCCACCTTCATGCCTGACGGCGACGGCGGGCCCTTCCGAGGCGTCGGCCAGATGTCCCTGTATGTCAACGGCGAGATCGTTACCGGCTGGGAGGATTTCAGCGACTTGGCCACCGGCAAACAGCTCATCATGGTCGGGGAGGACATGACCAGCTACGGCATCAACGCCCAGGCCAGGCATATCCGGGTCAGCGAACGCAAGGTCATCGTGTTGGACTACGATCACCTTATCGCCAATCACACCGAGGACGTCTCGCTGGGCCTGGCCGCGGGAGCCCGACACCTGGGCAAGCTCAATGTCCTGCTGGGCGTCGGGGCCGTCTGCACGTACCTACCCGACGAGGTGGACCCGCAGCGCCACCCACAACTCTGGACGCCCGACAACATCTTGCCATAAGCCGCCGTACGCTCACGGGGCCTACACTTTCAAAACAGCCACCCGAAACCATAGGGTGTGTCCCGACGTAGATTGGGATTGCCCACGCGTTGACTGGCAGCCGAGGCGATGCGGGCCTAGGCTCGGCCCAAATACTCGCCCGTGCGGGTGTCGACGTTGATCTTCTCGCCGTTCTCGACGAAGGGGGGCACGCGGACCTTTGCGCCGGTGTCGCAGATGGCGTCTTTGAGTTGGTTGGTGGCTGTGGCGCCTTTGACCTGCGGGGGGGTGTCGGTGATCGTCAATGTCACGGTGTTGGGCAGCACGATCTCAATGGCCTTGCCTTCGATGAAGGCGACCTCGAGCTGGCAGTTCTCGATCAGGAATACGTCGCTGTCGCCGATCAGGTCGACCGGCACCTCGACCTGCTCGAAGCTCTCGGCGTCCATGAGGATCAGGTTCTGAGTATCGCGGTAGAGATATTCCATCTTCTTGCGATCGAAGAAGATCTCGTCGAGTTGCTCGTCGGGGCGAAACCGATTCTTGATGATCCGGCCGGTGGCGACGTTTCGCAACTCGATCTGCATGCAGCTTGGGCCTTTGCCCTTCTGCACGTGCTCGACGGACCAGACCGCCCAGTTCTGACCGTCCCACGAAACCCCCATGCCCTTGCGAAGGTTGATTGAGCGAATTCCCATTGGTCAGTCTCCGTAATAGCTGGCGCCGCTGCGGCGCCGGGCGACGCAGTTTACAGACGGCCGGAGGCGTTTGCAAGAGGTCGGCGTCGATAGCCAAAGGCCCTGGCTGGGCGGGCTATAATGGTATGGAAGCAAGACCGCACACGTGTGCGGCATGTGGACCATCGGGGGGCTGGAGAAGCATTGTGAATGTCAGGCCGACAATCACGAAGGCCCTGGCTGTCATCGTTCTGGTGGTTTTGGCGGTCGCCGCCGACAACGCGGCGCTCGGCTCGGGAGGGAGGGGTTCCCGCGGGCGCTCGTCGCGATTTGTGCGTAGAAGTCGCGGCTACAGCGGGCGGCGCTATCGGCGCGGCCATCGGCGCTATCGCCGTTACCGGCGTTATGATCGCGCGTACGGGAGCGGCGTTGTCCTGCGAATCGGCTATGTCTACGTGTACCCCAACGTGTACCCCCGTGTGGGATACAGCAGGGGCTATGCCTATCGCGGGTACCGCAGAGGCCATGGCTACCGACGTGGCGGCTATGGCTACCGACGCGGTGGCTATGCCTATCGCGGACGGCGTGGCGGCCACAGCCGGCGGGGACGAAGTGGCCGCGGCTACAGGACGTCCGGGCGTCGTGGACGTCGCTAAGGGGCCGAACGAGGACAGGGCCCGCTAGCTTGGCCTAAAGGCCAAGGGCCGTCGGGAGGGCAGGGGGCGCGTTCGCACAGGCGGCCGCTTCATGTGACCATGGCTGGGCAGCAAGTGCGACTACGGGTTCATCGGCTTCAGCATGACCGTGTCGCCGTTGGTGACCAGTTCCGGGTGAAACGCGAACAGGCGCACCAACGCCGCGTCCGGCGGAGCGTCGGACCAGTTCAACCGCCGGCGGAGGCCTTCGGCCAGCCGGTGGAGGGGAACCGGCCGAGACCACGACCGCAGGATTGCCCACACTTCTCGCCACAGCGGCAGAAGCGTCGCCAGTTTGGCTGGCTTGGTCAGTCGGAGGTAGGCTTCGTCGACGATCTGTCGGATACGCTCGCGGCTGAGGCCGTGCCGGTCGCCGAAATCCTTCAGCGGCTTCGGACGGTCAGCCGTGGGAGCCAGCCGGCCCAATGCCAAGTCAGCCTTGCGGACCTGGCGGATTGTGCCGCGAACGAAACTCTCGACGATCTCCTCAAATGACTGAAAATGTTTCAGATTTCCCCCGCCCACCAGCGGCGGCCAGAGCAGCTCGATAATCTCTTGACGAAGGCGATCCAGACTGACCTGGCCCAGTCGCCGCTGAGCCAAAAGGTCGGTGCGGCGAACGCTCATCAGCTTGCCTACCTTGGTGATCCCCAAGGCGCCAAGGGCCGTGCGGGCTCGGGAGGGCAGGTCCAACTCGTCCATACCCACGTCCCGAACAAGACGGTGGTTCCATGTGGGCGAGACCTCAAAAGGCCTATTCAACGCCTCTTGGACGCTCTGGTTCGCCTGACGAGACTCCGATGAGCCAACAGGAGCTCTCAACAGCATGTACTGCTGAAAGGTAAGTTCCGGTGCATATTTAGGTTTTCTTCCTCTAGGCATTGGTCGTCATTCCCCACCCCAAAAGTTGGTGGTGTCAAGAACAAAAAGACATCCTATGTACCATATGATACTGGCATCAGGTCCCTCTGTCAAGCCCAAGACTGTGAAAAGGTTCCCACCCTTAACTATCTAATTAAAAAAGACTTGACGAGATTTATGGGATTTCTCAGAAAAAAAGTTGATCTCAGATCGCCGGAATCCGGAGCGGTGAGAATGGGCGGGCGTCGCCGTCTCGGTTGACCATTCCGATGCGGGTGTGTTGACCAGCGCGTTGCCTCGGCCAGCCGAGGTGATTAGACTGCAGCTTCTCTTGCCGACGGGCGAAACCGACCCGCCGGCGCCGGTTGCCTGAGGCGGCCCGGTGGATAGGAGTTGATAGGCAATGGTCAAGAATCTCATCGATCGGATCGAACGCAAGAAGGCCCTGATCGGCGTGGTCGGCCTGGGGTATGTGGGCCTGCCGCTGGTTCGCGAGTTCTGTCGCGCGGGCCTGAAGGTGTTGGGCTTCGACGTGGACGCCGCCAAGGTCAAAGCGCTCAAAGCCGGGCGAAGCTATATCGAGCACATCCCCTCGAAGGTCGTCAAGGAGATGGTCGCCGGCGGGGCCTTCGACGCGACGACTGACTTCAAGAAGCTTTCCAAGCCTGACTGCATCCTGATCTGCGTGCCCACGCCGCTGACCAAGATGCGCGATCCGGACATGTCCTACGTCGAGGCTACCGCCCGGTCCGTGGCTGCCGTCCTGCGGAAGGGCCAACTCGTCGTGCTCGAGTCGACCACGTATCCCGGCACGACGAAGGAAGTGATGTTGCCGATCCTCGAGCAGTCCGGCCTGAAGGTCGGGCGAGACTTCTTCCTGGCGTTCTCGCCCGAGCGTGAAGACCCTGGCCGCACCGACTACTCCACCAAGACGATCCCCAAGGTCGTCGGCGGCTACGACAGCAAGTCGCTGGCCGCGGCCGTGGCGTGCTACGAAGCCGCCCTCGACACCGTCGTGCCCGTGAGCAGCTGCGAGGCCGCCGAGGCCTGCAAGATCCTCGAGAACACCTACCGCTGCGTGAACATCGCCCTGGTCAACGAGTTGAAGATGTTGTTCGACCGCATGGGCATTGACGTGTGGGAGGTCATCCGCGCCGCAGCGACCAAGCCGTTCGGCTTCACGGCGTTCTATCCGGGCCCGGGCCTGGGCGGCCACTGCATTCCGATCGATCCGTTCTACCTGTCGTGGAAGGCCCGCCAGTACGAGATGTCCACGCGCTTCATCGAACTGGCCGGCGAGATCAACGTCTCCATGCCCCGCTATGTCATCAGCCGGCTGATGGACGCGCTCAACGAACGCAGCCAATCGCTGAAGGGCAGCAAGATCCTCGTGTTGGGCCTGGCCTATAAGAAGGACGTCGACGACGTTCGCGAAAGCCCCTCGCTGGAACTCATCGAGCTGCTGATCGAAAAGGGCGCCAAGGTCGACTACAACGACCCCCACTGCCCCCGCACCCACAAGATGCGCGAGCACGACCTGAAGATGACGAGCAAGCCGCTCTCGGCCAAGATGCTGGCCGGCTACGATGCGGTCCTCATCAGCACCGACCACACCAGCTACGACTACAAACAAATCGTCCGCCACGCCCAACTCGTGGTAGACACCCGCAACGCCACCTCTGGCGTCAAGACCGGCCGGAGCAAGATTGTCAAAGCGTAGGGTAGAGAGAGCGTACAGACTTCATCCGGCGCGGCGTCCCGATGTACATCGGGACTGACCCGCCGCGTTTTTCTTTTTCCCAAGGGGTGTCGTCACGCCTTCGGTGTGAGTCGAAGCGCGTGCGGCTGGCCTGTCGGGACTGTTATGGGATGCTCGATGAGGGGTTGATATCCCTTGGCTACGACAAATACTTCGGCGTCGCCGGGCGGCAGATGGTCGATCACGAGAGTGCCGGCCTCATTGCTGGTCCCTCCCCACATCCCGTACCACAGGTGAACGGGGCTGAGAGTAATGTCCGCTTCAGCAATGGGCTGACCGTCGACGGCATCTACGAGTCTCAGGGCTTGCTCGTAAGTTGGCTCGGCCCTGATCGTCAGTGGGCGGTCAAGGCGCCCGTCGCGGGTTGTAACGGTGACGACGTTGAAGAACGGTGAACTGAAGATGTCATCGTGAGATGACAGCGAGAGCAAGACGCCGCCATGTCGGGGGACCACCGCCCGGAAGTGCCCGAGCCGGTCCGATGGGTTGGCTCTCGACAGCATGCACCCGCTCTGGTCAAGGGGTGCGTGGACAAAGCAGGCGACCCGAACCGACACCGGCTGGCCGGCCTCATCCACCACGCTGCCATCGACCTCGACGACCTCGCGCCCGTCGAGCACCACATGGTCTTCGCCCGGTCGGACCTCCCTGACACCGAAACAGACGTAGGAATCGGCGCCATCCTTGGCCGCCAACCACACGCGTTGATCTACCGGCAGGCCACCCAGCTTGAACAGTCCCTGCCCATCGGTCCGGGCTGTGTTGAGAATCTTCCCGTGGGGCGCGCCCATTGTCACAGCCACGACCTCGGCGTCCCCGGCCGGTCGGCCATCGCGGTCGAGCACCTGACCGGTGACAACATGCCCGGGGAGCATCTGGATGGTGATCGGCTCGGCCAATGATCGGTCACCGAGAATGACTTCCGCGGATTGCCACGCGGGGTGGCTGACGGTCAGGGGGCCTACGATCTCCTGCGGCAGGCCCAGTTCGAAATGGCCATGCGGATCGGTGAAGGCTTTCTCGCAGCAAGGTCTGGGCCGGCCGTTCGGGATGATCCCGTAGGGATAGTACACATAGCGGACCTCCGCGCCCTCAATCGGTCTGTCCGTGTTGGCGGCAATGATGCGGCCGGTCAGGCGCCGGCCTCGCTCGAGACGCACCGTGACCTGAGTGACGGCGCCCTTGCGGGGCAGCTTGTCAATGCCGAGCAACATGTGGGTGACGTACTGATTGTGATCGACCTCGAGGACATACTGGTAGCCATCGGGTACGGCCGCCGACAGCCCCTCGATTCGGAGGCGGCCATGTGCGTCGGTCAGAAGGGCAGGAGGCAGGCCCGTCGTTCCTGTCAGGTGATCCCGCAAGCTGCGGTGGCTGACCGTCATCCCGTCATCAGCCAGGATAGTGACCTCCGCTCCCTCGACGGGGAGATGCTCTTCGTCCTCGACACGAAGCTCGAGCGTGAAGCCTTCTGAGAGTTGGACGTCTCGCTGGAGTCGCTGGCCGGGGGTCAGCTGCCTTGGTACATCGGAGTTATCCTCTTGCTCGCCCGCATCGATGCAGCGGAGCTTGAACGCCTCGTGCCGACACTGGACCAGCACATCCGGCCGATCCGAGCCGTTCCATTCGAGGCGGCATTCATAGCTGCCCGCCGCGTCGGTGACCGTGCAGGCGTAGGCCAGCGGCGTGAGGTACATGGCCTGTGCCTGCACGCGCACTTCCACGCCTTCAATTGACTGATCGGTCGCGGCGCTGGTCACTTGGCCGGAGACCGTAACCGACCGCGCCGGCCCGGTCGGGCCTGCCTCGACGCGCTGCTTCATTGCCGTCCAGTTCTCGAAACCGTAGTCCATCGCCAACGCGAACTGGACTTCGGTAAGGGAGAGCGTGGCTGCGAGGATGTCGGCGTCCGGAGCTTCGGCGAAACGGCGAAGCGTCCTTAACGTGCTGCAGGCGCCGGCATCTCCCGACCTCTGGGCAGACAGAAGCTGCTTGGCCTGTTTCTTCAGGGCTTCGACAGTGGGGTGCGGCGGAAGTGATTGAGACATGGTGCACCTTCCTTTCCAGACTTGCCCGGGGCCTGCACGCACGAGCGGGAAAAGAAGGTCCTGTTATTGTTGATCTTCAATGAAGGTGGCCTTAACCCTTTCCGCAGACCGGAAGGCGTCCTTCAACGCCGATTGAAGTCTATCGCCCCGGCCCCTTTTCGTCAATCGATATTCAGCGGCCAGTGCGGCGTCCTCGACGGATGCCGCGTTTTCTTTTTGGAATTCGCATGATTCGCGACGGATTTCAGGCACATATATATGCAGTGCACGGGTGGGTAGGTTAAATGGAAAGACCGGCCGCTTCGGCGGCAAGTGTAGGTTCGAGTCCTACCCCGTCTGCTTCGATTCGCAAGGGACCCACGACGATGACCGATGCATTCAAGGCAGAAGAGCTTCCCGAGGACTTCGCGACCAAGGTGCGGGCGCTGCTGGATGCGGCCGCCGCGAGCGAGGACCGCGATGCCAAGGCGGTGCGGGAGCTGTCGGGGTTGGGCGCCCCCGCCGTCGACCCACTCAACAGAGCGTTGGCCGACGAGCGCCAGGCGGTGCGCCTGCTGGCCGCCCAGGCCCTGTGTGAGATCGGCGATGAGCGGGCCCTCATGCCGCTGATCAGTTTCCTGTTCGTGCCGGATCGACCGTTGCCGGTGACCGCGACTCAGCGGCAGAAGGTTGGCACCAGGGAGGTCATTCGCACACCCATCGCTCGGGCCATTCCTCAATTGCGTGAGTTCCTGTTCACTATGGCCCGCAAGGGACACGGCTTCTGCATCCTGATCCTGGCCGGCGAGGCCGACGACCCGGCCGCGCTGGAGATGCTCGAATCCGAGCACTGGGGAGAGCGCAAAGCCGCGGTGGGTCTGCTGCGACAATGGGGCAAACTCACCGACACCCAGCGCGACAAGGCCCTGGCCGACCCGCACGTCGCCGTCCGCCACGCCGCTGTCGGCAGCCGCCACGGCGAACTGACTCGCTGACCGTCTCCGGCGGCTTGCCTTCCGTGGCGCCGAGGAGCACAATCGATTACCTAATCGGCCCTACAGACGCAGGGAGAACGGACCATGACCAGGCTGAGTGTGAACGTCAACAAGGTGGCGTTGCTGCGGAATACCCGCGACATCGGTATTCCCAGCGTGATCGAGGCGGCGCGGGCGTGTATTGATGCGGGGTCGGACGGGATTACCGTTCACCCGCGGCCGGACCGGCGGCACATTCGGCCGAGCGACGTGGATGATCTGGCGGCGATGCTGACGGTGGAGTTCAACATCGAGGGCAACCCGTTCGCTGACCAAGGCGACGGTTATCCGGGCTTTCTGAACATCATCCGAAGAATCAGGCCCGCCCAGTGCACGATGGTGCCGGACTCGCCGGACCAGTTCACCTCCGACCACGGCTGGGACCTGAGCAAGGACGCCGAGCGCCTCGCGCCCGTCCTGGCCGAGCTGCGCGACCTGGGGATCCGCAGCAGCCTGTTCATGGATGCCGATCTCGAGCAGATCGACCGCGCGGGCAAGCTCGGTCCCGATCGCATCGAACTGTACACCGAGCCCTATGCCGCCGCCTTCGCCGCCGGGGATGCGGCCGAGCAAGTTGAGCGTTTCGCCGCCGCGGCCGCCAAGGCCACCGAGTGCAACCTGGGCCTCAACGCCGGGCACGATCTGAACCTGCACAACCTGCCGACGTTCATCCGGCAGGTCCCCAACATCCTGGAAGTCTCCATCGGCCACGCCCTCATCGCCGACGCCCTGCACATGGGCTTCGACGCAACGGTGAAGGCGTACCTAAAGGCGCTTGCGTAACCGAAGCGGCGCGGTAGAATGCTCGTGGCGGTTGAAGGCCGCCACCCGGTCTGCGGGAAGGGTTCAGGCCACCTTCACTTTGAACCACATATAATCGGAACCTTCTTTTCCGTCCGTGCGTGCAGGCCCCGGACCGTGTTGGAAAGGAAGGTCTGCCATGACCCCTCAACCGTCTCCCAATCCCCGTCGCAGCCTGCCCGCTCATCCCACGCTCGAAGCTCTCAAGAAGCAAGCCAAACGCCTGCTGGCCGCCCACAAGGCAGGCGACGCAAGCGTGTGCCCGACGCTCCGCCTTCTCAGCCGATACGCAGACGCCTCCGACGATGATATCCTCTCGGCCGGGCTCGCCCTCAACGATGCCCAGTTCGCTCTGGCCTTGGATTACGGCTTCGAAAGCTGGGCGGCGCTGAAGAAACACGTCGACAATGTTTTAGCGATCGAGCCCTTCTCCGCAGTTGTGTTCGGCCGGGTGACGGCAAAGGATGGCGGGCGCCCCATCGAAGATGCCGAAGTCCGGGTCGAACTGGTCGGCGCTATTGACATCCACCACGCCTACTCCTGCGTGCGGACGGATGCGGACGGCCGATACCAATGCGATCTGGCCTGGACAGGCGCTGATCTGCTGTCGGTGCACTACCAGTGTCGCCACGCCGCCTGCAAGTTCCACCTGGGCGGGGTGGACGAAGACGATAGGCATCCGTCGACATCGAAGCGGCTGCGCGACGGAGACCGCTACGAACTCAACATTGAGCTTCGAGAGGGCTATGCCGTCGAGTTGACTGTCCAGGACGATCAGGGCTTACCGGTCGTCGAGGCTGAGGTCCTACTTTACGCAACCGATGGTCTTACCGGCGGGCCGTTCAATACGGATTACGTGACCGGAAAGGGCGACGCCCTCCTGATCTTCCCCAAGACGGACGCTCAAGGTCGTTGCCGCATTGAAGGCCTGGCCGCGGATATGCCGGACGGCTATCAGTACATCGCTGCGATCGAGCACGATGACTTCATCTACCACATGGTGACCGGCATCGACAAACTCGCTCGTGACGGCCGCGTCGCCCGGGCCACCGTTCCACTGGGCCGTGGCGACAGCCTGAGCGGCCGGGTGCTGTGCGCCGAAACCGGACAACCTGTGGACGCAGCTACCGTTCTCGCAGGCCGCAAGTGCGACCCGGATGAATTCAGCGACCAGACCTGGGGCAATGGGACATCGAAGGTCACAACCACCGGGTCGGATGGTCGATTCACGTTGAAAGGTCTGCGCAGTCGTCCTCATCACCTCGTTGTTCGTCACCCCAGGTGGACGTCGACGAGACTGGAGGCCGTCGCCGTACCGTCAGATCAGCCGCTGACGATCCGGCTCGAGCGCGGGCGCACCATCACCGGCGAGGTCATCGACTGCAACGGTCAACCCGCCGCCGGAGCCGAGATCCAGGTCCGTCAGGTGGGAAGAAGTTTCGAGTCGTTCGAGATCACGACCCATGCCGATCCACAGGGCCGGTTCGAACTGGGAGGACTGCCGGCAGATGCAACGCTCTACCTGGCCGCCAAAGACAAAGGCAGCATCTTCATCTACTTTGGCTTCCAATCGCTCGATGTCGACACAGACCACATGGTCTTCGACGCGCGCGAATTGGTCGAGGCCTACGGCCAAGTGATCGATCCGGCATCTAACCGGCCCGTGCCGATCCGCGTGTGCTGCGAGGCCTTAGGGACATTTCCCGATGGGGCGATTCACCTTTGCCAAGCCGTCGCGCCGGAAGCGGACGGCCGATTCCATCTCCTCTTGCCGGCCAACGGGAACATTGCCCTGAATTTGAATTCGGCCGATGACGTATTCGGCTCGCCATTTATGAACCGGTTAGGCCTAACTATGCGCAACGGAAAACCGGACCGGTCGCTGGACGTGATGGCGGCTGTCCCCCTGACACTGACGGTGCGCGTGCTGGACGCGAAGACGGATCGGCCCATTGCCCGCGCCGGGGTGGATATCACCACGGCATCTGACAACTGGGGCCTCGGCTACACTGCCAGGACCGACGCCGACGGGCGGGCCAACGAGACCCGCCTGCCGCCCTGCGACGTCCGCATCGACGTCATCGCCGAAGGCTACGAAGCCCTGCGCGAGCACCATATCAAGATGCCGACCAATGAGGAGATTGTGATTCGGCTGACGCCGAAACATTGACTCGTCGCCTGATGGCGGCGATAACAAGTGGAGAAAGGGGTTCACATTAACGCACAGGAACGAGCCATTCTGTTGGATGTGAAACGAGACGACAAGGTCGCCAAGGGCAAGATACGGCTGAAGGCTGTGGACGAATCGGGCCAGCCGGTTGAAGGGGCGCTGGTGGGGCACCTTGCTTGTTGGAATGACCCTCACCCAAAGTGGCAGCAGGAAAAGGGGCTGCGCATCCATTCAATGGGCGACACCGCCAAGCGAACGGGCAAGCGGGGCGCCGTTCTGTTGAGGCATGAGGATGTCTTTCAACGTGGGTTGCCCAAGGATTTCCCCACAGAACTCGTCGTCATCCACAAGGAAAGAAAGATCGGCGCGATGGGGGCGGTTGTGCCGGCGGCCGCCGGTCGCTCCGCCGTGCTGACACTGCAGCCGCTCACACGTGTGCACGGAAAACTGACCAGCACGTCCCTGGCTAAGCTGGGCCGTAAGCTCTACTCCACTAGCGCCGGCATTCACGTCGGGAGCCTGTGGCTCTTCTCCTGCGGGAGCGGTTACCGTCGCTACGATATGCTCGTGCCGCCGGGCAAATACCTTCTGGGGGTCGACGGCAACGATACCTTCCACGCTTGGAAGAAACTCACCATCAAGCCCGGGCAACGGTCGATCAGGACGGACCTGGACCTACCGGCCGATCGGCTGGCGCGGCTGTACGGCAAGCGGGCGCCGGAACTGAAGGGCATTCAGGCGTGGAACAAGTTCGGCCCGGTGACGCTGGAGGAGCTACGGGGCAAGGTCGTGCTGCTGGACTTCTGGGGCTATTGGTGCGGCCCGTGCGTCTACAGCATCCCCAACCTGATGGAGTTGCATGATAAGTATCACGACAAGGGCCTGGAAATCATCGGCATTCATGACAACTCGGTCAAGTCGATGCGGCAACTATCGGCCAAGTGTCGCGAGGTCAAGAAGGAGCTTTGGGGCGGCCGGGACATACCGTTCCGTGTGGCCATCGATGGGGCGACCAAGACCCACATCCCGGGCT
>DRGC01000001.1 GCA_011050235.1 Phycisphaerae bacterium | reverse complement strand
TGTGTATAAGAGACAGCCTCGGCGTGTTCGCCGTCGGTCAGTTCCCACAGGAATCGCGAGTTCTCAACGATGACGCGGCCGTTGTCATGGCGGACGGCCAGGTCGCTCTCGATGGTCGTCAGCGTTTCCGATGCGGGCTCGTCGTAGACCACATAGACGTCGCGCTGCTCGTTGGGCTGCAGGTCCACCTGGAAGGCGATCTCGTCGTCGGCGTCGTAGCCGTCGTGTCCGCTGAGGCGGTCGACCTGGACGGCGAGGGGCTGGCCGGCCGAATCCGTCAGCCGCAGCGAGGTCCAGTTGACGGCGGCGATGTCCTTGGCGATCTGGGCCAGGCGGATGACGATCGGCCAGCGGACCCGCTCGACGCCGGCGGTTTCCTCAAGGACAATCTGCCGTCGATGGAACTGAGACATACCCGTTTCCTCACTGCCGTCATGCCGGTGCGGGGCCTATCCGACGGCGACCCACCCGCAGCCTGTTGCAATCTCCCCTGCGGGTCGGTAAAGGTCTACGCGTTCGATGCGATTGGCCCCAGACGATACCCCAATGGACCGCCCGAATCCAGAGCGGCTTTGCGCAGAAAGGAGACCGTTTGATGGCCATCCAACGGTCCACACATGACGGGTTGACGATCTGCTACGACGCCGCGCGCGCCGCCGTCACGGGCGTGCGCCTCGGGGGGCGAGAGCTGCCTCGCATGGACGCCCGGGCGGGCTTTGTCGCCCACGACGTCGCCGTCTGGAGCCGGCTGCACGGGTTCTCCCGAGGCCGATGCAAGCCGCTCGACCTGGACCTGGAGGCCAAGCTGACCGTCGTGGACGGGGCCATCCGCGTTGCCGGGCGCGTGGTCGATACCACCGGCGAGGACCGCGCGGTGACGCTGACGTTCTCCCTGCCGGTCGATGCCGCCGGCTGGACGTGGCACGACGACGCGCGCAGCCGGCGCGAGATTCAGCCCGGGCGGACCTACACCAACGAGATCGATGTCGGCAGCGGGGCGACCGGGATGGCGTCGCTGTATCCCTTCGCCTGCATCAGCGACGGGCGGCGCGGGTTGGCGATGGGGATGGACATGAATTGCCCCGCGCAGGTCCGCCTGGCCTACGATGCCGCCGCCGGCCGGCTGACGATCGCCTACGACGTGGGCCTGTCCGGCCGGACGCGGCAGTTCCCGCATGCGGCGCCGTTTGCGTTTGTGATCTATTCGTTCGACGGGCGATGGGGGTTTCGCTCGGCGGCGGAGAAGTTCTACCGGCTGTTTCCCGATCACTTCGTCTGCCGGTCGAAGGATCAGGGCATCTGGATGCCGTTTGGCGATGTGAGCGACGTCAAGGGGTGGGAGGATTTCGGTTTCAAGTACCACGAGGGCGTCAGCAACGTGGCGTTCGACAACGCCGCCGGCGTGCTGGTTTTTCGCTATTGCGAGCCGTCGACGCTCTGGATGCCGATGGACCCCGCCCAGGGGCGGACGGACGAGAACGTGATGGCGGAGCTTCAGCGCTGGGCCGATTCGGACGATCCGGTCAGGCGGCGGCAGGCGGCGGCGGTTCTGGCGGCCGGGTCGTTCAACGAGCAGGGGCAGCTTAACTACCGCGCGCTGAAAAAGCCCTGGTGCGACGGCGTGGTGTTCAGCCTCAACCCCAACCCCAACCTGCCCGGCGAGAACGAGGCGTCGCTGTACTGGAACGATCAGGGCAACCGGCCCTATTACGGCCCAACGGCCACCGCGCCGATTGACGGGGAGTATCTCGATTCGCTGGAGGCGTACGTGACGGCCGAGGAGAACTTCCGGCAGGATCACTTCCAGCACGTGACGGCGCCGCTGGCGTTTTCCCAAACGCTTCGCCGACCCATGATCCACAAGGCCTCGTCGGTCTGGGAGCTTGTCAAGCAGTTGGGTGGTGAGTTGCACGCGATGGGCAAGCTGCTGTTCGCCAACGATTCGCCGAACCGGTTTGCGTATCTGTGCCCGCACCTGGACGTGATGGGTATGGAGATCGGCTGGATCGACGACGAAGGGCTGTTCCGCCCGCCGGACGACGCGTGGATGATGTTCAAGCGGGTGATGTGCCGTCACAAGCCCTTCCTGTTCCTGCTGAATACGCACTTCGACCGCTGTACACCCGAGACGATGGAGAAGTACATCCAGCGGTGCCTGTTCTATGGGATGTTCCCCAGCATGTTCAGCCACAACGCCTGCGACGGCGTCTACTGGGGCCTGCCGAAGCTGATCGAGCGCGACCGCCCGCTGTTCCGCAAGTACCTGCCGCTGATCAAGCGTGTGGCCGAGGCCGGCTGGGAGCCAGTCACCCGCGCGACCGTCGACAACGAGACGGTCCACATCGAGCGGTTCGGCCCCGACGAATCGGGCTGGGCGTACCTGACGCTCCTGAACGATTCCGGGCGGGTGCAGCGCGCGAGCGTGAGCGTCTCGGCCGATACATTCGGCGGCCCAGCGGCGGCCGCCCACAACGCGATCACGGGCCGGCACATCAAGATGACGACCAGGGCCGGCGAACGAACGGCTTCGCTGACATTGCGGCCGCAACAGGTATGCGTGCTGGCCTTCGGTGGCGACGGCCGCTAGGATCACAAGATACACTCACAGGGATCGCCGGGGCCTTAGATGGGCGTGCGAGCCCGGCCCCTGCGCAACTTGGAAAGGACTTCACCATGAAACGTTTGATTACCATTGTGCTGATCGCCGCGACGGTCGGTCTGCTGGCCGGAGCTAGCGGCCTGTGGGCTCAGGACGCAGCCGAGCCGGCGGTCAAGATCCAGGTCGTCGGCCTGAGCGTCGCCCGCCACGACGGCAGCAACAACAAGACCGGCACGGCCGCCCGCATGTTGAGCGCGGGCACGTCCGTATACTTCCTGGCCGACTTCGGCGACAGGACGGCCATCGAGATCCTCGAGGGTGACAGCCGACTGGAGGCCTTCACCGACAATACAGGCGCGGTCCTGCTGGAAGCGGGCAAGGCGAAGCGGTTCGGCTTTGTCGGCATGACTCGCTCGGATATCGCCGATGACGGCAAGACGGCGACGTTTTGTTTCTCGGCCCTGTCGACGCCGACCAAGGGCGCCACAGCCGTCCAGGTCAAGGCGAACGTCGCATTTCTGCTCGGCGCCAAGGTGACCACCGCGACGGCTGACAACGTGACGGTGAAAGCGGACGAGAGCTTCCCCGTCGGCGATTGGACGCTGAAGATCACCAAGGCCGGCAAGCCGCAGTGGGGTGACGGCAAGATGGAGATCGAGCTCGAGACCAACCAAGAGGTCGCCTCGATCAAGGCGTTTCGATTCTTCAACGCCGCCGGTGAAGAAGTGGAATCCCGCTTCCGGTCATCGTCGGAGATGACGATGGGAGGCAAGTCCGTCTACACCCGGTCATTCGCGCTCGACGAGGCGCTCGAGACAATGACACTGAAGCTGGACTATTACTCCGAGACCGAAACCGTCACCGCGGCGATCGATGTAACCGTCGGCCCCGGGCTGTAGCCGTCGCCGCAACGCCTGCTGCCCCAGGCCGGGCGCAGACCGACAGCCGTAGCAAATGCCATTGGGCTGTCGGGAAGGTCCCCGCCTCCGCCCGTCCCTCCCGAAACGGGCGAAGGCCCGGTCAATACGAAGCGCAGGGCCAGCCGGCGCCTCCGGGTCGTCTGCGCGCTGCGGGCGCTGGCGGCAAGGGGGTCCAAACTGCGCAGCTGGCAGGGCTTGGCACGTTCACACGCTCGCCTCCATCAGTTTGGGCGGGATAAGTATCCGCACAAACGGTTCGTGGGGATGTTTGACGCGGTAGAGCAGTTGTTCGACAGCCTGCAGGCCCACGTGGTGAGTATCCATGCCGATGCAGTGCGGCCTGGGATCCAGCGATCGCAGCGGCAGCTCCTCGGTGCCGCAGGTGAGCAGGACCATCGACTTGCCGGTCTCGGGGTTTTGACGAACAAGCTGGATACCGGACTGCACGAGCCTCTGGTGAACGCCGACGGCGTTCAGATCGTGGGGTATGAAAAGCCCGTCCGGCATGGGGTTGGCGTCGAGCAGTTCGTCGACCAGGGTGGCCACGTAGTGCGAGGTGTCCTCTTTGGCCAGGATCGCCGCGATCAAGCGTTCCCAAGGCTCCGAGCCCTGTGGGTGGGGGTGGCCGGCGGCGCTGAAGATGATGACCTCCGCATCGTGGTGGATTCTGGCAGCGTCGCGAAACGCGCGGCAGCGGGAACGGCTAATCGGTTCGCCAGGAAATTCGAGAATCGTTGCGAGATGGCGGCACCCGCGGTCGGCCAGGACCTTAACGGCCAGGTTGCCGATGGCATCGCTGTCGGACATGACCGCGTCGAACGTTCGCAGGCGCGGGTCGCAGTGCCCGATGATCACGCGAGGAATACTCGCGGGGATACCAGCCAGGATTATCGGAATGCTCTCGCTGCCGTACAGGGGGATGATGATGCCGTCGATCTGTTGGGGGTGAATATGACCGGGCAGGGGCGCGCTTGGCACAAAGGGCGTCGGGACGACCTCGATGCTCTGCTGGTTGGCCCGTTCGATGACACCCACCATGAGGTCGCGTCCGAACGGCAGGTTCAAGAACGCTGCAAATGACGCCTCCGGCGAGTCAGAATCGACCGGCACCATGAACGCAAGCTTGTCGATGGCTTTGGACGAGCGGCGCTTGGAGGTCGGCTTGGGCCCGCGCTTGCGGAGCGGGGGGACGTACCCCAGATCGGCGATAGCGCGACGAACGGCCTCGATATTGTACGGGAGCACGTTCGGGTTACCGTTCAGCACGCGTGAAACGGTCATGTGCGAGACGTTCGCGGCCTTAGCGACGTCCACAATAGATATGCCCATAACAAGCCCTATCTTACGTCCACACTTGGGTCACGCCAACAACAAAGGCTATAAATTACCATATTAACTTCGGTTAACTAACATAACTTAACCAATCTGTCCTACATAGGTAATGAATAATCGTTTCCATGTTATTTCTAGCGTCTTACAGTTCTTGAACGGTTTAACATGTTCATTATTTCGATCATTTTCACCGGGAAATGAACATCAGGGCCTCCAAGAATGTCAAGAAAACGTTGGCCGTCCGGGCCGGCGCCGCGATCCTTGCGGGGCATGCAGCCCCGTCCCATCCTCGCCGAGCGAGCGGCCATGGGCCCGCAGTCCGGACGCCTCGCCGCGGTCGGTGGGGGTGAGAAAACGTTTGCATCCGGTCGGCTCAGGGGCTATTTCGACGTTTCGATAATCAACGCCGGGCGACATTTGAGGAGACCCCCATGTTGCGAACGTTCTGCCAGCATCACGTGCGACCTTCCCGTTCTCTGGACGGCTGCTGGAGCTTCGTCCCCGATTGCGAACGCACCGACAACGGCGCCCTGCCCAAGAAGTACACCCGAGAGACTCTGGTCCCCTCGGCCTGGGAGATATTGCCGGGCTTGGAGACCTTCCGCGGCCAAGGGTGGATGCGGCGGCGGTTCTGGTGCTCGGGCGAGCGGCCCGTGCGTTTGGTCTTCGGCGGGGTCGTGCACACGGTCAGCGTCTTCATCGACGGCAAGAAGGTCGGCAAGCACTATGACGGCTTCGTGCCTTGGGATCTGGTGGTGACGGGGCTGTCTGCCGGCGAGCATGAGTTGGTGCTGGAGATCGACAACACCTTCGGCAAACATTCAGCGCTGCACGTTCGGGGCGATCATTATTCTTCGGGCGGCATCACGCGGCCGGCGGAGCTTCAGGAAGTGCCCGCTGTCTTCATCGACAAGATCTTCGCCACACCGAAGCTCGCCCGAGGCAAGTGGAGCCTGGACGTGCGAGTTCGTCTGCGCAATGTCGGGCGAAAGGCGCTCGAGCGGCGCGTGGTCGTCTCGGTCGCGGGTCAGACGCTCGATCTTGGGTCGGCCACCGTCGCCGGCAAGAGCACGCACGAACTCACGGGCCGTGTGACCAAGCTGAAGGTCAAGCCCTGGTCGGCCGAGAAGCCGAAGCTTTACGAGATCAAGGCCGAGCTGTGCGACGGCGACGACGTCGTCGACGACCTGATCGATCGCGTCGGTTTCCGGCAGATCACGATCAAAGGCGCCCAGTTGCTCCTAAACGGCGAGCCCATTCGCCTCCGCGGCTACAACCGCCATGAATTCCATGGCCATTTCGGCCAGTCGCTGCCAGTGGAAGTGATGGCCGGCGACGTGCAGATGCTCAAGGACCTCGGCTGCAACTTCATCCGCACCAGCCACTATCCCAACGACATGCGGATGCTGGATCTGGCCGACGAGATGGGTCTGTACATTTGGGAAGAGACCAATTCCACGAGCGTGGGCTTTAAGCACCCCAAATACACGGAACAGATCACCGCGTGCGCCGAGAGCATGGTGGGGTGGCACTTCAATCACCCGTCCATCGTGATCTGGGCGACGCTGAACGAGTGCGACGCCAAGACGAAGTCCGGCCGAAAGGAGCACGGGCGGATGCTGCAGTTGCTCCGCGACCTGGATGGCTCGCGGCCGGTGACATACGCCTCCTGCGCGTGGAAAGAAGACGCCTGTCTCGACCTGCCGGACATCATCTCCTGGAACTGGTACGAGGGCTGGTACTGGGGCTCGATCGCCAGCATTCAAGAAGGGATCGACACCTTCCTCGCCTGGCAGGATCGCGCCAGCAAGGGCAAAGGCAAGCCGGTGATCATCAGTGAGTTCGGGGCCGGGGCGTTCTACGGCTATCGCGCGCCGACGCGGATCAAGTGGACCGAGCAGTACCAGGCCGACGCGCTGGATGAATTGCTGCGCGTGTACCTGAACCATCCGCGGATCATGGGCACGGCGATCTGGCAGTTTAACGACGTGCGGATCAGCCACGAGCAAGACTGGGGGCCCAGGCCGCGATGCATCAACAACAAGGGCACGGTCGACGAATTCCGCCGGCGAAAGCTGGCCTACGAGTCGGTCAAGAAACGCATGCACGAAGCCCGCAAACGCTTTGGGCGATAACGCATGCGTTTGGCCAAGCACGCCTGGCTGTGCAATGCTTCGGGGCGGAGAAAATTGTTCACATTGGCTGGCTGGGCTTGGGGTTGAATCCTACCTTTCCGGTGAATACGACCGACAGCGGCCGATGGCTGCAGAGGCAACCGACCGGGTCGTTTGACATACTGGCGAGGATCGTCATGCACACGAGGACATGGCCCAACACGTTTGGTACTACCGATACACCGACGGCTTCCGGGACGGCGACGCCGACCGTTGAGGCCTCGGTTTGTTTTGTTGCAGACCTGTCCAGGGGGAATCCACTCGATGCACCCATGCCGGATCTGCCGCCGCCCGGCGGCCCAGCGGTGTCGGGTCCCGGACATCGGTGACGACCGACACCGACCAACCGTCTCCTTTCGTTAAGTCGAGGCTGTCTCCGCGGGCGGCGATCTCTGGCAGCAGATCGCCGCCCGTCCTCTTGCGCGCTGCTTGCCGCTGGCGGCGCCGGGCGGGTGGGCGCATCCCTATCGACCGGACGCTACAATGCGGCCCCGATATGCACGGGCCCGCGCGCCGGCGCGGGTGAGAAGGAATGCACGTGAAACGGATGACGCCCAAGCAGCGAATGGTCAACCTGATCCGCGGCGACGAGGTCGATCAGTTGCCGTTCGTCTCCTACGTAGGGATGTCCCCCGGAGAAGAGACCCGCCGGCTTTTCGGCGACGACAGCCTCGGCATGCTGAGTTGGTGTCCGGCCCACCGCATCGAGTCGCCCAACTGCTCGACGCGCAGCGAATCGTTCACGGCCGACGACGGCTACGAGGGCGTGATGGACATTCTGGACACGCCGGCCGGCTCGCTCGTCCAGAAGCGCCTTATCGTTCCCGCCTGGGGCGGGCCGTGGGGGTTCCTCGAGCACTTTGTCAAGACGTCAGCCGATCTGGAGGTGCTGTTGGCCTATTTTCAGGACCGGCAGGTCGTTCCCACCAGCGAGGGCGTCAACGCCCTCAACGCCGAGTTGGGCGAGCACGGCATCGCCCACGTCTCGCTGCCGCGAACGCCGTATCAGCAGCTCTGGATCGAATGGTCGCTGATCGAGGACGTCGCCTACCTGATGGCCGATGCGGCCGACCTGGTGGACCGGGTCATGACGGCTATGGGCGAGGAGTTCCTCCAGGCCGCCCAGGCCACCGCCCAGGCCGCCAAGGACTGCGAGTTCTACCACACCACCATCGGCGACAACGTCACCGCGCCTATGATCGGCGCGGACCTGTTCGAGAAATGGTGCCTGCCGTATTACAACCAGGCCGTCGACATCCTCGCCGACGCCGACATTCGTTTTATGGTGCACATGGACGGCGACCTCAAGTCGCTCTGGCCGTCGCTCGACAGGTGCAACATCGGCGGGTTCGATTCGCTCTCTCCGCCGCCGGACAACGACACGCCGGTGGGCGTGGCGCTGCAGCGCTGGCCGGAGATGATGGTCTGGGCCAATTTCCCATCGTCCGTTCACCTGCGCGAGCCGGCGGAGATTCGCCGCGTGGCCGAGGAACTTCTGGAAGAGGGCGGCCACACGCGGCGGTTCTGGATTCAGATCTCCGAGGACATGCCGCCGGAGGCATGGCGAAAGAGCTTCCCCGAGATCATCGGCGCCGTCCGCGATTTCGGAAAACCGTAAGAGGACCAGCCCTGTGGCGCGGCGGGAGACCCGCTGCCTTCAATAGAATGGTTACCAGATGACATCGAAAGAGCGCGTCCTTGCGGCGCTGAATCACGAAGAGGCCGATCGCGTGCCGATCTGGACGCTGATCGACAACGCCGCGGTGTTGAGGCATTTCGCGCCGGAGGACTTCGACTTTTCGCAACTAAGCGGCGAGGACGCCGGCGACGCGGTGCTGGAACTGACGCACCATGCCTGTCGCGGGCTGGGCATCGACGTGACGTTCGTGTGCGACACCTGGCCGGTGAACCCGTTCCCGCGCGAGACGGCCAAGACGGTCACCTCAGCGGATACCAGCTACGTGGCGTCCCTCGCCGACCTGAAGAACCACACGCCCGAGATCGACAGCTACGACGACATCGCCCGAGTCTTTGTGCCCTCGCTCCGGTCGGCCCAGGAGATCGTCGGCCCCCAGACGCTGCTGGTCAGCCAGGGCAGCTCAGCCATCGAGGGCATTCGCGCACTGCTGGGGCTGGAGCTTTGCTGCCTGGCGATCTACGATGCCCCGCGCGACATGGCGCGGATCATGGACGCCTACACCGAGTTGCAGCGGACCAAAGCCCAGGTCTACGCCGACCACATCGACGCGCCGGCGTATCAGGTGAGTTGCGACATTGGCTTTAAGACAGGCACGTTCTTTTCGCCCGATTTCCTGCGGCGCGAGGCCTTCCCGCGGCTGAAACGCGAGCTCGAACCGATCAAGCAGGCGGGGATGAAGGTTATCTTTCACAGCGACGGCAACCTGATGGAGGTGCTCGACGACCTCGTCGACGTCGGAATCGACGCGTTGAACCCCGTCGAAACGACGGCCGGCATGGACCTGGGGGCGATCAAGAAACGCTACGGAAAGAATCTCGCTTTCGTCGGCAACGTCGACGCCAACATCGCCACCAACGGCACGCCCGACGACGTGGTGGCCGAGGTCCGTCGCTGCATCCGCCAGGCGGCCAAAGGTGGCGGGCTGCTCATCGACTCGGGCGCGGGTGAAATCTTCCCCGACTTCCCGGTCGAGAACGTCATTGCGATGTGCGACGCCGTTCGCCGCTTCGGCCGCTATCCGATCGCCGAATAGCGCCGAACGCGACAACGCCGACGGATATGCAGGCCGTGGCGCCGCCGGCAAACCCCACCCCCCCTCGCGCCGCGGGGACATGGACGAGCTTCACGCGGTCCTGTTTCTTGTTGGCGCCGTGGTGCTGCGTGACGGTGGCTGGGTACTGCTTCTTGCTGCGGGCGGCCACGGTCAGCGTCACCTCGGGCGTGCGGTAGTCGAACAGCTTGGTCTTGATCTCGGAGTCGTAGTCGATATCACCGTGCCATATGCGGCGCAGCTCGAACGTGATCGGCTTGGTGCGGTAGTTGCGAATCGTGTCGATCCAGTGGGCGGTCTCATCCCAGCCGTTGACGTTGTTGTGTCGGTTGAAGCTAAAGTTGAATCGCTTCACGTTCGCGCGGTTGGTCTCATAGACGACCAAATCGTCGGGGCCGAGGTTGATCTCGATCTCCGCCTTGATGGGAACGTAGCGAATCTGCTGGCGCGCCAGGAAGCTCAGCCCATCGTCGCCGTTATCGCGGAACAGATTGACCTGGCCGTCCGGCAGGGGACTGTCGCCGAGCTTGTGTTCGGTGTCATTGCGCCAGATGAAAAAGCGGACCGGACGTGGACCGTATTGGTGGGTCCGCATGCGGTAGACGATATCGAACTTCACATCCTCGGTGTCAACGGCCTGCATCCGCTTCGACCAGCCGTTGGGGATCGTCTCCGAGCCTTCGACGGAGAACATGAAGTACTCGCTGATGCCTTCCTTGACGATGCCGGCGCGGTCGGCCCGGCCGCCGGCCCCGCCGCCGCGCTCACTTTCAGCCTGGGCTTTCTCAAAGGACAGGCTGGCGACGCCGCGCTTCATCTTGTTGAATCTTCCACTTGATGGGGCAGGCATGGGGATGCCCTGTCGGCGGGCCAAGTCGGCGATCTTCTCGACGAGGTTAATCTTGCCGACGATCAGGCGAATCTCGGCGTTGTCGTACTCCTCACCGGAGTTGTTGTAGACACGGACGTAGCCGTCGAATTGGAGCACCGTCTCATCGGGGTCGGAGATCGCCACGTAGTCCATGCTCCATGTCAGCCCGCTGGTGAAGTAGGTAACTTCCATTTTGACCTGACCCTCGAACTTGGACTGGATGTTCCAGATCAGATGCTGGGGTTTTTGGCCGGGGAAGACCGTATCGGCGATCTCGACGTCGTCGACGTGATCGAGCAGGCGAAGCTCGACGCTCGACGGGTCGATGAGCGTGTTGGCCCAGGAGAACTGCAGCTTGTTGGCGCCCTTTTTGAGCGTGACGTATCGTGTTTCCTTGGCCAGCGTCAGGTCCTCGGAGTTGTAGATCGTCAACTGCACGCTGTCGCGGCCCGGCAGTGTGACCAGGTCGACGTTCTTGGCCTCGACGACAACTGTCGTCAGCAGTAGAACACCTATAAGAATGACCGTTCGCTTCATGGCGATTACCTTTTGAGCTTCACGCGGTTCTGTTTTGCGTTGACGCCGTGGTGCTGCGTAACGGTGGCGGGGTACTGCTTCTTGCTGCGGGCGGCCACGGTCAGCGTCACCTCAGGGGTGCGGTAGTCGAACAGCGTGGTCTTGATCTCGGAGTCGTAGTCGATATCGCCGTGCCATACGCGCCGCAACTCGAACGTGATCGGCTTGGTGCGGTAGTTGCGAATCGTGTCGATCCAGTGGGCGGTCTCATCCCAGCCGTTGACCCTGTTCCTATGGAAGCTGAAGTTGAATCGCTTCACGTTCGCGCGGTTGGTCTCATAGACGACCAGATCGTCGGGGCCGAGGTTGATCTCGATCTCCGCCTTGATCGGCACGTAGCGGATCTGCTGGCGGGCGAGGAAGCTCAGGCCGTCGTCGCCGTTATCGCGGAACAGATTCACCTGGCCGTCGGGCAGGGGACTGTCGCCGAGCTTGTGTTCGGCGTCATTGCGCCAGATGAAGAACCGCACCGGACGCGGGCCGTATTGGTGGGCCCGCATGCGGTAGACGATATCGAACGTCACATCCTCGGTGTCAACGGCCTGCATCCGCTTCGACCAGCCGTTGGGGATCGTCTCCGAGCCTTCCACCGTGAACATGAAGTATTCGCTGATGCCCTCCTTCACGATGCCGGCCGCTTCGGTGCGTGAGGCGTCCATGTCGTCTGCGGCCCCTTCGGCATCAGCGAAGGCCTTCCGGACGGCATCGCGCTGCATCAGTCGATGGGGACCGCTCGGCTCCAACGGAACGGGAATCCCTCGACGGCGGGCCAAGTCGGCGATTTTCTCGACGAGGTTGATCTTGCCGACAATCAGGCGAATCTCGGCGTTGTCGTACTCCTCGCCGGAGTTGTTGTAGACACGAACGTAACCGTCGAATTGGAGCATCGTCTCATCGGGGTCGGAGATCGCCACATAATCCATGCTCCACGTCAGCCCGCTGGTGAAGTAGGTGACTTCCATCTTCACCTGGCCCTCGAACTTGGATTCGATGTTCCAGATCAGATGCTGGGGCTTCTGGCCGGGGAAGACCGTGTCGGCGATTTCGACCTGGTCGACGTGGTCGAGCAGACGAAGCTCGACGCTCGATGGATCAATGAGCGTGTTGGCCCAGGAGAACTGCAACTGGTTTGCGCCCTTCTTGAGCGTGACGTATCGCGTCTCCTTGGCGAGCGTCAGGTCCTCGGAGTTGTAGATCGTCAGTTGCACGCTGTCGCGGCCTGGCAGCGTAACCAGGTCGACGTTCTTGGCCTCAGCGACGACCGCCGTCAGCAGAACAGCGCAGATGATTGCGTTGCGTTTCATAGCGATTACCTTTTGAGCTTCACGCGGTTCTGCTTGGCGTTGACGCCGTGGTGCTGCGTGACGGTGGCGGGGTACTGCTTCTTGCTGCGGGCGGCCACGGTCAGCGTCACCTCGGTCGTGCGGTAGTCGAACAGCTTGGTCTCGATCTCGGAGTCGTAGTCGATGTCGCCGCCCCAGATGCGGCGCAGCTCGAACGTGATCGGCTTGGTGCGGTAGTTGCGAATCGTGTCGATCCAGTGGGCGGTCTCGTCCCAGCCATTGACCCACTCGCGCCCCCGGTTGTCCCGGCGGAAGCTGAAGTTGAATCGCTTCACGTTCGCGCGATTGGTCTCATAGACGACCAGATCGTCGGGGCCGAGGTTGATCTCGATCTCCGCCTTGATGGGCACGTAGCGAATCTGCTGGCGGGCGAGGAAGCTCAGGCCGTCGTCGCCGTTATCGCGGAACAGATTGACCTGGCCGTCGGGCAGGGGACTGTCGCCGAGCTTGTGTTCGGCGTCATTGCGCCAGATGAAGAATCGCACCGGCCGCGGGCCGTATTGGTGGGCCCGCATGCGGTAGACGATATCGAACTCGACGTCCTCAACATCGATGGCCTGCATCCGCTTCGACCAGCCGTTGGGGATCGTCTCCGAGCCTTCGACCGTGAACATGAAGTACTCGCTGATGCCTTCCTTGACGATGCCGGCGCGCTCGGCCCGGGCGGGCGCGGCCATGGCCGAAGGCGCCGCAGCTTTGGTGGCCCTGGCAAAGGCCCGGCCGGCGGTGCGGCGCCGCATCTCTTTGTATAGTGCACTTTCGGGCCCTGGCACGGGGATGCCCTGTCGGCGGGCCAAGTCGGCGATCTTCTCGACGAGGTTGATCGTGCCGACGATCAGGCGAATCTCGGCGTTGTCGTACTCCTCACCGGAGTTGTTGTAGACACGCACGTAGCCGTCGAATTGGAGCACCGTCTCATCGGGGTCGGAGATGGCCACGTAGTCCATGCTCCACGTCAGCCCGCTGGTGAAGTAGGTGACTTCCATCTTCACCTGGCCCTCGAACTTGGACTCGATATTCCAGATCAGATGCTGGGGCTTTTGGCCGGGGAAAACCGTGTCGGCGATTTCAATCTCATCGACGTGATCCAACGGCCTCAGCTCGACGCTCGACGGGTCAATGAGCGTGTTCGCCCAGGAGAACTGCAGCTTGTTGGCGCCCTTTTTGAGCGTGACGTATCGTGTTTCCTTGGCCAGCGTCAGGTCCTCGGAGTTGTAGATCGTCAGCTGCACGCTGTCGCGGCCCGGCAGTGTGACCAGGTCGACGTTCTTGGCCCCAGCGACGGCCGCCGTCAGCAGAAAAACGCAGATGATGGTGTTGCGTTTCATGGCAGGTCCCTTTCGCTGTTACCAGAGGTTCTTGATGATCACGTGGAAACGAACGACGACCTTCTCGACCTTCGCGTCCTTATCCTTGGGGCGGGCGGGAAGATCGATCAGCAGCATGGGCAGCGCGCCGCCGTGCTCGAACTCGAAGCGAATCTCCTTGGACGTCTTCGCCCCGTGCTCCCATTCCACGTCGCCGTGCGGGTCGCCGCCGTATTCGCGGGCCAGCCGGTTGAGCTGCTCGACGATCTGCAGCGTGGCGGGCTTGTCCTTGAAGTTCTCGATCTCGTACTTGAGCACGATCTCCTGGTGGTGCAGGTTGCCGCGGACATCAATGCGCTGGTTGCTCTCGATCGTGCGCGTGCAGACGACGTCGCGCGATTCGCCCAGGTAGAGCTTCATCTTGTCGTCCAGCGGGGTCAGGGCGGCCCAGTCTTCGCCGAGGAACGCTTCGCCGCCGCGGGAGTCGGCGATGAAGATACGGACCTTGCCCGGCTGGAGCGGGAACAGGCCCAGGCCGTGCTTCTCGTCGTTGGTCAGGCGGTAGTGCATCAGGACCCGGCTGGCCAGGGGCTTGTCGGGGTTGAGCGGCCCGTGGGTGTACCAGTCGAAGGTGAAGGTTTTCTCGACGGGTACCTTGTCGAACTTGTGCAGCAGGATCTTGATGTCCTCCTGGTGGCCGATTTGCTTGTGGAACTTGGGGCCGAACCCCGCCCACACGCCCGAACCGCCGAAATCCTCGCCGCTGTAGTTGCGCAATTGGATGTACTTGCGCAGCGTGAGGAACGTCTCGTCCCTGTTGGCCAGCGCGCGGTAGCTGAACGACCGCGTGAGGTTGGCGATCACGTAGCTGACGCGGACCTTGGCCGCGCAGGGCTCGTCGGAGTAGACCTCCCAGACCAGGGCGTTCTCGTTGGGCGGATAGGCGACGTTGATCACGCGGATCTCCAGAGCCTTCGCGCCGCTGGGCCTGTCGACCGTCTTGATCGGGCGGAACTTCTTGCCCTGGCGGATGGCGATCGGGCGGAATTGGATCGAGTTCTTGTCGATGGCCGTGTTGGACCAACTGAAGTCGATCATGTTGGTCCCCTTGAGCATCGGGACGATGCGCTCCTCCTCCACCAGCGTGAAGTGGGGGTTGTCCAAGCGGATTTCCACCCGCTCGCGGACGGGCAGCGTCGCCAGCTTGATCCGCCCAAACGCCGGGGCCGAGACGCCGATGGCCGCTGCCAGGGCTGCGATGAGTAACGTTCGAGTTCTCATGGTGAATCTCCTTCGTGTGTGTTCACATGAATCGCGGTCGTTCGTATGTATCCCCGCAAGCTTTCGACGCGCAGGATTGCGGGGGGTTCCTTGGTTTTTTTCGAGAAGCGTTCGCCCATCCCGAACGTCCCCCCAACATCGCCCGGCGAGCGCGTTAATGGAAGTCCTAATTCCCGGTTTATGCGTTGCCGGGCCAGACGACCTTTCCGGCCTGACCGTCCAGGCCGTGCGCGTGCTGGCGCTGCCGCCCCGCTAGGGAAGGGGCACATAGCTGCTTTCGGCCACCACGGCCTGGCCTTCGGGCGTCCCCAGCCAATCGCGCAACAGGGCGGCATTGCTGTCGGGGTCCAGGGCCTTGCGCGTCACCACGTAGACTTCCGTCACGAACGGATACCTGCCGTCCGCGATCGTCTTGCTGGTCGGCGCAACGCCGTTGACGGCGAAGGTCTTGATCGCTTCGTTCGGCGAGATGAAGGCATTGTAATAATAGAACGTGTAGCCGATGCCGGTGGCGTTGCTGCCCAGGGAGTTGTAGGGCCCCGCCATGCTCGCGGACATCATGTTGCGGCCTTCGATGGTCGCCTCGCCCTTCATGACCAGTGAGACCATCGTCTCCTGGCTACCGGAGTTCCGGTTGCGAGTGAAGGCCTTGATGTCCTGATCCGGCCCGTCGAGATCTTTCCAGTTGGTGATGTTGCCGCGGAAGATGTCGCGAATCTGCTCAGCCGTCAGGTCGGTTACGGTGTTCTCGACGTTGCGCAAGAACACAAACGCATCCAGCGCGACGGCGCGAACGTCGAGTTCGACGTTCTTCTCTTTGGCAAGTGTGAGCTCATCTTTCGACGGCTCGCGGGCGACGATGATCAGATCGGCCTTGTCTTCGATAAGCTGCACGTAGCTGCCGTGCGTGCCGTGAAGAGATAACGTTCCTAGGAAGTCTGTGTCGGTCAGATTCGCCATTCCTTTGAATGGGCTCTCGCTTCTGCTCGCCTCGTCGTACATCCCCGCTGTCACATCGGGGCGGAGTGCAACCGGGAAGATCTGCGAGCGGCGGACAAACATCATCTTCGGGATGGGGGACCATAGGCACTCCCGCCCAGTCAGGTGCGAGGCGATCCAGATAATGAGCGGGCGGGCCGAGGTGGAGCTATCCAGGCGGGGCAGTTCGTCGTCGGTGAACCGCAGGCCAACCAGTCGCGGATCGACGGGTGGTTCGGTCTGTTGCGGCTTGGCCTGTTGCTTGTCGTCGCCGCAGCCGGGGGCGAAGACCCCAAGCAACACGGCCAGAGCAAGACCTGTCAGTGCAACGCGCGTAATTTGTCGAGTGAACATTAAGGTACCTCCCCGGGCGTTCCGGAATTAGTTATTCGCTCTGCGATTCAGACAACCTTTCCAGCTTTGATGACGGTTCTAACATTATTGACGCCGAAATGGCAGGCGAGTTCCCGCTCATCGATGGTGTTGACGATGATCAGGTCGGCCTGCTTGCCGGGCTCGAGCGAGCCCACACGGTCGCCGCGGTCGAGGGCGTAGGCGGCGTTGATGGTGGCGGCGGTGACGGCCTCGGCCGGGGTCAGTTTCAGCTTCAGGCAGGCCAGCGAGATCATCATCTGCATCGAGAAACACGGGCACGAGCCGGGGTTGAAGTCCGTCGCCACCGCGACGGGCACGCCGGCATCGATCATCCGCCGCGCGTCGGCATAGGTCTCCGACATCAGGTACAGGGCCGCGCCCGGCAGCAGCACCGCCAGCGTCCCGCAGTCGTGCATCTGCGCCAGTTGCTCGTCACTGACGTGCTCCAAATGGTCGGCCGAGACGGCGCCGAACTCGGCGGCCAATCCCGCTGCGCCCATGTCGGTGAACTGGCCGGCGTGAATCTTCAGCTTGTAGCCCTGTTCGAGGGCGGCCGAGAAGATGCGCCGGGCTTCGTCGAGCGTGAAGGCCTCGGCGTCGCAGAATACATCGCAAAACTCGGCCAGCCCCTTCAGCTCGCCCAGGGCCTCGTCGACGAGAAAGTCCACGTAGGCGGCCCGGTCCATGTTCTCGGGAACGACGTGGGCTCCCAGAAACGTGGCGACGATATCCATCGGATGTCGGCGGTCGAGGAAACCGGCGATCTGAAGCATCTTTCGCTCGGTCTCGAGGTTCAGGCCGTAGCCGCTCTTGATCTCGACCGTGGTCGTGCCGTGGGCCAACATCGCGTCGAGGCGATTCTGGGTTTCCCACCGCAGGTGTTCGCGCCCCGCCGCCAGTACCGAACGAACGGTGCTGTAAATGCCCCCGCCGGCGGCAAGGATATCGAGATAGGGTACCCCCGCGGCGCGCTGGGCCAGTTCGTCGGCGCGCGGCCGGAGAAAGATCGCATGGGTGTGGCAGTCGACCAGGCCCGGCATGATGATGCCTTCGGCGGCGTTGATCCGCTGCGGGCAGTCGTACTTGGCGTTGAGCTGCTCGGCCGGGCCGGTCTCGAGAATCTTGCCGTCGGTGATGACGACGGCGCCGGACTCAACTTCCCCCAGGTCGTTCATTTCGTCCCCGATGCGAGGTCGGCTGGGACCGGCCAGCGTCAGCAGCCTGGTGCAGTTCATTACCAGCATGTCGGCGCGGATGGCCATGGCGCTCCTTTGTATCATTCGCCGAGCAGATCGGCGACGCGGCGTTCGATAATTTTCTCGTCCGGGTCGAAGGGCGTCTTGTCGTCCAGGCCCAGGCAGCGGACGGCCGTGGCGACCAGGTCGGCTTCGGGGATGTCGGCGCGTTGTCCCTGTTGCTCGAGGTAGAACCGTCCGGCGTCCAGCATCGCCTGCCTGGGCGTCAGGCCCACCAGTTCGCTACCGGTAACATCGGCGCCGAGATCGACGGCCGCCCGGCGGACGGCCTCGTAGGCGGTATGCAGGCCTGTGACGCTAAAGTTCGGCAGGTTCATCGTCACCTGCGCGCAGCCGTAGGCCTCGACCCCCCACCCGCCGGCCTGGCAGTGGGGCAACTCGCCGGGGATGCGGACGGGGCGGCCGGCCTCGTCGGTGACGACCTCGCCGCGATCGTCGCGCTGGATGCGCCCACTCTGGCGGATGCGGGCGGCGATCGCGTTGGCGACGGCGGCGTCGGCGGTGTTGAGGTTGACATTGTAGGCCAGCAGGAACGGCCGAACGCCGATGGCGGTGGCGCCGCTTTTGGGGATGAATTGGGCGGGGCCGAAGTCGGGTTTGAAGGCCGGGTCGGCCAGCCTGGCGGCCAGGCCCTCATACTCACCGCGGCGAATGTCGGAGAGCTTGACGCGTTCGGGCCGGGTGGCCGCGTAGCCGTAGAGGTATACGGGTACGACCAGCTCAGCGGCCACGCGCCGCCCGACATCCTTGGCCAAGCCCACACACCGCTCGATCGTCACGTCGGCGACGGGGATGAACGGGCAGACGTCGGCGGCGCCCATCCGCGCGTGACTGCCGGTGTGGGCGGCCATGTCGATCAACTCGACGGCCGCGGCGATCAGACCGAAAGCGGCGTCGGCGACGGCGTCGGGCGGGCCGGCGAACGTGATAACGGTGCGGTTGGTGTCCTCGCCGCTGTCGACGTCCAGCACAGCGGCGTCGGGGACAGCCTTGACGGCGCCGGCGATCCGGCTGATGACCGCCTGGTCGCGGCCCTGGCTGATATTTGGAACGCACAGGACGATCGGTGGCATGGGTCGATCCTCTACTGGCCGTCCCGCCCGGGGATGTCGACGCCCGACCGCTGGGCGAAGGCGATGGCCTCGTCGTAACCGGCGTCGACGTGACGGAAGATGCCCATCAGCGGGTCCGCGGTCAACACGCGCTGAAGCCGCTCGGCCTTTTGCTTTGTGCCCGTCGCCACGCACACCTGCCCGGCGTGCGTGGAATTGCCGATCCCCACGCCGCCGCCGTTGTGGATCGAGACCCAGTCGGCCCCGCAGGCGGTGTTGATCAGCGCGTTCAGCAGCGGCCAGTCGGCGATGGCGTCCGACCCATCCTTCATCGCTTCGGTCTCGCGGTTGGGCGAGGCGACCGAGCCGCAGTCGAGGTGGTCTCGGCCGATGACGATCGGGGCGGCGAGGTCCTTGCTCTTGACCAGATCGTTTATCCGCAGGGCCAGCTCAGCCCGTTCACCCAGGCCCAGCCAGCAGATGCGGGCGGGAAGCCCCAGGTGCGGCACCTGCTTGCGGGCCAGGCGAATCCAACGGCAAAGGATATCGTCGTCGGCGAACATCTCCAGTACCAGATCATCGAGGCGGTCGATGTCGGCGGGCCGGCCCGACAGCGCCACCCAGCGGAAGGGCCCGCGCCCCTCGCAAAACAGCGGGCGAATGTAGGCCGGCACGAACCCCGGATAGAGGAACTCGCCCGCCTCGTCCCGGACGCACAGGCCGCCCTTTTCCGCTTGGCCGCGAAGATTGTTGCCGTAATCGAACGCCACCGCCCCGCGCTGCTGCATCTGGAGGATTGCCTCGGTGTGACGGACGATCGACGCCAGCGATCGGGCGCGGTACTCGGCCGCATCGGACTCGCGCAGGCGCCGCACCTCGGCCAGGTCGCCGGTCGGCACGTAGTCCAGCAGATCGTGGGCGGAGGTCTGGTCGGTGACGACGTCGGGGATGGCGTTTCGCCGGACCAACTCCGGAAGCACGTCGGCGCAGTTGCCGACCAGGCCGATCGAGAGGGGCTCTTTGGCGGCGGTCGCTTCCGCGGCCCAGGCCAGGGCCTCATCGAGGCTGGCCGTCATTCGGTCGCAGTAGCCCTCGTCGACGCGGCGGGAGATGCGCCCGGCGTCGACCTCAACGACGACGGCGACGCCGCCGTTCATCGTCACCGCCATCGGCTGGGCCCCGCTCATGCCGCCCAGCCCACCCGTCAGCACCAGTCGTCCCGCCAACGAGCCGCCGAAGTGTTGCTCCGCCAGCGTCGCCAGCGTCTGATACGTGCCCTGCAGGATGCCCTGCGTGGCGATGTAGATCCAACTGCCCGCCGTCATCTGGGCGTACATCGTCAGGCCCATCGCGTCGTAGCGGTCGAAGTTCTCCTGGGTGCTCCAGGCGGGGACGATATGGCTGTTGGCGATCAGCACGCGCGGGCTGTGGGCGAACGTCCGCACGACGCCGACGGCCTTGCCGGACTGGACCAGCAGCGTCTCATCCTTGGCCAGCCCCTTCAGCGCCGCGACGATGCGGTGATACTCCCGCCAGTTCCTGGCGGCCCGGCCGGCGCCGCCGTAGACGATCAGCTCGTCGGGGGCGATGGCGACCTGTGGGTCGAGGTTGTTCTCCAGCATGCGGAGGGCGGCCTCGGCCTCCCAAGTCTTGCACCGGCGTCGCAGGCCTCGCGCAGCCCGGATTTTGCGGGCGGGCTTGAGCTCCATGTGCATTGGGCGGGCGGCCATGCGTTGGTTCCCTGACTCGGCGGGCGATCGAGGGGTCAGTCGAGCGGGCCGATTCGCTGCTCGACGGCTGAGACGATCTCGCCACTGGCCAGCAGGTCCCGGACGGTCTCGATGTCGCGGTACAGCGCGCGGTCGTCGTCCAGGTGCGACACGTGCGTTCGGATGACCTCATGCGCCGCGGCCGTGCCCTCCCCGCACGGCGCATCGTGATAGTCGATACCTTGTGCGGCGCAGAGCAGTTCGATGGCGATGACGTGCTGGACGTTGCGGAGAATCTGCTGGGCGTGTAGCGCGGAGATCGTGCCCATCGACACGTGGTCTTCCTGGCCGGCCGAGGTCGGGATCGAGTCCACGCTGGCCGGGTGGGCCAGGACCTTGTTCTCCGAAACCAGGGCCGCGGCGGTGTATTGTGAGATCATGAACCCGCTATTGAGGCCGCTCTTGGAAACCAGAAACGGCGGCAGGCCCGACAGGTGCGGGCTGACCAGCCGGTCGATGGTCCGTTCGATGATGTTGGCGATCTCGGCCAGCGCGATGCCGAGAAAGTCCGTCGCGAACGCCAGCGGCTCGCCGTGGAAGTTGCCGCAGGAGATCACCTCGCCTTCGTCGGCGAACACCAGCGGGTTGTCGGTGGCGGAGTTGATCTCGACGGCCATGACCTCTTCGACATAGGCGAGCGTGTCCATCACGGCGCCGTAGACCTGCGGGATGCAGCGGAGAGTGTAGGCGTCCTGGATCTTTGTGCAATCGGTGTGCGAAGCGATGATGCCGCTGCCGACGACGATCCGCCGCATGTTGGCCGCACAGCGGACCTGCCCGGGGTGCGGGCGTGTGGCGTGGATTTTCTCGTCGAAGACCTTGTCCGTGCCGCGGAGGGCTTCGAGGCTCATGGCCCCGGCGATCTGGGCGCTCTTGATGAGGCTGATGGCCTGGGCGACCAGCAGACAGCCCAGGGCGGCCATCACCTGCGTGCCGTTGATCAGCGCGAGCCCTTCCTTGGCCGCCAGCGTGATGGGCTCGATGCCGGCGCCGGCCAGGATGGTGGCCGACGCGACGGGCTTGCCGTCGACGAGACACTCGCCCTCGCCCACCAGCACCAGCGCCAGATGCGCCAACGGGGCCAGATCGCCGCTGGCCCCGACCGAGCCCTGCGACGGGATGTACGGCGTGATGTCGCCGTTGAGCAGATCGCACAGCATCTCGATCAATTCGGGCCGAACGCCGGAAAACCCCTTGGCCAGCGCGTTGGCCCGAAGCAGCAGCACCGCGCGGACAACGCTGCGGTCCAGCGGATCGCCGACGCCGACGGCATGGCTGCGGATGAGGTTCAGTTGCAGCGTTTCGATGTCGGCCGGCGAGATGATCTGGTTGGCCAGTTCGCCGACGCCCGTGTTGACGCCGTAGACCGGCTCGTCGCCGGCGGCGATTCGTTCGATCAGCGCGCGCGAGGCGGCGATGCCGGGGCGGGCCCCATCGGCCAGCACCACACGGGCCCCATTCGTGGCGACGGCCGCCACGTCGTCGATGGTCAGCGATCGGCCGTCGAGTGTGATAACGCCGTCGGTGTCTTTGGCAGCGGACATGGCGTCCCATGATACGCCATCGCCGGGCAAGCGAAAACTATCAGGCTGATGGTTTTCGCCCCAACGCGGCCGCGGTAGAATCCGCTTGGCCGATGAAAGGAGACACGACCATGAGCGACCAATTGGCAAAACGTGTGCGCTTGGCGGCGGCGGCTGGGTGGTGGACAATCCTGATCGCGGCGATCTGGATGACGGTGGGATGGCTGTCGACGCTCTGCATGCTCCGCAACAAGCCGGACTGGGTTCTTTGGGCCTGGGGGGGCAAAGAGTTTCTGACCTGGGACGAGGTCCACTCGATCACACTGACGGTCATGGCGATGTGGAAGTTGATCCTGTTCGCCCTCCTGCTGGCGACGATCTGGCTGAGCCTCTGGGCCCGCAAGCTCAAACGTTCCGCCTAGGGCGCTGGCCCGGCAGGCCTGCTGCGCGAGAAATTCTGGTGGGCAAAATCCGCGTTCTGACCGTAGCGGCGCTATGATGATTAGGCGGCGCCAGCCACGTGGCGGGGCCGGAAACACTATCAGGAGCATTATCTTATGACCTCTCGCCAGTTGGTCAGAGCCGCCATTGAGCGCAAGCTGATAGATCGTTCACCGCACCTGTTGGACATCACGCCAACGGCGTGGGAGGCCATCGCCTCCCGCATCGAGGCCGACTCGGTCGAGGCGTTCTTCGACAACGACGTCCTGGACGTCTGTCCTCCGTGGTGGAGCTTCGACCTCGCGCGCCGCCCGGCTGACTGGCTGGATACCACGCCGCCAACCACCGAGTTGTCCATCGTGCCCGTCGGCACGCTAAAGGGCCTCCATGATCGTGTGCGGGCCCTCCGCGAGGCCGGCAACGACAAGTATCTGCTCGTGCGCCTCTACGGCATCCACTTCGAGCAGGGCGCCTTCGCGCGCGGGTACGGTAACTTCATGCTCGACATGGCCGCCAGGGCCGACTTCGCTCGCCGGTTCCTCAACGACTGCATCGAGCGGAACCTCGCTCACATGGAGCAGTTCCTGTCGCTGGAAGACATCGACGGCGTCTTGCTGGGCAGTGACTGGGGCAGCGATGCGGGCCTGCTGATGTCGCCGAAGATGTTCGATGAGATGATTCGCCCCGGCGAACAGCGGATGATCGACGCCATCCACACCGCCGGAAAGAACGTCTGGCTGCATTGCTGTGGTGACGTCCGCGAATTGATGCCGACCATCATCGAGATGGGCTACGACGTGCTGAACCCCATCGAACCGGAATGCATGGACCTGCTGGCCCTCAAGGAAGAGTTCGGCTCGCAGATATGTTTCTGGGGAGGCATCAGCACGCGACACCTCCTGCCGCAGGCGACCCCCGACGAGGTCCGCGCCGAGGCGCGGCGCGTCCGCCGCCTGCTGGGCGACGGCGGCGGGTACATCTTCGCCCCCGCCCAATACATCCAGGAAGACGTGCCCCTGGAGAACATCCTCGCTCTGCTCGACGTCGCCCGCGAAGGCCGCCAGATCGTCACGGCCTAGGCCCGCCGCACTTGCCGGAGGTCGGCGGCGATGCTACGGTGGGGCCATGCGACAGCGTGAGCCGGCGATTTGTCTGCGGACGAGCGACTACAGTGAGACCTCTCAGGTGGTCGCGTTTCTGACGCGCGGGACGGGTGTGGTGCGCCTGATCGCCAAGGGGACCAAACGCGCCAAGAGCAAGTCCGGCGGGGCGCTCGATCTGCTGGCCGAGGGTGAGCTGATCTTCACGCCCAGCCGTTCGGGCGGGCTGGGTGTGCTGGTGGAGTTCACCGAGACCGTCACGCGCCGCGAGATTCGCCGCGACGCCGCTCGCCTCAATGCGTCGTTGTATCTGATCGAGCTGGCCGGAGCGATGCTGGCTGTCGACGACCCGCACCCGGAGGTCTTTGACCTGCTGCACAATGCGCTGCAGCGTCTGGGCGAGCCCGCCTCGCCGGTGTTGGCGGTGGTGGCGTATTTTCTGTGGCGGCTGTTGCGGCATGTGGGGTTGCTGGGCGAGCTGGATCGCTGCGTCTCGTGCAGGCAGCCGACGGCGGGGCACAGAGGCAAGCTGTGGTTCTCTTCGAGCGCAGGCGGCGTGCTGTGCGAGCAGTGCGCCTCGGGCAACGGCGAACGGATGGCGTTGGACGGGCGAACGACGGCGGCGCTGGCGGCCCTGTCGGCGGCTGAGAGCGGCCGAAAAGTTTCCCTCCCCGATGCGCAGGCCCGCCGCGTAGCCGATATGCTCAACTACCACGCCGCCCACCAACTAGGCCGGCCCCTGCGGACGGCATCGAGCGTGCTGGGCAGGCGATAGCCCGCCCCGGGGCGAGCCCGTGGAAGCGGCGAGGTTGTCTCGGCCTGTGGGTTCGCTATAATGAAGGATTCGGGCGGTGGTGACCGCCGGCCCGGGGCCCTATGAATCTGACAGTTGCGAAATATATCCTTTGGATGGCGTTGGTTGTGTTGGCTGGGCTGGCCTTGGCATGCGACCGAGAACCCGGTGCGGGCAAGCCGTCTTTGGAGATCCGCGGCGGGAAGTGGCTGATGCTGGACCCCAGCGCCCCCGAGACGCCGGCCGGCAGCCTGGCCCGGATCCGAGACGCCTCTCAAGGCACGCGGTACGGTCGCGTCGTGCGCTGGTCCAAACGGCACGTCAAGCGGTTCGGCAGCGACCCGACCACCGAAGAAGCGCTGCTTCTGGCCGGCCAGGCCGAACTGGCCCGCGGTCGTTACTATCAGGCGTTCGAACGGTTCGACGACCAGTTATCGCGGTACCCGGCTGGGGAGTTTTCCGCCCAGGCGCTGCTGGGCGAGGTGACCGCCGGCGAGGCGTTGATATCCGGCAAGAAGCGCGTGGTGTTCGGCATCTTTCGAATCGGCGCCACCGATGAAGGGGTCATGATCCTCGAAAAGGTCGCCGGGCACGCGCCGGGGACGCAACTGGCGGAGGACGTTCTCCTGCGGATCGGCGACTGGTACTACGCCCACGCCCAGTGGGCCAAGGCCATCGAATCGTACGACCAGTTCATGAAGTTGTTCCCACGCAGCCGCCGGACGCCGGATGCGATGCTCAACGCGGCGCGGGCGTCAGTGGCGTCGTTCCACGGGATCGACTACGATGAGACCCCGCTGCTGGAGGCCCAGCAGCGCTACGAGCAATTTGTCGAGCAGTTCCCCGTCCAGGCCGAGGCCGAGGGCGTTGTCGAGGCGCTGGCCGATATCCGCGACCAGCGGGCGGGAAAGCTTTATGAATGTGCGCGATTTTATGAGCGAACAAATAGGCTCCAAACAGCGATATATTACTATAGGAAGCTGACCGAGCAGTTTCCGGACACGAGCTACGCGCTGCTGGGCGAGGACGCTCTGATGCAGATGGGCCTGCTGGACCTGCCCAGCCAAGAGGTGCTCGAACGGGCCGAGCGGCAACGACAGCGACTTGCCGATCGACGCCGCACCGGCGACGGGCCGTAGGCGTGTGGGAGAGACCGATGCAAACGGCAGTGATGGATAAACTCAAACACGGATGCAGCCTGGCGGCCGGCGGTGTGGTTCTGGTCTGTTTGCTGGCGGCGTGGCCGTTGGGCTGTGTGGAGCCCGGCGGCGACGGCATCGGCGCCTACACCATGCGCAGCCAATACCGCACGGACGTGTCCTCGGTCTTCGTGCCGATGTGGACGCGAGGCGATGACGTCTACCGCCGCGATCTGGAGTTTCGCCTGACCGAGGCCATCATCAAGCGGATCGAGATGGACACGCCCTACAAATCCACCAGGAAGTCCCGCGCCGACACGGAGCTGTCCGGCGAGATCTTGCTGATTGAGCAGAGGGTCCTGAGTTTCAATCCCGATACCGGAAATCCGAACGAGTTTGAAATCGTGATGACCCTGTCGTTCACATGGCGTGATCTGCGATCGGGCGAGAACCTGGTTGAAGAACTCGACCTGCAGGTCGCCAGCACCTACATCGCGGATGCGCCGCTGAGCGAAGACTTCTTCCAGGGCAGCCAGGACCTGATCGAAGAGGCCTCGCGGCTGGTTGTCGAGTACATGGAAGCCGAGTGGGGCGAAGAAGCCGCCGAGGCCGACCGTAGCGAGAACGATATCCAATGACCAATCAACCTCCGGAAAAACCCCGTGGGCCGACGCCCACACCGCCGACCCCGCCCGCTCGCTTCGGCCGATCGCTGATGGGCTGGGTGCTGATCGGCGTGATGGTCTTCGCGCTGGTGTCGTTCATGCAGGGGATGGACCAGCGGCGTGAGATCACAGCGACGGACTTCTGGGCCTACGTCGACAACGGCCAAGTGACCGGCGAACTGGTGATCACACCCGAGCGCATCAAAGGCGAGAACCCGCCCGGGGTGGCCGGCCTGGAGGCCGATAGCCCGAAGAAGTTCTTCGTCATCTTCCCCGAGGGGGCCCGGGGCGAAGGATTCCTGGCCGATCTGGACAAGCGGCTGGCCGGCCGCGAGTACCCCGCCAAAGTTCGCCTCGAACGCACGAGCTGGTGGAGGGCCATGCTTCCGCACGTGCTGCTGATGATGGTGGTGTTCTTGGCGGTCTGGTTCCTGGTGTTTCGGCGGATGGGTCAGGCCAGCGGGGCGGGCTTCTTGGGATCGTTCGGACGGTCACGACACCGGGTCACCAACAAGGAGCAGTCCAAGATCACCTTCAAGGATGTCGCCGGCATCGATGAGGCCAAAGATGAGGTGCTCGAGATCATCGAGTTCCTCCGCCACCCGCGGAAGTTCCAGCGGCTGGGCGGGCGGATCCCGCGCGGCGTGCTGCTGGTGGGCGAGCCGGGCTGCGGCAAGACGCTGCTGGCCAAGGCCATTGCCGGCGAGGCCGACGTGCCGGTGTTCTCGATCTCCGGCAGCGACTTTGTGGAAATGTTCGTCGGCGTGGGCGCATCGCGCGTGCGCGACCTGTTCAAGCAGGCGCGCGACGCGGCGCCGTGCATCATCTTCCTCGACGAGATCGACGCGGTCGGGCGGCGGCGCGGGGCGGGCTTCGGCACCGGTGGGGCCGACGAACGCGAGCAGACCCTCAACGCCATCCTGGTCGAGATGGACGGGCTGGGCACCAACGACCAGGTCATCATCATCGCTGCGACCAACCGGACCGACGTGCTGGACCCGGCCCTGACGCGACCGGGACGGTTCGACCGGAACATCAACGTGCCCTTGCCGGACCTGAAGGGCCGATATGATATCCTCAAAATCTACGCCGCCAAGATCGAGTGCGGCGCCGATGTGGACTTGCACCGACTGGCCCGCGGCACGCCGATGTTCAGCGGCGCCGACCTGGAGGCGCTGGTCAACGAGGCCGCCATCGCCGCGACCATGGCCGACAAAGAGTCCGTCGAGCAGGAAGACCTCGAAGAGGCCCGCGACAAGGTCCGCTGGGGCCGGGCCCGTCGCAGCCGCGTCATCGACGAGCAGGAAAAATCGATGACCGCCTACCACGAAGCCGGCCACGCGCTGGTGCAGGTGCTCACGCCCGAGGCCGACCCGCTGCACAAGGTCTCCATCATCCCGCGCGGGTCAATGGGCGGGGCGACCTTCGCCTTGCCCGAAAAGGATCGCTATCTCTACACCAAGGTCTACTGCCAGGCGCAGTTGACGATCTCGCTCGGCGGGCGCGTGGCCGAGGAGTTGGTCTTCGGCGATGTCTCCAGTGGAGCTTCCAACGATATCCTCCACGTCACCGGGCTGGCGCGGACCATGGTCGTCGACTGGGGCATGAGCGAGCAGTTAGGGCTGATCAGCTATAACGAGCAGCAGCGCCACCCGCAGATGATGGACCTCGGCGGCAAGGACTACTCGGACAAGACGGCCGAACTGATCGACAGCGAGATCAAGCGCATCGTCGATGAGGCCCATCAGCGCGCGCGCAAAGTGCTGGAGGCTCACCGCGACGAACTGGAGCGTATCGCCCAGGCCCTGCTGGCATACGAGACGCTCAATGCCGAGGAGGTCAAGCTGATCATCGACGGCAAGACACTCGACAAGACCTCCGTCAACGACCTGATCGACATCGAGCACGCCAAGACGGCTGAGCCCGGCGAAGCGGACGCCCCGCCCACCCCAGCCGAGGACGGCCAGACCGACCTCGGCGGCGTCCAGCCCCAGTCAGGATGACGTCCGACTCGCGTTAGCCGCCGGCGCTGATCCCCTCCCCCGTAGGAACAGCAGGTCGCCAACCGGTCCCTACGGCTCGATCGTGCTGCCGAGGAGTTTGCAGAACTCGGCGATCCAGGCCGGGTGGGCGGGCCACGCCGATGCCGTCACCAACTGGCCGTCCACGACCGCGTTGGAGAACGTCTCGTTAGGCGCTATCCAGTTGGCGCCGGCGCGTTCGACGTCCGGCTGCAGCGCCGGGTAGGCCGTACACGTCTTGCCGGCCAGGCCGTCGGCGGCAATCAGCAACTGCTGGCCGTGACAAATCGCGGCGATCGGCTTGTCGGTGTCGATAAAGTGTCGAACGATCTCGACGACGCGCGGATTCAGCCGCAGGTACTCCGGGCTGCGACCGCCGGGGATCACCAGCGCGTCGTAGTCGGCCGGATCGACCTCATCGAACGTCGCCGTGAGGGCGAAGTTGTGCCCGCGTTTCTCGCTGTAGGTCTGGTCGCCCTCGAAGTCATGGACCGCTGTGCGGACGCTCTGGCCAGCCGTCTTATCGGGACAGACCGCATGGACGGTATGGCCGACCAGCGTCAGCATCTGAAATGGGACCATCGCCTCGTAGTCTTCCACGAAATCGCCGACCAGCATCAGAATTGTCTTGGCAGCCATGGTGTGTATCTCCTTAGCGGTGTTGGGTCCATTATCGACCGGTCGGGGCGGGCCCGCAAGGCAACGGGGCGTTGTGATGGCCGGATCGTGCGGATAAGATGCCGGCGATGGCGGCGACACTGGACGATATTCTAAGCTCGCACCGCACGGGCCGGGCAATCGTGATGGGCATTCTGAACGTCACGCCCGACAGCTTCTCCGACGGCGGGCGATTCCTGGCCGTTGGCGACGCCGTCGCCCAGGCCGAGCGCATGATCGCTGAGGGCGCCGACGTGATCGATATCGGGGCCGAGTCGACCCGCCCCGGCGGCGAGCGTGTCTCACCGGCCGAGCAGATCGACCGCCTCGGCGGGATTCTTCCCGCCGTCGCAGCCGCCGGCGCGCGGATCAGCATCGACACGACCAACAGCGAGGTCGCACGGTTTGCCCTGGACACCGGCGCGACGATCGTTAACGACGTCTCAGCCGGCCGGGACGACCCGGCGATCTTCGCCCTCGCCGCCGAGCGTGGTGCACCGATCTGCCTGATGCACATGCTGGGGGCCCCCAAGACGATGCAGGCCGACCCGCACTACGACGATGTGGTGGCCGAGGTCTGCGACTTCCTGGCCCAGCGGCGCGACGCCGCCGTCGCGGCGGGGGTGGTGGCGGATCGCATTATCCTGGATCCGGGCATCGGGTTCGGCAAACGGCTGGAGCACAATCTGGCGCTGATTCGCCACGTCGATCGAGTGGTCGCGCTGGGCCATCCGGTGCTGGTGGGCCCGTCGCGAAAGCGCTTCATCGGTGAGGTGACGGGTATCGACGCGCCCGACCGGCGCGGGGCCGGCACGCTGGCGGCGTCGCTGGCCTGCTGGCGGGGCGGGGCGACGATCTTTCGCGTGCACGATGTCGCCGCGGCTGTCCAGGCTTTCGCCGTCGCCCGGGCGATCGAGTCGATGCAGTAGCGCCGTCGCCGACTAGGGCGCGTCGTCGGGGGCGCGTAGGGCGCGGGCGAGGTCGTCGTGGTAGACCTTCATCAGCCGATCCGCCGCCCGCGGCCAGACCGTCCCCAGCAGGATCAGCAGTCGCCCCCCGGCGGTGAAGATCATCTGCGGCGTGCGCTTGCCGGTGCGGGCGACAATGCGGCGGGCGACTTTGGCGGGGTGCATCTTCTTGGTGCGGCGCAGGTACTCGCTGCGCTGGCGGACATCGCCGTTGCGGACGTTGCCGGAGAAGCCCGTCTCCGTCAGAGCGGGGCAGACGTCGGTGACGTGGACGCCGAAGGGCCTCATCTCCACCCGCATCGCCTGCGTCAGGCCCGAGAGGGCGAACTTGCTGGCCGAGTACGCTCCGTGGAACGGTGAGCCGACCTTGCCGATGACGGAGGAGATATTGAAAATATGCCCGCGGCCCCGGTCGATCATGATCGGTGCGACGGCCCGGCAGCCGAAAAACGCCCCGAAGAAGTTCACCTCGAAAATGTCGCGCAGGTCCTGCTCGTCGAGTTCGTGGACCCGCGCAAACTGGCCGTAACCGGCGTTGTTGACCATCACGTCGATTCGGCCGAAGACGTCCATGGCCGCGGCGATCAGAGCATCGACCTGCCGGTGCTCCGTGACGTCGGTGGGCACAACCAGTGCGACGTCGCCGGCAGCGCTTTCGCCAGCGGCGGCGCGACAGCGGCCGGCGACGGCGTTGAGGTTGTCCACGTTGCGGGCGGCCAGGACGACGGCGTAGCCCTTGGCGGCGTAGGCGAGAGCTGTCTCGGCGCCGATGCCGCTGGAGGCGCCGGTTACGACTGCGACGGGACGTTCGGTCATCAACCAGTCTCCAGAAGGACGAACAAGCCGGCGTGGGCGGCGACCGCCGCCGCCAAGGCCAGCCACACCCCCCACTTGATCCGCCGCACCAGCCGGTCGATGGGCCGGCGCGAACCGCCGGAAGCGCCTAGCGAAAGAATATAGCGCACGCGCGACGCAATCGACCCGTGGCGCCAATTCGGCTGGGTCGTGGGCGTGCCGTTGAGCTGCGCGATGCGCTGCAAAGCGCCGGCGAACAGGGCGGCCCCTTCGGGCGTGATGTGCGGATCGTCCCAGTGTTGCTCCTGAGGCCCGTCGGCCTGTCTGCTGAGGATCCACGCGGCGGCGACGTCGCTTTGGCGCTCGAGGCGGCGCGACATCCAGCCGAAGGCGAACGTCCACAGCGGCACAAGCAAGCCGATGGTGGCGCCGATGGCGACCCAATTGTCCAAGGTGGGCGCATCAATTGCGGCCGTGAAGACAGCCGAGGCCAGCATCGTTACGGTGACAGCGAACACCGCCATGGTCAGCAGGTGTCGGCCCGTCACGTGCCCGGCCTCGTGGGCGAAGACGCCCATAACCTGACGCTCGTCCATCCGCTCCAACAGTGCGTCGGACAGCAGGACGTAGCGGACCTGGGGTATCAGCCCCATCACAGCGGCGTTGGCCAGTACGCCTTCGGTTTGCCAAACAAGCACATCGCGGTATCGCAGGTTGAGGCGGTCGCACAGCTCCTCGATTCGGCGGCGCAAGGGGCCGTCCGCCAGCCGGGCGGTCTTCCAGATGCGCGTGATCATCAGCGGCGCCAGCAGGAACACCGCGCCGGCCGAGATGAACGCGCCACCGGCGGCGATCCACTCGGCCTGGGCCGGGGGCCACAGCGACACGGCCGCCCGCCACAGCAGGTCATTGGCCAGCATGATCGCGCTGAGCAGGGCGACGATGAACAGCAAATGTGTGCGGAGGTGGAACAACACGTATTGACTGCGCGTCCAGATAGCCAGCGGCCGCTCGCCGGGCGGCCATTGCCCGGCCATCTGTTGGCGGATGGCCCGGTGGGCGCGGTAGTCAATCGTCCACGTCAACAGCAGGGCGGCGACGAACGGAATCAGCGCTGCCCACAAGGCCAGCAGCGGCACAGGCCCCAGGGCCAGCGTCGAGGAAACGAAGTTGGCATATCCACTGGCCAGCAGGGCGGCAAAGCCCCCCAGCAGCCACGCCCGCTCGGCCATCGTCAGCAGCCGCTGTCGCCGCGCCGCCGACGGGCCCGCCCCTGCGGCCCGGGCCAGCACTCGCAG